>JBGAVL010000181.1:0-12360 GCA_044228145.1 Obscuribacteraceae bacterium (SeqCode)
CAAATTGAGAAAGCTTTTGCTCAAAAGTTGCCGGATTCAATCATTGAATGAATTGCCGGCCTCAATAATTCCCGAGGCGGTCGTGGGCAGATGGTGTATAGCTCACTACCGGAAAGAAAAGAAAACTGCCGAAGATTATCCGGTTGACCTGACCACATTCATTGACGACAGAGGGCAAGCTTTAGGATCTTTAGGATCCTTAGAATCCGGAGTCGAGCTGAATGCAGCCCAAACATATGCACTGTCGATAAATGAGCTGCATGATAGAACCAACGACTCCTTTCGTCTGATTTTCGATAAGCAGGATCATGAGCTTCTCAAACTGACCGACCGGCTGCCCAGATTGAAAAGCCTGCTCTCCGGATATACAGGAATACGTTCTCTGACTGGCAGAAACTCAATCACAGGCAGGCAGCCTATGGATAAATCCTGGCGTAGAGGAATTACATCCGGTGCGCAGGTAAAACGTTTTATGGTCTCTTGGTCAGGCGACTGGATAAACGTCAATCCGAAATTGCTCTTTAAGGGCGGCTTCAACGAGCAAGTAGTCGAGAATCCGAAAATACTGGTCAGACAAACTGGTGATTCGCTCGTCTGCGCGTTAGATCCAAGCGGGCTCTACCACCTCAACAACGTACACAGTTTTTCCGCCGCCTTGAGCAAGGACCCGTCGCTTGATTTGCTGAGCCTTTGTGCGGTTATGAACTCGAGCCTCTGGCGTCATCTGTACCGGCTGAGAACACGAGAGACCGGACGGGCGCTTGCCCAAGTCGACATCGACACAGTGGAAGCAATGCCAATTCTTCAAAATCAAGCAATGAATGAGTTATTGTGCCGTGGCGTTTCATACCTGACAAACCGCATTGCCGAACTCATGGCTTATAGCAGCCTGGACTACTGCCAAAAGACAGATGATCTGATACTCTTCATCGACAGATCGATCGACAGGCTCATCTACGACGCGTACGATTTGGACCCTGATATTGTTGCCAGGGTAGAAACTGTAAGCGGAAAAGCGAGAGTAAAGAAGGGACAGTCAGCACTTCAAACTCAGGGGACTGAAACACTTGAAAGATGCATAGACAATTCAGAGGCAAAAAGACTCCTGCACCTATCGGCAAAACTGCAATCTATCAATCTGGAAACAGCACAGACACGGCTACCATCGTCAAAAGAAGTTCAAGATTTTATCGAGGAAATTTCATGCTAAGAGGCGCCATCATTTGTACGGTCTTGCTGCTTCAGCCGGCATGGATGCAAACAGCAAAGGCGGAGAATTCCTTTGTTCGCATGAAAAACGCGGCGCTGTCAAAAGTAAATGCGGCACAGCAAAGAATCGCCGCCCCGGTTACCAGTGCAAAGAAAGCGGGAGCAGCGACCGAAATACGAGACAAATGGGGAGTTTTCATCGGTGTCGGTCAATTCGAAGATCCAAATATCGCTCCTCTAAAGTTTGCTTTCAAAAACACTACAGCCCTTGCTGATGTTTTCAAAAATGTAGGCATCGGCAGATTCGCGCCCGATCATGTAATTGCAATTGCCAATCAGGCGGCGAAAAAAGATTCAATCGAACAAACTCTCACCGATCAATGGCTCTGCAAAAAAGCACTTCCTGAAGATCTTGTCGTCATCTACATTTGTACGCGATTCGTCCGCGGTGAAGCCGGCAAAGGCGTGATGCTTCTCGCCAATGACACTCACCTGGAGAACTCTGCACAAGAGGGCATACCTTTAAGTACACTATTGTCCAATGTCAAACGGCGTCTGCAATGCAAGCGCGTGATCGCATTTCTCGATCTGTCTCCGGCAGTCAATCCAATCGATCAATCGCCTCAAGACGGTGGGCTAAATATTGAAGCCATAGCGAAAAACAGCGGCGTCACCATATTGTCGGCAACAAAAGGAATGCAGCATTCACAGAGTTCTTCAGTCGCTCAGGTCTCCAGTTTTGCTCAATACATTGTTGAAGGGATGACCACCGGCATGGGTACCCTGCCCCTTGCCGCCGTGGCAGGATATGTTGTTGAAAGCGTCAATCGAGATGCCGCCAGTGTGCACGGAAAAGAACAGACTCCCTTGTTCGTGGCTGCAAGCGACTGTCCCGGTATCACCGACGTGCCCCTGGGAGTGCGCCTGAAAAGCTCGATTGCCGAAAAGTCGGTGCAGATTGGCCATCCAATCGACCAGCTGACTATGCAACGTCCCGATATCATTTCCGGTACTCCTGGGCGCAAGAACAGATCGAGAACTCTGATTGCTGCGAAGCTTCCAGGCAATGACTTAGATATCGCACAAGCGAATCAGGCACAGTCCAAAACATCCGAGGAGAAGACGGCAGCAGGAGCCAAGCCTCAAGCAGCAGCGAAAGCACCACCTGTAAAAGCACCCTCTCAAACACCAACAAAATCCGCTGCCAAAGAAGCCGGCGACGATGACGACAACGACGACACACCACCACAAAATGTCGATATGGGTCCTTACGTAAGAGAGATGAAGCGCCTGATTCAATCTAAGTGGACGCCGCCCAAAGGCATGCAAGAAAAACATGTGGTCACGGTTTTCACGATCCGGCGCAACGGCACAATAGAGGAGCCGACTGTTGTGGAAAGTTCCGGCACCGAATCGGTGGATGAATAAATTCGATTGGAACGTCAAGCCCAGCACAGGTTCGGGAAATTCGAGTGCGTCTCCATAAAGGATTGTCAGCTTGTTTGCGTACACTTCTCTTGAAAAACACGACCGATACCCGCCGATGTATTATTTCTAGTGAGAAGTTGCTGTGACTACGTAATTACCGCATTGACTGCCACCATAAGACAGGGTAAGTTCGAAAGTGAGGTATCAGGTCTTGCTTCGACCCCGATCTCGAAGCGACAGTTACTAAATCCCGTAAAATAGCGCAAAAGACACCCCATGGCAGTTTGAGGGCAGGAGCTTTTATGAGCAGAGATGTAGGTAGAGAAATACCAAAAGGCGGCGGCGATAAGAGCAACGACGGCTCAGCCCAGATGCATCGTGAGGCCTACGAGAGCAAGGACAAAAAAGAGAAGGCAGAGAAGAAAGACGTCCAGCAGGCCAAAGAAGTCAAGAAAATTTCTGACAATAAATTAAAGACTGCCGACCAGGTGGTAGAAGATTACGCAAAATCGAAAAACGGCGAAAACCTCAAAGCTCTGCGTACGACTCTGGCTGGACCAAACGTTGAACAGTATTGCAAGGACGGCGCTCAAGCAGCGGTCGACTGGGCTCAGAGCCAGGCGGACAAAGGTGGCTATGGCAAGCTCATGGCTGGAATTCTGACCCTTACCGGACCTCCTGGCGAAAATTCGGTCAAGAATAAGGGCGGATCGCAAGGCAGCGGTCCTACAGCGCCGCAGCCTAAAGGCCCCACCATCGACCCAAACAATTTCTAAAGGCTCCAAGTCCGGCTGTTTTTTGAAGAACCTCACAGGCGCACTGTTTTAAGCGTGCCATTGGGTTTACTCTGGAAGTTAAACCGTTAACGGTTTAACTTCCAATAGTCCTCAAGTGCAAAAAAAAATTGTAAGCAACTTTTTCGGTGCAAAAGCCGACTGCCACGTAATCCAATCGACATGTGTTAGAATACCAACCTTCGAAACGTACAACAGGTCAGGATTCTAAGCCGTGCCTAATATCAAGTCAGCAAAAAAACGTGTCCTTGTCTCCGAACGCAATCGCATTCGCAACAAGACATGGAAGTCTGCAGTCCGCACCGTGCGCAATAACGTTGCCGATGCAGTCAAGTCGACCAGTGCGAAAAACGCCAAAGAAGCTCTCAGCCATGCTTATGAAGTAATCGACAAAGCAGTGGCAAAAGGGGTTTTGCACAAGAACGCAGCAGCCAGGAGAAAATCTCGTCTGGCCACCAAAGTTCTGGCGCTCTCAGCCAAGTAGTCGCAAGACAAATCAAAAGCATCAAAAGTCGGCGCCCAGACGCGTCGGCTTTTTGGCACATACTTGCCAATAGATTGTCCTGGTTTGCGAACCGATACTTTGCGATCACTTTGATCTTTAGTCTCAAAGACGATTGAGCGGAGCGGCTTTTCCGGCTAAGATTCTAGAGATGAGTGATTGTGGAAATCCTCTGAAATCGAGACGCAGTTTGGTTCTTGTCATTCAATGCATTTCCATTCGATATACAAAAGGAGTCTATGAGCACACATCCTGGCGGTTTGGAACATACATTGGACATAGACAGAACTTTTGTCGAGCCCACAAGTAGACAGCAGGCAGCATTGCAGACAGGTGAATTGAAACTTGAAAATCTTGCCGAACCGGTGCATTTCATCGGCATAGGCGGCATCGGCATGTCGGCACTGGCCAGATTGCTGCTCAGGGAAGGCAAAGCCGTCTCAGGCTCTGACAAGCAGGCTGGAGATATCACCAACGAACTTGCCGATTTGGGCGCCAAGATTTTCATCGGTCACGTGGCCGAAAACGTGGCGGAAGCCGGCAGTCTGGTGATCTCCACGGCAATCGTCAACGAAAACCCCGAGTTGGCAGCCGCGCGAGCCAAGAATCTTCCTGTATTCCACCGTTCTCAAATGCTGGCTGCGCTCGGCTCCAAATCAAAAATGGTGGCGATCACAGGCACGCATGGCAAGACGACAACCACCGGCATGGTGGCACAGGTTCTTATCGACGGTGGTCTTGATCCATCCGTAGTTGTTGGTGGCATTTTCGAGCGTATCGGCAGCAATGCTCGCTACGGACAGGGTGGCTATTTCGTCGCCGAAGCCGACGAATCGGACGGCACCCATGCGAATTTACGGTCGCATCTAGCTGTGATAACAAATATCGAGCCCGATCATCTGGAGAATTATCCAGGCGGCATGGCGCAAATTGAAGAAGCAATGCTTGAATTCGCCGCACATACGGACAACAAAGTAATTGTCTGTGTAGACGATATCGGCTGCAAGAATTTGCTCAAAAGAATCGCCAAACCCACAGTCACATACGGCCGCGTAGATCTCGCACCGGAAGCCGATTATAGATATGAGTCATTGCCTGGATTTGCCATGCGAGTGTTCAAAGGAAACTCTCTCATTGGTGAACTAACACTCAAAGTACCTGGCGAGCACAACAAACAAAACGCGCTGGCGGCAATTGTTTCCGGCATGGAGCTGGGCATTCCTTTTGAAACTGCGGCTCGCTCGCTCGCGACTTTCGGCGGCGTCGCCCGTCGCTTTCAGATCAAAGGTGATGTTGCCGGAACTGTTATCGTCGATGATTATGCCCACCATCCTACAGAAGTCATTGCCACGCTGCAGGCGGCGCAACAATATCTCTCCGCGCAATCAGTAAACGGAAGCAAGGTAACGTCCAGGATCGTCGCGGTTTTCCAACCGCATCAACCAGGACGATTGCGCGATCTCTGGCAAGAGTTTCTAAAATCATTTGACGGCGCCGATCTCGTTCTCATCACGGATATCTACGTTGCCCGCGGTGGCGCAATTGAAGGCATAACCACAGAGCGATTCGTGAGCGAAATGAGTCATGCCAATGTGAAGCATTTGGAAGGCAAGACAATTGATCTGCCTGCCAAAATAGCCGATTTTCTTCAACCGAATGACCTGGTTTTGACTATTGGAGCCGGTGATATTACAGATGTTGGCAGCGAGCTCATCAAATGCTTGAAAAAAAGCCAGGGATAAAAGAAGAACAATTCGACGCGCCACTAGCTCGTTTTACGACGCTCAAAATTGGCGGTGAAGCAAAACGCCTCATTCAACCGACTACGGTTGCCGAACTGGCCGCCATTGTCGACGAGTTAGCCAAGAACAACGAACATTGGTTCGTTCTGGGCGGCGGCTCTAATCTTCTTGTTTCCTCAAAAGGTTTTGCAGGCACCGTAGTTAGAACCACTCAAATCACAGCGGTCGAAAGACTGGAAAGCAATTTGATTGAAGCGGGAGCCGGCTCGCGCTTGCCGCATCTGGCCAGGCATGCAGCCCAGTGGGGCCTGTGCGGGCTGGAATTTGCCGCCGGCATTCCAGGCACGGTGGGCGGTGGCGTGATCATGAATGCCGGTGCCCATGGAAGCTCCATGTCCGAAATTGTAGAAGAAGTGTCGCTGTACGACTCGACGATCAATAAAGTAATCACACTGACCAAGGACGAGCTCGGTTTTCAATACAGGCGTTGCGCCCTTGACCCCAATAAACATGCCGTCTTGTCCGCAAAACTGAGGCTCAACACTGACAGACCGGAAGAAATCGAAATTCGCATCCGTCACAACGAAGAGTATCGCCTGCGTACACAGCCAATCGGCTCTCCCAATGCCGGCAGTACCTTCAAGAATCCGGAGCCGACGCGCTCCGCCGGTATGCTCCTCGACCAGTCGGGCGCCAAAGGGCTCACCGTAGGGCACGCAGCTGTCTCTGCCCTGCACGCCAATTTCATCATCAATCTGGGCGGCGCCACATCCTCTGAAGTGACCAGCCTGCTCCAGAAGATGCAAGACAGGGTTATGGAGAAATTTGGAGTCAGACTTAATCCGGAGTGGAAAACGCTGGGAGACTTTACTGCAGAAGAAAAAGCGGTTTGGAAGCCCTGATGGAAAACAGTCAAAAGCGGCTATTTTACTAGTTTTTAAACGGGTTAAGTAGGCGGCCGGGTTACCATAGAAAGCAGCCGTCCGCATAAATGGATAAAGTTCAAGTGGCAGAAGTAAATTACGTCAAATTGGGTGAGCACGGCAGTCCTGTCGTGATGTTGCACGGCTGGGGCCAGTCGCTTGAATCCATGCGTATTTTGGGCGATCTGCTCTCACGCTACCATCAGGTTTATCTTGTCGACCTGCCCGGCTTCGGCAAATCAGAAAAACCCACAGATGACTGGGACACAATAGATTACGCTCGTTGCATTGATGAGCTTTTTGAAAAGTTGGGTCTGGAAAATGCCATTGTGATCGGGCATTCATTTGGCGGGCGTGTCGGCATGCGCATGGCCGTCAAGCACAAAACACGAGTCAATGCACTCGTATTGATCAATTCGGGCGGCCTCAAATCGCAAATGAAAGGAAAACGCCTCTATCGCGCCAAAGCCCTCAAACTGCTCTCCAACAGTCTCAAATGGTGCGATTCCACATTCGGCAGCAAGTATTTTGAAACCTGGTTCGTCCCGAAATATGCATCGCGCGATTACAAAAATGCCGGCGCTCTGAAAAATATACTGGTCAAAACAGTCAACGAAGATCAAAGTCAGAATGCAGCGCAAATTAGCTGTCCAACTTTTCTTCTCTGGGGAGAAAAGGACCAGGAGACGCCTGTAGAGATGGGTTACCGCTTGAAGTCAATCATTGCCGAATCGCAACTTCTGGTTTTGCCCGACAAAGATCATTTTCCTTTTATCGACGAAGGCGCGCATCTTTGCGCGTACTATATTTTGGATTTTTTGAACACACATAGGAAAGAATCTCCGGCGATTAAGCAAGGAGATTTAGCCAATGTTTGAAGAATTTTCCGCATCTCCCGAATCGATCGCAGTCGGCTTGACACTTGCCGCGCTCGGCAATATAGGCTTCTTTGAAAAAAGAGGGCTGCGCTACCTGCAATACTTTCAACAACAAGAGTATGAAGGAAAACGCTTCGTAGACTGGATAATAGAAAAACGCGCATTCGACAAAAGGGCGTCGGCAATTACAGTTTTCTGCGCGGCGACCTCGGCTTATTTTCTTTCGGTTGATGACAGAGGAACTTTCCTGACCGGCGTTTTTGCCTGCATGATGCTTCTCTGGCTGGCAAAACAAGAAGAGGACCCGACGGGCACAGGCAAGATCAAGCTCAAGATGACTGAGCGGGCGCGCCGTATCTTCCGCCTGGCTATGTGGCTATATGTAGCTGCTGTAGCGCTTATTGCATTAGCCGTTTGGTTTATCGGCGGGGTCAACAGACTGCCGCATTTCCTTGTTGCTTCGGTTGTTTTGACCCAAACTCAACCGCTCTTTCTCGTGCTCGCCAACCTGATACTTTCCAAAAACGAAAAGGAACTGCAAGAAAGTTTCGCAAATGAAGCGCGCAGTATCATCAAATCGGTAAAGCCGAGAGTTGTAGGTATTACAGGCAGCTACGGCAAGACCAGTACTAAAGTCATACTTGCCGACATCCTTTCGTCAGTTGGTCCGACCTTCAGCACTCCACGCAGCATCAACAGTTACATGGGAATGACGCGCGAAATCAGAGAGCGCATGCGCCCAGGACACCGTTTTGCGGTGGTTGAAATGGGCGCGTATTACATCGGTTCGATCAAACGCATGTGCACGCTTACACCGCCGGATGCCGCCATTGTAACGGCGATAGGAGGCATGCACCTGGAAAGATTCGGCTCGCCGGAAAACGTTTTCAAGGCCAAGTCGGAGCTTGCGCAGGCGGTGCCGGCAGACGGTATCCTTGTCGTCAATGGAGACAACGAGTATTGCCGCCGTGTAGCTCAAGAAAATCCGAAGCGCATTACCCGACTCTACGGTTTAGATAGAAAATCAGGACATCTGGACGCCTACATGTGCGACATCCAGGCTACCCCTGATGGCACGTCCTTTACGATCGAGTTTGAAGGCAAGTCCTATAAGGGCTTCACAAAGCTGCTCGGCAAACCTATGCTTGGCAATATTCTTGCCTCGTTTACAATGGCAGTGTCACTTGGATTGAACCCCGATCTGGTGATTGCAGCAATCCGCCATGTCAAAACAGAAAGCAATCGCCTCGAGCCAGTCAAAACAACTGCCGCTTCATTTGTAGCCGCCCCAGGCAAAAAACCGATTCGTCAGGGACGCGTGCTGAGGCTCAACGACGCATACAACTCAAACCCGGTAGGTTTTGCGGCAGCACTTGAAGTTCTTTCTCAGCAGAAAGAAGGCAGGCGCGTGCTAGTCACACCGGGCATGGTAGAGCTGGGTGAAAAACAATTTGAAGAGAACAAGAAAGCCGCCCAACTGGCCGCTACCGTATGCGACATGGTGGCAATAGTAGGCAATACCAATCGCCAGGCACTCCTGGATGGTCTGTCTCAAGGTGGAATGCCGGCCGAAAAGATCAAGAAATTCGACAAAATGTCGGAAGCTTTCAGCTTTCTCGGTCACGACTACTGTCAGGACGGTGACACGGTCTTGATTGAAAACGATCTGCCCGACCTTTACGAAACTGTCCCGGTATTTTAGGAAGCAGAGCCTTAGATGAACACCAACGGTGACAAGAAAAGAAAAGCAGTGGCTGTGCTCTTTGGCGGCCGATCGGTAGAACACGAAATTTCAATAATCACCGGGCTGCAACTGATCAAAGCGATGGATACAGTGAAGTACAGGCCGATTCCGGTTTATATTTCTCCCCAGGGAAAATGGTACAGCGGCGACGCGCTTTATGACAAAAACTTCTATCGCCGCATGCCTGCTTCATTGGGCAGCGTCGATGAAGTGACAATTCTTCCCGAACCAAATATCAAAGGACTGACAATACGACGCCCGAAGACAATTGCACAGGCACCATATTCGATGCTGGGTAGAGCATCGGAGTCAGTCATTCATGTCGATATATTCTTGCCTGCATTTCATGGCACTTACGGTGAAGACGGCTGCATTCAGGGCCTTTTGGAATTGGCTGAGGTTCCTTACACCGGCTGCAATGTGCTTGCTTCAGCGCTTGGTATGAGCAAGTATCATGCAAAAAAACTGGTCGAGAGCCACGGAATACCGGTTCTACCAGGAGTGGTGGTAAAGCGAGAATCTATTGAAGCCGATTACGGAAATCATCTCGACTTCTTGCGCGAACAAGTCTTGCAACACCCTGGACTGGAAGAGTTTCCGCTTTTTATAAAACCTCTGAATCTGGGCTCCAGCATCGGTGTAGCCAAAGTCAGAAATGTTGAAGAATTTAATTCCGCCATCGTTCTGTCCTTGAAATATGACGTGGGCGCAATTGTGGAGCCATGCCTGGACGACAAGATGGAACTCAACGTTTCGGTCATCGATGATGGAGAGCCAAAAGCGTCAGTAGTCGAGATACCGGTTTCCTCGTCCGGCGATGAACTTACATATGAGGACAAGTATCTGCGCGGAGGAAGCAAGAAAGGCGACAACACCCTGGCCGGAATGGCGTCGCTCACACGCGTTATCGATCCGCCTGATTTACCGGAGGAATTGAGAACACGCGCCCGTGAATACGCGGTCAAAGCCTTTAAGGTCCTTAATTGCTCCGGTGTTTCGCGTATCGACTTCATGCTCGACAAGCGCACTGACGTGCTTTACTTCAACGAGATAAACACTATTCCCGGTTCATTTTCTTTCTATCTGTGGATGAATTGCAAGCCGCCGCTTTTCTACACCGAAGTGATAACCACGATATTGGAGAGAGCCGAAGACACCTATGCCCGCAAAACTGCACTGGCTCGCGAGATTGGTTTTAAGGCACTGTTCAAGTAAAACGAGACCGATTCTCTTGCGGGACCATTACTTGCAATGCCAATCGGCAGGGGAAGGCTGTTCGTGTCAGACATAGGATGTTGATCCAGGCATGTAATCGCCATTTGTGCGGTGAGATTCGGGAACAAGTATCGCCCACGGCGCAGATCGAGATCAATTGAATAGCGAAGATTTTCAACATCGAGAGGTGCAAAGCGCAGTGTTCCTTGGTAAGCATTAGGAACATTTGTCGCATCCTCAAAACTCCAGTCGCACTGACCCGGCAGCTGGCCGGCACCATGTCTGGTCAGATAAGTGCGAGTGACATACAACGCCGACAAGTCTTCAACACCATATCTCCGGCTCAAAAAAGCAACATTTTCCAATCCAGTTTTAGATCTGGTCAAATGTGGATATTGATCTAACCTGTCTTCATCAAGCATCAATCCTTGTGCGCCTTCAAAGACGATGTATTTTGAATTGGGAGCTGCATTCGAAATATCGGCGTAGTCGAGGATACACCGGCAGTCTTCGAGAAAATTGGAGATCACATGATCCATGTTACTGATGATCTTTTGAAACTGTGGGTTTTCAGTTTCTACTCTCAGTTCGCAAAGACGTGCGGGCAGCCAGTTTTTTGAGACATACACCAGCTTTTCTTGAAGCAGGTTGAGATTCAAAAGATCTTGTGCTTGAGTACGAAACTCACAGTTGCTCAGACATCGAGTCACTGTTTCGTTAATCCCCACGCCACAGCTTCCATGCCTTCCGGACCCGCGCTGAATTTCTACCGCCTGATTGACCAGAACATCAAGCGGTGTCGTGAGAAACGCACGCTCATCAATTGTGATTTTGGGAGTCAGCCATAGTCGCTTGAGTTCATCTAGCTCTTTTACGAACAAGCGCGGATTGACTACGAAAAATTGTGATAGATGCGTGGGGCAACCACTAAAAGAACCGGCGCCGAAATGGCTGAAAACATGACGGCGCCCATCCGGCGTCACGACAGTGTGCCCGGCTTGGGCACCGCCATTGAATCTGACCACCGTACAATCGTCCGCAACGCGGCTGGAGATGTAGTCTGTGACTAAACCCTTGCCTTCATCTCCATAGTTTGCGCCAATAACGGCAATTCCGGTTCTCATAGTGGCACCTCCTGTAGGGTCGACGCATGGCATCGACCCTACAATCATCTTATGGTGGGCTGATACGGCATGCACAACCCGCGCAATGCCTGTAGAATCACCGTCGCAGTTTGACCCGACCAGCTCCCGGCTACATCTTCCAGACTTTCTCCCTGAGTGACTTGCAGAACTGAGACGATCAACTCAGGCAGCATTTTGTGGTCGGACAGGCAAATTGCGCGCTGACCCAACAGCTTGTTCCAGGCCCCCTGTGTTTGTTGTGGCTTGGACCGGCAATAAGTACCCTCCTCAGTGATGATGTGAAACACCTCCCAATTTTTAGCTGTCAGCCTGAGAAGGTCTTGAGTACTGATGTCACTCTGCAATCCACCTCCGAGGAATGTTTTTACGTGAGAAGCTTTGAGTTCTGGCGGCGGTGGCTCATCACCTACAGTAAACAAGTAACCCTTTTTGTTTCTCTTCGCCAGGGCATCACATCTGGTGCGAGTTGCTGCAAAATACCAGGGCAGGTTGTAACTCTCAAACCCGTTTCCACCGCCATTTCCCTCGATATAGAATTTCGAGAGCTGCTCGGCAATGCGAATATCGGCTTCGAATTGAGTCACCTGCAGCGGCGATCGGTCGTACCAGGCATCACCGAGTGCCATGCACATAATGTGCGGGTCTGTTACCGGCTTGCGCTCATAAATCGACTCAACAAGTGTTCCCAAACCCTCTCTAATCAGGCTTTCGGCGAGAAAGCCCATCGACCCTGTTTGATCTACAGCAATAATTATTGGAGTCGAAAGAGGATTTTCTTGA
>JBGAVL010000182.1:0-12355 GCA_044228145.1 Obscuribacteraceae bacterium (SeqCode)
GCGCCGCCGCAAACAAAGAGAATATTGGCGGTATTGATCTGAATAAACTCCTGGTGCGGGTGCTTGCGTCCACCTTGAGGAGGGACATTGGCGACCGTTCCTTCGATCATCTTCAGAAGCGCCTGTTGAACACCTTCTCCGGATACATCTCTGGTAATTGAGGTGTTTTCCGACTTGCGCGAAATCTTGTCGATTTCATCAATATAGATAATGCCGCGCTCAGCTTTCTTGATGTCATAGTCAGCAGCTTGATAAAGACGCAAGAGAATATTTTCTACGTCTTCACCTACATATCCTGCTTCCGTAAGAGTGGTCGCGTCGGCAACCGCAAACGGGACATCGAGCAATTTCGCTAGAGTCTGCGCCAATAATGTCTTTCCACATCCGGTCGGACCAATGAGCAAGATATTGGACTTCTGGATTTCCACTTGTTCGGACATTTCCGAGTTGTGGCTGATCCGCTTGTAGTGGTTGTATACGGCAACCGAGAGAATTTTCTTGGCCATCATTTGACCAACTATGTGCTGATCGAGAAAGCTCTTAATCTCTTGCGGCTTGGGTATGTCGACCAGATTGGGAAGCACCGCCTCGGATGCTGCCGGTTGCGGCGCGCCGTCGAAGAGCTCTTCATCGAGAATCTCGTTGCAGAGGTCGACACATTCGTCGCATATATATACACCGGGCCCAGCAATCAGCTTCTTGACCTGATCCTGACTCTTTCCGCAGAATGAGCACTTAAGTCGGTTGTCTGACTGCTTTGGCATCTGTTTTCCTTCTCAGTAGGTTTTCCGGCGGTCTATTTATAGGTTTTTCTATAATTTTGAGGCGGCGCTTAGAAAAGTCCGGTCCTAGTGCCTAAACGGCGGAAAGCGCAGGCTCTACCCTGGCTATCACTTCATCTACTAGACCATACTCCTTGGCTTCCTCGGCTGTCATTATATTATCTCGGTCTGTATCCTTTTCAATTTGTTTAACTGTCTGACCGGTGTGGTGGGCAAGAAGCTCATTGAGCTGGCGTTTGATACGCAAGATTTCACGTGCCTGAATCTCGATGTCGGTGGCTTGTCCTTGTGCGCCGCCCAGCGGTTGGTGAATGAGAATACGGGCATGTGGAAGTGCCAGTCGTTTTCCCTTAGACCCGGCTGCTAGGAGAAAAGCTCCCATTGAGGCTGCTTGTCCTAAACAAATTGTCGATACGTCCGAACGTATATGCTGGATCGTGTCGTATATAGCCAATCCGGCAGTCACCGAACCGCCCGGTGAGTTTACATAAAGACGAATATCCTTTTCGGGATCTTCACCTTCCAAAAGAAGCAACTGAGCAACGATCAAGTTGGCGACATTGTCGTCAATTGCCATGCCCAGGAAAATGATGCGCTCTCGCAATAGGCGCGAGAAGATGTCAAAAGCGCGTTCGCCCCGAGCCGTCGTTTCAATAACGGTGGGCGGATAGTAGGACATTGGAGACTGTGCTGCCGGAGATTCGCTCCAGAGCTCATACACATCATTCCTTGATGGACGCTTTATCGACATTTTCTTCCTTCCGAATTGTTGTTCAAATTACTATTTATGTTGTTGCTTAACATCACGTTAGCACGAATTTTCAGACTTGAAAAAATAGCTGTATTTAGCTAACTGTCTGGGAAATTACCGCCTGTGATTGTTGGGTGCAACGCTATTATCTAACGCCGGCCAAAAAAGCAGCATTAAATCGCAATCTTACTAGATCCTGCCCTAAACCGGTATCTATCAGGATTTGCCCTTTTTGCCGGCTTTCTCTTTCGGCTTCTCTTCTTGTTTTTCGGCTTTTGAGTCGGACGCCGCCTCAGCCTCCTTGGCGGGTTTCTTATTTTTAGCGTCCGCTGGGGCCTCCGCTTTCTTGGCTTTCGGCATCCCTTCACCATGTTCGTGATCGCATCCGGGACCGTGCTCGTGGGCTGGTTCTGGTACGTACTTGATAGTGGCCTTGTCGACCAGGTATTCGACTACTTTGTTGGTCAGGACCTCTTCCATAATCTGGCGGCGCACTTCTTCATTGCGCGCCACTTGCTCGACAGGCACCTGGTAGCGCTGGACGAGTTCGGCAATGTAAGGCGTCATTTCCTCGTCTTGCACGCTCATTTTTTCTTGTCTGACCACAGCACCAAGCACCAGACTGGTGAGTACGCGCTGTTTTGCTTCTTCAAACTTGGAGTCTTTCACTTGCTGGAATTCTTCCGAACGCTCGAATTCATCAAAGGGCTGACCGGTCTGCTCGAAATAACGCTTGAGCTGGTGCATGAGCAAAGACTGCTCTCGCTCGATCATGGTTTCCGGAATATCTACTTTGGACTGAGCGACCACCGCATCTACAACAGAGCGTTGAGCGCGCATATCGTTTTCTTGCTTGATCTCTTCTTGAATCCGCTCTTTGAGGAAGTCTTTGAGCTGGTCGAGATTTTCATAACCGACTTCTTTGGCCAGTTCTTCATTCACATCAGGAATTGTGCGCTCCCTGATTTCTTTGAGCGAAACACTGAACTTAGCGTCTTTTCCAGCCAACTCTTTGTTTCTGTAAGAAGGCGGGAATTTCGCTTCCACTTCAAAATCGGTATTGGGCATCTTGCCTGCAACTTGTTCGCAAAAGCCTTCCAGAAAAGCACCTTCGCGCAGCTCCAGCAAGAGTCCTTGCGCCTTTCCGCCTTCCACGACTTCGCCGTCCACTTTGCACTCGAAATCCATGAGAACAGTGTCGCCCATCTTCACTTCGCGAGACGGAACAGGCGCCATCGAAGACTTCGATTCAGCGACGGACTGCAAAGCTTTGTCCAGCGCATCGTCAGGCATGACGGCTTCCGGCACATCGACCGAAACGCCGAGATACTGACCCAGTGTCACTTCAGGACGCACTTCGAATTTGGCGTTGAGCTTGAGCGGCGAGCCAAGCTCGAAATCGCAATTGTCGATTTCAGGCTCTGTAATTACGTCCAGGTTTTCGTCCAGGATCGCTCTGGTGAGCAGCTCCGGAACCAGCCTCTCCAGGGCCTCACGCTTGATGTAATCGACACCCAGCGTCTTTTCAATGATGTTGCGTGGCGCCTTACCGCGTCTGAATCCAGGGATATTGATCTTGCCCGAGAGCTGCCGGCAGGCCAGCTCATAGGCTTTCAATGCCTTCTCGGATTCGAGTTCCAAACCCATACGAACTATGTTTTTGCCTTCCCTGTCTAGGGTGACTTTCATTGCTAATTACCTTTTTGTTTGTATTTCGTGGTTGTACATGTTGCGTGACAAGGCACGGCCAGCCGGTTTGTGAAACCGAACCGCAAGGGTGACAAGGACGAACACAGAAAATGGGCTCAGAGCCTTGGAACCGCGTGCAGGCGCTGATTTTATCATGTGGAAGCCGGTATTTAACTTTATCTACAGGCTCTCTTTAACTATTGCTATCGAGGGATGTCGATTGAAGTGTTTGCGATCACCATGCCAATGACCACGGCCAGGTTGATTGTCATGAAGATGCCCAGAAACGCAGAACCAACCATGAGCTGCCACGTTAACAGCGCCTGGCGCGGTGTCAGCGTGTTAACGATGCCAAAACGATTGGCAAGATAGAAAATCAGCATTACGCCCACAAGCGCGTCGCAAACAAGCACGAAGTGCAAGCGCATACCTGCGAAAGGCTTGATGACAAGCGAAAGAACGGTCAAAATTGAAGCAAGCAAAAGAAAGATCGTTGTGGCACGGTCGCTGTCTCTAACTTTGACCTCTTCGTCGCGACCAAGGCTGTTGATATATCTAATTGCAGCAAAACTGCTTTCCCAGCGAGATCTGCGCATGGAGATGCCGCCGGATTTGGGCTCTGCCGCAGCCGAATCAGGCAAGGGCAGGTTCTTCAAATGCAAAGGTGGAATGGCTGGCTTTTCTTCTTTTGCGACCAATTCCGGTTTTTTGCCGGTTTCCTTCAAAGACGGCTTCTTCTCGCCCTGAGACGACTTGGACTGATCTGGCTGGTCGGGCTTGGGGGCGTCTGACATCTGTGCCTTTTTTCAAGGAAGGAAATTGAGCGGCAACGCCACTTACTGGACCTAATATAGCAGGATGACCGCGTCCGGCTGAATGTTTGCGTCCGTCTTAAGACTGCGGCTCTAGCGAAGAACCACAAGCAATAGTCTAAAAAAAATGGAGCGGGAGACGAGGCTCGAACTCGCGACATCCTCCTTGGCAAGGAGGCATTCTACCACTGAATTACTCCCGCAATTTCAGCGCGTCTCTCATTATATAGCGCGTCGCCTCAAGAATTCAAAAGGCACGTAAACAGATTTTGCCTTCTCTGTTTATATTGACTTTCTACTTCACACCAAGAGCCGCTTTGGCACTGGGCCTTCCCGAGAGTCGTTTTTCTACATCAGAAAGAATTCTTACTACTTGATAGGCATTGTTGGCATCCGTGCGCGGTCTTTCGCCCTTTGCTATGCACTCGAGAAAGTGCTCGCATTCGACATTCAAAGGTTCGGTATCCGCGTAGCTTGGATATTCAACAACCGAGCGGCCATCTCGCGTGAGGCTATGCAAAGCCAGCTTATTTTCAGTTTGAGCGTCATTCAGCACGGCTGTTTTCAGGGTGCCGTTAACGGTCAGGCGCACCTGTTTCTGCGGATCAACCCAGCTGTTGCGAACCTGTCCGGGTATGTCCTTTCCGTTGACCGGGAAAGCCAAATCAAGGTAGGCAACATCGACAAGTCCGTCGCCGTGCGTATCCCAGCCCCCCACTCGGCTCACTTGTGTATCTTCACAGTCGAGCAAATAGCTCATCATGGAAATATCGTGCGGTGCCAGGTCCCACAACACATTCCAGTCTCTGCGTGCCATATTCAAATTCATGCGATCGGAGCGCACGAACAGAATTTCGCCCAACTCGCCCGAGGCAATCAAGTCTTTAAGGTGATTGACGGCAGGATGGTAGAGCAACAAGTGCCCAACCATAAGGACGAGATTGCTTTTCGTAGCCAGCTCGTCCAGCTCTTCGGCGTGACGGACGTCCCTTGCCAGAGGCTTTTCCACATAAACGTGTTTGCCGGCAAGAAGCGACTGTTTGGCCAGATCGAAGTGCGTGTCCGAAGGAGTGGCTACGACGATAGCCTTGATATCCGGCGCGTCGAGCAATTCCTGAAAACTGGATGTGACTCTGACCCCTCGATGCTCGCGCTTGACGTGCTCGAGCTTCACCGGGTCAGAGTCACACACGACTGCAAGAGCACCCAGGTTGGCAAAGTTGCGGACCAGGTTTTTGCCCCAGTTGCCGCATCCAATTAATGCTACCTTCGGTAACTCCAAAAGGGCTCCTCGCAGGCCAATCGCCTACTTCCGTTTGTTTACGGCTTCACTGAATTCCTTGCCGACTCGGAACCCAGGAACGCGCTTGGCTGGAATGTGCAGCGGCTCGTTGGTCTTAGGGTTGCGACCGGTGCGTGCTTTGCGCTGACGCGCTTCGAACGTTCCGAAACCAACCAAGGTAACCTTTTCGCCGGTTGCAACATGCTTGATGATGGTTTCCATCATCTTGTTGATAACTTGTTCGGCATCCTTCTTCGTGGTTGCTGCTTCTTTGGCCACGATGTCCACTAATTCCGCTTTATTCAAGGCCCAACTCCCGATTTCTAGTGGTGACGCTTTCCTACCAAAGGGACTCCAAAAGACTCCAAGAATTTCCGTCCGCCGCGACTACGAAACAAGATGATCTGGATGCTTGGCATCAGATTAGTGACAACCAAACTTAGACAAGCATTGGCCCGAGCCTACTTGTGAATACGGCTGAGAGCAATGCTAGCATAAAGTTTCAACCCGACAAGGGTCCGACAATTATCGTGTTTAGAGATATTACTAATGGTTCGTGAGAGACAACAGACCCTGTCATCGGTAAGACGAGACGCCTGGGTCGAGGTTGATCTCTCGGCCATAGAGAAAAACCTGGCGACAGTTTCCCGTTTTTTACCGGGCGGGAAATCGGCGAAAACCCGAAAAACCAAGCTCATGGCGGTTGTTAAGGGCGACGCCTACGGGCACGGCAGCGTGCCGGTGGCGGAAGTGCTGGTGGCCATCGGCGCCGATTGGCTCGGTGTCGCTTCCGTGGATGAAGCCTGCCAATTGCGTAGCGCCGATATTAAAGCTCCCATCCTTATTCTTGGTCCAGCCCCCAACTGGGCGGTGAAGACGGCTATCGAGTCGGATCTGGACATGACCGTGACCGCCCTTTCAGAACTGAAAGATGTAAATCAAACCGCGCAGAGGATAAAGCGCGTCGCCAGAGTCAATATTAAGGTAGATACCGGCATGCACAGACTGGGCGTGCTGCCTGAAAATTTTGAACCCATGCTGGAATTTGTACGCCAGTCACCCAGCCTAAATCTGGTCAGCGTCTTCAGCCATCTGGCCATGGCGGGTGATCAAGAGGTGACAGAAAAACAGAATGTCGTTTTCAAACAATGTATAGACACTGCCCGTTCGTTAATAAAAACGCCCTTTCTAGCTCACCTGGCATCAAGCGAAGCCGTCAGATACTTTCCAGAAACTCACTATGACATGGTCAGGGTCGGTATATATCTTTATGGACTGGAAGCCAAAAAGGACTCAGCAATATTGATTCCTTCAATGTCGGTCCGCGCCCGCATCAACCACACTCAAGAAATCGAAGAGGGTGAGTCGGCCGGCTACAACTTCACATGGACAGCAAAAAGAAAGTCACGCCTGGCATCATTGCCGGTAGGTTACGCAGACGGCGTCAATCGGGCTCTATCAAACCGCATGTCGTGCCTGCTCAATGGAAAGTTGGTTAAGCAGGTCGGCATCATTAGTATGGATCAAATGCTTGTCGACATTACCGACGTCCCAGAGGCACAGGAAGGAGACGTCATTACTTTGATCGGACAAGAGCACTCGGCCGGCGAAGATTCCCACACAAATCAAACACTTACTCTTGCACAATGGGCGACGATGCTTGATACCATTACCTACGAACTGGCTTGCAATTTGCGAGTGCGGCTGCCGCGCATTTATACGCGACCCAGGACTTCACATTTTGCCGAGCACTAAGCATCAGCATCCATCACTGCACTCATCAACGATCAAGAAGGACCAGACGTGACCAGGCAGGTCGGCATTTTCGGCGGAACATTCAATCCGATTCACAACGGACATATGCTAATTGCCGAGTTTGCGCGCGAACAGTTTCAACTCGAAAGAATTATTTTCGTGACCAGTGGAACTCCTCCACACAGGGACGATGAACTTCTCGATCAAGAATCACGCCACAAGCTGGTACTTGCTGCGGTGTCATCCAATAAATACTTCGAAGCGTCCGATGTAGAACTGAAGCGGCAGGGTCTGTCCTATACCGCAGATACTATGGAATACTTTCACGAAGAACTGGGACCGGAAGTAAAACTCAATTTCATTATCGGCGGAGACAATTTTGTTCAAATCGGAAGTTGGCATAAAGTTGACGAACTGATCAAGTCGTGTCGCATACTTGTGGCTCCCAGACTCGAATATGAAACAGTGCAATCAAATCCGCTTGTGCGCAAAATGCAGAAGACGGAAACGAATCCTGATCCCGAAAAATACAAAATGCCCAAAGATGCAGACTGGGCTTTAATTGATTTTCCGGGCGTAGCGATATCCAGTTCTGGCATTCGTGAAAGACTTCAACAAGGGAAGTCTGTTCGCTACATGGTCCCGCGGGAAGTCAACGAGATGCTCATTGCAGAAGGCTATTACTCAGAGCGCGGTGCGGTTAAAACAAGTTCTAAATGAGTAAAGAAGGATCTGCCAGGGTGAAATACAAAGGCATCCCAGAAGAAATCACTCTGGATGCGGCAAGAAAGTGGGCGAAACCTCGCGTTTGCGAAAAACGATTTCGTCATGTTGAAGGCGTGGCAGCAGTCGCAAGAGAAATCGCAAAGCTGGCGGGAGAAGATGCGTTTCTCGCTGAACTTGCCGGCTTGCTGCACGATGGGTGCAAGGAATGGAAAGACAAAGATTTGGTCAAAGCTGCTCTTTCATATGGCATGAAACTGAATGACGTAGAAAAGCAGAACGGACACTTGTTGCACGGACCGGTGGCAGCAATGGTGGCACGCGATGAGCTGGCAATCAAGCATCAGGAACTCTTAGATGCCGTAAGCGAGCATACTTTAGGCAGAGTTGGCATGACCGATTTATCCAAGGTAGTTTTCCTTGCTGATTGTTTAGAAGAATCACGCCCAAAAGATTTCACTGATCCAATTTGGGCAGCTCTCAAAAACAATCCCAAGAAAAAAGCCGATCTCGATGCCGCCATGCTGGTTGCCTGCGACTTGAGTTTGGAACATCTGATAAAATCCGGTCGAGTCATCCACATCAAAACAGTTGACGTGCGCAATTATTTTCTTTCTGTAGTGAAGCAGAATCAGTCCAGCTAAACAGGTCTTAAATAGTCGACAGAGTCTACGCGGAATGACCTGGTTTGAATCGCTCGTCCAGCCTACGCAACCATTTTTCATGATCGTGGAGCTGATCGTCGATCGACATCAAATAAGTACCAACACCGTCCAACTTTTTGCTCACGTGCATTCTGAAATCATTCAAGCTGGTTATGGTGCTATCCAGTTTTGAATTTGTCACATCCAGTTTTTCATTCGTCTTTATTTGTTCTTTAGCCAAATAGTTAAAGCCTGCGCGAAACTCCAAGCACGCAGAATCCAGGCGCTCATTCGTCTTATCCAGCCGCTCATTCGTCTTATCCAGCCGCTCATTCGTCTTATCCAGCCGTTCATTCGTCTTATCTTGCTTGTCAGCCAACATCCGAAGGCCCGAGCGTAGCTCCGTCGATACAGAATCCAGGCGCTCGTTCGTCTTTTCTTGCTTATCAGCCAACGCCTGAAGCCCCGAGCGCACTTCAATCGCTACAGAATCAAGGCGCTCATTGGTCTTACGTTGTTGATCAACCATCTCTTTGATGGCTGCCTGTAGTGTTTCAAGAGGTTTATCGTTTTCACTTTCGCTCATGGTGTTCACCTCCCAGGTGGCTCTCCTTTTAATAGACGAGTCCACGCTAAAAAGAGTTCAATGACTAGTATATGTCAAGATATTAACTTCAGCTAGCAAAAATGTAGCGCAGCACAGGTGAGGCGGCTAGTTCAATTAGCTAAAGGGCGCTCTAAGACTCAGGTTTGGATGATTTTTGCTTGTCCAACTTAACGAGCAATCCCATGAATAACCCAAACAACAAAATCATCGCGCCCCAGTCGCGGTTCAAATTAAACGTATAAGTGGTTCCTGATACAGGCACATCTATTGTCTGCGGAACCATGAAGCCATAGCCGACAAGAAGCACGCCGACAACACTGAATAAGGCTGCGATTGGAATACGAATATCAAGCATTTCTCTGCACCGTATATGCCACTACCAGAAGAGGATGTTCATCAAGAGGGTAACTGCAAGAATAATTATTGCCAGAATTCCCGGACGCTTGTACCAGGTTTCCGAAGTTGCCGCCACTTCGTTAGGCTTGCCCCAAACCAGCCCGACAAGCTCTTCTTCCGGCTTCGGTTTGGTTACAAAAGAGATGGCAATAGTGGAGACAAAACAGGCTACCCAAGCAAATGTAGAACGCCAAAAGTTCCCCGCCATTACGGAGGTATAGACAAACGGCTCGTGTCCGGTCAGAACATAGAAGTGAAGCACGGCAGTTAGAGTGCCAATCACCAAGCCCCAAAATGCGCCCCAGGGAGTGGCGCGCTTCCAAAACATTCCCAGGAGAAACGTGGCAAAAAGCGGCGCATTGAAGAACGAAAAAATGTTCTGCATATAGTCCATGATGCTCGGAAAGCCCATGGCTAAGTAGGCAGTGCCGATTGAAATCAGGATACCGACGGCAGTGGCTACCTTGCCCATCCAGAGATAATGTTTGTCGGATTGATTGGGACGAATGTAACTTTGATAAAGGTCGTAAGTCCAGACGGTATTGAATGCGGTGACATTTCCTGCCATTCCCGACATAAAACTAGCCAGCATTGCCGTCAGTCCGACGCCCAACATGCCGCTTGGATACATCATCGGCAAGAGAAGAGGCAGTGCCATGTTGTAGGACAATTCGTTGTTATTCTTCCCAAGTTCTGGAATCAATATCAGTGCAATCAGTCCTGGAAGTACTGTGAGCAAAGGAAAGAATACCTTGGGAAATGCGGCAATTAAAGGTGTTCTTTGAGCAGCAGGAAGGCTTTCGGCAGCAAGTGCTCGCTGAATGACAAGGAAGTCTGTGCACCAATATCCGAATGAAAGCACAAATCCGAGACCTGACAAAATGGCAATCCAATCGACTCCCATGGGATTGGCGGATGTGCCGGCGTTCATCCATAAGTGGGCAAAGGCCGGATCTTTGAAGTGTGCGCAAAGTCCTGACCAGCCGCCAACCTTGCACAAGCCAATAATGGAAATCGGCAAAAGTCCGAACACGATCAAAAAGAACTGCATCACTTCGTTGTAGATAGACGAAGTGAGACCGCCCATAATTGTGTAGGCAAGAACGACACCGGCAGCCGCAAAAATCGAGGCATCGATAGACCAGTTGAGCAGGAGTTTGAAAACCAGGGCCATGGCATACAAATTGATGCCGGACATCAATACCGTCATGACCGCAAACGAGATGGCGTTGAGCGCGCGAGTCGGTTCATTGAACCGCATCTTCAAGTATTCAGGAACGCTGCGCACTTTCGAGCCATAGTAAAACGGCATCATGAAGATGGCGAGAAACACCATGGCCGGTATCGCGCCCACCCAGTAGAAGTGGGCCGTCATCACCCCGTATTGAGCCGCATTGGCAGCCATTCCCATTACTTCAATGGCGCCCAGGTTCGCAGAAAGAAAAGCAAGACCCGTGACCCAACTCGGTATGTTGTGGCCGGAAAGAAAGAAGTCTTCGCTCGACTTCATTTTTCCTTTGAGGACATAGCCGACGCCAATCACAAAGACGAAGTAAACGCCGATGATGACGTAATCTATCCAGCCAATCTGAGCTGCGCTAGTAGCCACGTTCCTCAGTTTTTAAAAATCTGACCTAAAGTAGAACGACGCTTTACTCGTCGGACATTGACATTTCTGAAGCGTTATCGCGCTTGCTGCCGAGCAGTCTCAAACCGTTGGCATTGATGATTGGGCGAACATTCTTGTTGCCGGCGTCATCGGTCCACTTGCTGAAATCCAGCCGGCCTTCGATGCCGATCAAACTGCCTTTGCGCACATATTCACCGGCGATCTCAGCCTGACGGCCCCAGATTTCGATATCGAACCAATCGGTTTCCTTGTCCTTTGTAGGACGATTCACAGCGAGACTGAATGTGGTCTTGACACGTCCCGACTCGAAATATCTCATTTCAGGATCGCGACCAGCTCGTCCGACAAGTATGACCGAATTAACCATTTATCTTCCCCTCGAGTGAAAGCTTGAGTTCACCATTTCTGAGTCGACGTCGCCAAGAAGCGCGTCCTTTCAAAGCTTCAGCCACGGCGTGTCTTATGGGGCACTACCCGAACGTCCTTTGGCTGACGATTATAATACCGTCTGGCACAGGCAAATTGTGCACAAAATTGGCATCATCTGGAGTTTAGGTCATTACTTCTGTCACAGAGAAGAAAGAAGAAATCACGCACTTGCAGGAGTCGCGCAGGCAGCCGGTTTGGCATGTCATCGTCTTGTATATCCTGACTCTAGGGGCTTACTGGCCTTTCTGGTTTGCCAAAAATTGGTCCCTTCTGATACACGCGCACAAGTTGGCAAACGGAGAAGAAAGTGCCGACGACAGGCTCGTTGCTTATACCGGCAAAGACGAACTGACTGCGGTCCATGGCAAAGACCCAATTCTATTGACTATCGGTATGTTTATCCCGTTTTTCGACCTATATTTGGCATTTCGCCAGTTCAACCTGATCGCCAGAATTGAACCGGACAAAACAAAATATCAAGCCCAACATCCCCGAATTGCAGCAACAATACTTCTTCTTACAATGATTGGGCTTTCGACACTATTCGTCCTGCCGCAAACGCTGTATCTCTTCTATTTAACCTCTTGCGCGCCCCTGGTAATTGCCCAGCATTGGCTGAATCAATATTGGAAGCAGCATGAACCGCCCGACGCTCTCGTGCGACAAGCGTTTTCATCAATTGAGCTCATTTGTGTGATTTTTGGCAGTCTATGGCTCGGTCTTATAGTGATCAGACCGTTTGTAGTGCACTGAGCGAGCGACTAAGGACAGGCGACACAAATGGCCGGACGACACAAAGGCCGGGCGACAAAAATACCGAGCGACGCATAAGCCGGGCGACGCATGGCGTCGCCC
>JBGAVL010000183.1:0-12342 GCA_044228145.1 Obscuribacteraceae bacterium (SeqCode)
TGAACTGGCACCGATACTCAATGAATTGAAAAATCTAAAACACGGTGACGCCATAAAAATTCTCAAAGAGAATTTTGACAAAATGGCGGGCTCTGACCATGGAATCAATACCCAAGAGCTGGCCAACGAATTTGAAGTAAGCAAAGATCCTAAAGTGAGAGCAGCCTGCATATACGCCACTCGCTACTTTGACACCTTTGCCCAGGCCGCCAATCTTTTCACCAGAGACTGGAGCGGACCGGTAATTGAGAAAGTCGATCTGGACAAAGCAAAGAAACCTGGTCAATAGTGAAAGTTTGAACCCGGGCAAAAGAAGAAGGCGGGCAGGGACCTTAAGGTGCCTGCCAAGTCTGCTTTGGCTGTAAAATTAGGCGCCGGGCAAAACAGCACTTGAATACAAGGCAGTCAGTGAAACTTTCTTTGCAACTGAAGGATAAGGCGTTAATACTGGTGGCGGTGCCGCTTTTGTTCGAACTTGTCTTTGTTGCTTCTTTGACCATACTTTTGCGCCAGGCTGAAACAGAAACCCTCAGAGAATCGCATTCAAAACTGATCCTGGCCGAATCCAACGGCGTCTTGCGCAATTTCATCGACGCCGGCATGGCGCTTTACATGTATCAGTTAAGCGACAGCCAGACTTTTCTGGAACGCTTTCGTGATCTTTCTGAAGCTGTCCCGGAAAAAATCAAGACATTGAGAGTGATGCTCAGAGACAGTCCAAACCAGGCCGAAGCACTCGACCGCGTCGAGCGCGTCAGCAATGCCGGATTGAAAATCCTCGGACAGGCAAGCATGCTGATCAGTGAGGGTCAGTCGGTTTCGCAGCTGTCAAATTCGCGTCAGGAATTAAACAACATAATTCAAGAGCTGATGTCGGAAATACAGCGCTTCTCCAAAGAACAGGAAAAAGCTGAGCATGTCAATCCCGAAGCAGCCGCACAAGCTAAGGAAATGGTTGTGCGCTGGCTGGCAGTCGGGATCATGGTCAACATCGTCATTGCAGTTATTCTGGCCCTGTATTTCAACAAGACCACAACCAGGCGTCTCGATGTTCTCATGGACAACACAGACCACCTGGCGCGCGGTGAAACACTCAGTCCTTTTGTCGACGGCGCAGACGAAATTGCCAAACTGGACAAGGTTTTTCACCGCATGGCCGATGCATTGATCGAAGCGTCACGGCGCAAGCAAGAATTGATGGCCATGGTGGCACATGATTTGCGTACTCCTTTGACGTCCATTCGTGCCTCTTTGTCGCTCATGTCGATGGGCGCAATGGGCGAAATACCTGACAAAGCAAAGCGTCAGATTGATGGTGCGGAGAAAAACACCAGGCGATTGATCAATTTGATCAATGATTTGCTCGATATAGAAAAAATGGAAGCCGGAAAGATGGAGATGAAGTTTTCCGACTGCGTGTTGCAAGAAATCTTTGATGAAGCAGCTGATTCAGTGCGTGAGTTTGCCAAAAACGCCAGGGTTGAAATCGATGTTGAGGAAACGCCGATTACACTTGAAGCAGATCAAGAGAGAATGATCAGGGTGCTGATCAACCTTTTGGGAAATGCAGTTAAGTTCTCACCTGCCGAATCGACAATTAAACTAACTGGTGCTCTAAAAGATAATCGCCTGGAAGTACGTGTAACCGATCAGGGGCGCGGCATACCTGAAGATTTCAGAGACAAAATCTTCGTCCGCTTCCAGCAAGTCAATCCGGAAGACAAACAAGAAAAGCAGGGCACCGGTCTGGGATTGGCAATTTGCAAGGCGATCATAGAGGGACACAATGGCACCATTGGCGTAGAAAGTGAAGTCGGCAAAGGAAGCAGCTTCTGGATGCTCATTCCAGTCAAACAGTAGAGCCAAAACGCTCAAGCGCAACTTCTAATCTAGTTTAATCCAGCTCTAATTTGTAACCCATGTTATGCACCGTTTTGATAAGCGGCGGTTTTCCATCCTCAGTCAATTTCTTTCGCAGATTTCTCACGTGCACATAGACGGTATGAATAGAAGACTCTGATTCCGATTTCCAGACACTCTCAAGCAGCGCTTCCTGGCTGTAAATCTGTCCTGGATGGCGCATGAAAAATTCCAGCAAGGCAAATTCTTTAGGCAACAGCTGAATTTCCTCACCATCCAAAAATACCTTGTGCGCGTGCGGATCAAGCGAAATGCCGCCAATATCAATGGTACCTGTTAGCATCGCCTGCGGGCGTCTGAGCAAGGCCTTAGCCCTCAAACCGACTTCTTTGAGATCAAAGGGCTTGGTCAAATAATCGTCGGCTCCCGAATCGAAGCCTTCCGTTTTGTCGGCAATACTGTCATTGCCGGTAAGCATCAGGACCGGCGTCGCACAGCCAGCACTGCGCATGCTTTTGAGAACTTCCGGTCCGCTCATGCCGGGCAGATTCCAATCGAGTATAACCAGGTCGTATTTCGATATGAAGAGCCGATGCGCGGCTTCTGCTCCGTCACCAACGGCTTCCACCGTGTGCTTTTCAAAGCGCAGAAATTCTTCCAGCTGCTTTTGCAGAGCCGGGTCGTCTTCAACTACGAGAACTTTCGCCATATATTTTTAATCGGGTGTTGTTGTACGCGATTGAGTATGACAATATCACTTTTACCAGTGCTTGATGGTTGCCAGTATGCCGACGTCGGAACTGCCTTATGGCGCGATAAAAATATTCATCGCTCTGGTCGGTGTGGCCGGTGCCGGTTCTCTGATGATGTGGTTGGGTACGGGCCCTGCTTCTACGATTAGATCGTGGGAAATAGTCAGAGCCAGCCAAAAAGATGCTATTGCCCGGAAAACACTTCCTGAAGCAGAGACTTTGGGCAGACAAGCAATTCGGCTGGCCGAGCGGCTCGGTTCATCAAACTATCGTGTAGCAATAAGCCACGACGATCTCGGGCAGATACTGGTATCCGAAAAAAATTCCGCAGAGGCAAGAAAGCATTTTGATGATGCTGAAAAGATTCTGCAGACCAACATTATTCGAGCCAAAGACGATCTGACAAAACGCTTGTTGCTGACCGATCTGGCCAGCACTCAACGCAATCTCGCCTTGATTGATCTGGCAGACGGAAAGGCACAAGCAACCGAAGAACTTTTCAAAAAAGCGATTTCCAATTTGGAGAGTTGCTTGAAAAATGCAACTGACGGTCGCATCGATCTTTTTGTAGCGCACCTTGAGGTTGATGTGCTTTCCCGATTGGCAGGGATATATGTGACCTCAGGTCGCGATGCCGAGGCGCTAAAACTATTTCGACAGGCGATCGATCTAGCCGATCAATCTTTCTACCCAACATTTTTGATCAAACCAGTCAAGGACGAGTTCGCTCACCTGCTCAAAAACGATGGCAGGACAAAAGAAGCGGAGGATTTGTACAGTTACAGCCATTGGGCTCGTTATTTCGAGCTTGCCGAGAATGCGAAAAACGAAGAAGATACTCTTGCCATGGCAAAAAATCTTCGCCTGGCCGCCGATGCTGCAAAAGGATCGAAATCGACCATGCACCTGGCCGTAATCAGTTTGAAAAAACTTGCAAAACTCCAGCTGCAGCAACACAATACTTCTGCCAGCCGAGAAACTTGCATGGAGGCATTGCAAGTATGGAAACTTTTGGGCGGAGGCGCCGACAGCGAAGCTGACTACGTGATGGGACTGTTATTCAGGCAGTCGCCGAGCAAAGAGAACTCAATTGACATTCAAACCAGCCGCTTGAAACTACGTCGAGATCTTTATGGAAGAACCGACTTTCACACCGCTGAAACTGCAACCGAGCTGGCCAGCCTGTACTGTGAAACAGGCGACATGAAGACCGCCAGAGTTTATGCACAGGAAGCCTACGACACATTCAATCAATTGCGCATCAAAAGTCGCGGCATTGGAGTTCAAGAATTATCGCTGGCTGGAGTATTCGAACGGTTAGGCGAACTGCCTGAAGCAGAAGCGATGTATTCGCGCTCGCTGTCGGCACAAATGAAGAAAAACAGAAAAAACGCCGCCAAGATCTCGGAAATATACGAGCACATCTCTGCTATCTATCAACGACAGGGCAAAGACCAGGAGGCTCGAAACGCGCAGAAGGAATCCAGACGCTGGCGTTCGTACTTGACAAACCGGGAACAGCGATGAACTCTCTCTCCAGCAAACTCTTGCTTTTGCCGATATTTTTTCTGAATTGTACTCCTGCCGGCGCCGCTGTGGAAATGGATGAATTCGTTGTCGACAGTCAGTTGCTGGGTACACGAAAGTTGTACGTTTCAAAAAGCATTATTCGCATTGATTGTCCCAGAGAAAGTTTGACGATAATTTCAAAAAAACCCTTCAGTCACGTCACGTGTTTCAACAAGAGTTCAAGAAGGATTTGCGAGGGGGAGTCAGGCATTGCAGTAAAGGAATTACGAACTCTTGGGGTGCTCATGGCCGAGGTCGGTGAAGTGAAACTGACCTGGAATCCAGTTGGGGCTGAAACTCTGCAAGGAGTTCCGTGTACGGCTTACAAAGCCAAGGTCACGCATACTGAAGCACAGCCAAAAAAAGCTGATGAGGCTGACTGGCGAAAGTACTGGGTACGCAAAGATCTCGAAGTGCCAAAAGCGGCAGGCGATATTTTAGCTGCTGCAGTCGGAGCGCCTAATATCCCCGGCATACCACATAGAATGGAACACTTCGGCTCAGAGACGGACTTCAACATACCATTTCTGTCTCGCTCCAATATCGACACCAAGAAAAAAACATTGAAAGTGATCATCTCCAACAAGTCCAGGAAAAAAGTGACTGTGCCTGACAATTTCTTTGATATTCCGAAGGGCTATAAGACAAGGAAAGACTTCAAGCGAGTGCTTCTTCACAGCGGTGGCATACAGTCACTGAAAGATGCGCGCGTAGCGCCTGATTTCCTGTTTGAATCGAAGTGATTTTTAACTTGGATTGTTGAGCCTATTTATTTTGTTGCCGGAATCTATCCTCAGAACATTGTCTCGTCGATACGCTTTGATCACTTCGCTGACTTGCTCGACTGTTTTTACATCTTTCAATTGCTCGTAGTAACCGATGTTGGCGGCTACAAGTTCTGCATCAAATCCCCAGTATATCGGCATCAACGGATTTATCCACAACTCGGAGCCGACCGTGCGGCGGGTGCGATGATGGTCGCCATACTTGCCTTCCAGAGAAGAGAGAACCGAACTGAGAATTACACTTTCATATCCCCGCATTTCATGAAACACAAATTCAGTTGCTTCCTTAAACCGTTTTACTTCAGGCATTTCAGACTCAAGGCAAGTAGCTCCGAGAAAAGCATTCTTACCCATCAATACAGCAAGAGTTTCCAACGCATGTGAAGATGTCACATCTGTTTCGGCTCCAAATCCAAGGCACACAATCAGTTTATTTTCCAGAGTCAATTGATTGACCGCAACCAGACTGCACATGTCCTCGAGAGGGGTGCCAATCCTGGCTTCATCGCCGCGAAGAATCGAATCAATGCCGCCATCGACAAGCACGACCGTGTCAAAGCCGAGTTTTTGCTGCAAAAGTTTATAACTATCAAAGAGCGCCGGAGGACCGCAGGGACGAAAACAATAAATAGACTGGCGAATGCGCTTTCGATCAAACCATTTGGCCAGGTAGCCTTCCGGAAAGAAGTACTCATTACCAAAAGAGCCGGCAGTCACTTCTACTATATTGGCACCGAGCCTTTCGCCTGTGATTTCTCCATGGCGAAAAGAGAAAGAGAGATTAGCCAGGTATACAGGAATGCCGAGATCTTTCAAAGCAAAGTAAATAGGCAATCCGCAGAAGATATCAAAACCGCCTCCTGCGCCTGCAAGCAGCACAGATTTCGAATCGAGAATCTTCTTGATGAATGAAGGTTGTAGCAAATCCGGTGGTCCTCTCGAAAATGACCGGCATCTACTTCTTATGTTTCTTTTGCTTCAATTTACTCATGCTTTCAACATTTCTTTTAATCGCGGCAGGCTGCTCGATTATATCGGGACGTTGCAGAACAATAGGAATGTCAGTTTCATGGCTGCTTCGCACGATGTCTACTTCCGATATGAGAATTGAGGGGCAGACAATATTGTAAGCGCTTCCTGCCGCGCTGTATCCGCTGGAGGTGACATAAACATCTTCATCGTTGGCTACACTGTCGATGTCTTTCCATGTTCTGCGAGTCAATCCTGAGAATCTGGCTCCGCGCACCAATTCTTCTGAACCGTCTTTTACCGACACTTTGTACAGGAGCGTCGGAGCTGCCAACTCAATTTCTTTTTTGCCTAGACCATAACTGCTTATTGAAGTTTCAATATCAAGGCTTATTCCAGTCGGATTGACGATTTTTCGAGCAATCATCACATGTGACAGGCCAGCGTCTTTGCCCAACTGGATCAGTTGGCTGCGTAATTCTTCCGGTGTCTTTGCTGTTTCGGCAGACACGAAAAGCTGGCTGACTTTGGCTCTGCCGTCTTTGAAGTGACCGTTGCTTTCCTGAATGCCCCTTGTCGGTGTACGTCCCGAACAAAGAGTTTTGAGCATACCATGTTCAACCAGTGAAATTGTTTTAGCTCGGACTCCTTCGTCATCTACCAGATAGCCGCCCTTCAATGGTTTTCCCTTATACGAATCGATCGAGGGATTGTCCGTTATGTTGATGAATTTTGGCAATATTCTCTTTCCGAACAGATCTGCTTCCGAACGCTTATTTCGGCGCTCGAACGCAGATTCCCTGGGAATCACCAGATGCGGTGCTAGAGACTGAGCGAAAAATTCCGCTGCCGCTTGTTTTTCAAAAAGAATAGGCCCGCTGTAGTCTTCTATCAATGGTGCTCTGGCCAATTTGATAACGTTGTCGGAAAGATTTCTTGCCATAAGAAGGAGTTCCTCTAATTGAGGCATGTCTTTGTCTTTCTTCAATGCATAAAGGGTGAAGTCGGAGACGAACATTCCGTCTGGCGCTTGCGCTGTAGCGGACATATATAACGTGGAGCAAAGTTCTTGCTCTCGATTTTTCGATCCTTCACTGTTTTGATACCAGCGTATGCCGTCATGGTTCTCATAGACAACTCTGCAATCGACAATTCCGGGATTCGAGCGGAATTCTTTAGACACAGCTCGGACAATCTCAGCCCATTTTTTGATGTCGATTTCCTGTTTTTCTACCGGCATGACCGAAACAACCGGCTCTGTCTTGAGGAAACTATCGGGCAGATTGTCAATTTTTTTCTGATTAAGAACCGCCTTCTTTTTCTCCAGATCTTCGATTGCTCTCTTGTATCTGCTGTCGGATAGAAGCCAGAGCGAACGCCTGATCGAATCGTAATCGTTGTCGATCGCCATACCTGTGTCATTGCCGTAGACATAGTAGGGACTGTAAAAGATGGAGCTGCTGGAGCCTGAGTTGTCGAATTTGTAGTCACCAACTCTAACTTCTACGTCCAAACTGCGCATTCTTCCATTGTCAATTCTGTCCAGTGCTCCGAAAGCGCCAAAGACATCGACATACTTCGACTGCGAACCTGAAAAAGACACGAAATAAGGAGAAGGATGTTGGCCCAGTTTTAGTGTGCCTGCAGTGCGTTTGAGTTCATCGTCAAAAGCTTTGAAGATCTGACTGTCGTCATTCTTACTCCATTCAGGGCCTTCGGCCATTTGAGCACCTGCCACCGGGCAGACAAATAGACTTGCCAGCAAAAGGAGAGAGTAAAAAACGTTTTTGCCGGTCGAACAGTTTCTCTTACTTGTCATATTCTTATCACTACTTTTGTGCACTTTGTAAAGGCGGTGGCGGCAAAACAGGTGGCTTGTCTTGCGCCTTTTCCTCGCGAGCTACTTCAATTGTTCTTACAAGAAGGCTCGGCGCACTTGCCGACACTGGTACCCAGCCGGACTCGGCTCCGCACACGCCATTGAATGTGCCGACTGTATCTGAGGCGCTCATTATTGTTTCCAATGAAGCAAGGGGGGTGCCCACCAGATTGACACCGCGCAGAAGTTCATCGGGTCTACCGTCCACCCACACTCGCTTGACTTGCAGAGGCAAAAGCGAAAACGATTGCGGCATAAACGCCTGGGTGATTGTGAAACCTCCGGCGATTTCGTCAAACATCAAACCGTATTGTTTGCCCTGCCTTTTTGTTTCTTCAATCAGCATTTCTCTAAGTTTTGCTTCAGTAACCTTTTGGCTCGACTCGACCATCAAGTTGCCCTGCCGGGCAACCGGGCTGCTTCCCGGCTGACAGCGGCAGTGTCCGTTGGAATTATTAAAGGAAGCAATCGGTGAGCGTCCCATCAAAAAATGGCGCAGGACACCGTTTTCTACCACCTGCACTCTCTGGGCTGGCATGCCCTCATCATCGTAGCGATAATTACCAATCAATGGCATGTCGCCCAATTTATTGAGCGTTGGATCATCAACGACGCTGATGAATTCAGGCATAATTTTGGCGCCGACTTTCTTTGTGAAAGTACGGCCTTCCTCTTCATCTTTTTGACGGTGGCCTTCGACGCGGTGTCCCAAAACTTCATGAAAAAAAACGCCTGCCGCTTTGGGCATTAATATTGCCGGACCGACATACGGTTCGCCTGCATGTGAATTGCGCAAAGCGACAACTGCCTCGGCCAGTTTCTTGATGCGCTTGCTGAATTCTTCCTCCGAGGGCAAGTCTTTCACGTCGAAAGCTTCCACAGTGTCGTATAAATTCACTTGCATGCCGTCCGGGCAGATGGCACCTGCGCCGGTTATTAGGCGAGCTAACTTCTGCGTTTGCTCTAGTTTCGTGCCTTCGCTTGTGGTTATGTACCTGGTCGTCAGGTCGTCATCGACAGACACATAAGAAGTTGTAATTTCAGGATATTGCTTGTAGATTGCTGACATTCGCCGCATCGGCTCGATCCAGCGGTTGTCGTCCGGCGACGTTTTTACAGGCTTTTCGATTGCCACTACGACTTTACCTGGACCAAAGTCATCGGAAACATCTTCCTCGTCCACTTTCACTTCTTTGTTGGCTTTGACCTTCACAAAGCTCTGCTGCGCGTTCTTGAAGGCTTTGTCTGTCATGTACCAGAGACCACAGGCAATCGCATCGGGGTCGTTATCGATCGAGAATTCGACATAACCTGGGCGACTGTAAATTTCTCCATCGAATTGGTCGGTGCGGATCTTATGAGTGCTGTCCAATTCAGGACTGCCGACTCTGGCTTCTATGTCCAGTAGACGGTTATGATTGCGGCTAAAACTGTTGATTGCACCAAAACTGGCCCTGGCAGCGAAGGAATCAGTATCAGAGACGCGGTAAGAAAGAAAATACAAAGGCGCCTGTCCCCGATTTTTCAGCTTTTCGAAAGAGCGTTTGAGCTCACGAGTCATGGCATCGATCACCACATCTGTACTGACTGCCGGTGCGGCTGTCGGCTTGCCCTTTGCCGTCGACTTAGGTTTGGCGATCTTCGACTTAGACTGTGGTGATGTGGCAGTTTGAACGTCTCTGCATTGAGCCTGGGGAAGACCGGTCATGGAAATAGCCAAGCATGCAAGAAAAGCAAGGACAGCCCGAGAGAATGCCGACGCTGACGCATCATACGATGAAAGTCTGAGTATCAAATCTTTTCGCCTTCAGCCAAATAAAAGGATCTTCCGCCAACCCTTAGTTCTAATGAAATACCCACTGGCAATAGGCAAAAAACCCCAGGGAAAAGCATTTCAGAGGCAGTTTGCAAGCAACTTAAAGATTAACGCTTGCCCTTTTTCGACAAATTGCTTGTCGCATTTTTGGATTTACCGGTGTGCTTGCCTGCTGTCGGGTAATTCAAGTCTTCGCTTCTTGCAAAGGCGACTCCACCGTCTTTCATTTCCTGAATCGCGGTTTTGACCCGGCAGCCGACTCTGTCGATTCCTCTCACGGCGTCCTCAATTAATGTGACTCTAAAGCCGAGCTTCACTCCGTCGAGTGCCGTTTCTTTGACACAATAATTGGTGGCCAGCCCGGTCACAAAAATATGTTCGATTCCGGAGTCTTTGAGAAAGACTTCCATATCGGTCGCTTTTCCACCTGCACAATCATTGAATCCGCTGAAGCAATCGATGTCCGGATCACTGCCTTTCTTGAAAATGCGGTTGATTTTTTCAGTACGCAAATTCTCGAGAAATTCGGAGCCGCGCGTATTTTCGATGCAGTGCATGGGGAAAAGCGGCTGCTCATATAGACCGGCATTAACAGTGTCACCAATTCTTTTGTCGGCGTGATTGATGGCAAAACTGATGTGATCGGCCGGATGCCAATCTTGAGTGGCGACGACCAGGGGAAACTGATCGATCAGTTTGTTGACCACAGAAACAATCTCTTCGGCTCTTGGAACAGGCAATTCTCCGCTTGAGCCGAAGCCTTTTTGAGCATCGACAATAATCAATGCAGACCTTTCCAGTGAAACCGGCAATGGTGGCGGTGAAACAGATTTCGGCTTTAACGCTTGAGAGGACGTCGCTTTGATGGTTACGTCTTTCATTGTGGCGATAGGAATATCTTCAGCCGATGCGCTCGAGTTAGCCTTTCTGTTTTTTGCCGATTTTGCATAAGCATTTTTGCGAACCTGCAAATTCTCTCTTTCCTGCAGAATCAAATCAGTCTTCAACTCATGAAGGCCAATTTCCAGACCAACCGGATACTGGTGCGGGTTCATTATTCGTTTGTAAGTAGCGTGGAAATTCTTCAGTTGCTGACGCACAAACAGGCGTGTTGGTGCCGGCACTGTTGGAACATCATAGACTTGCCTGCCGTTCAAAAAAATCGGCTCCAACAGATCGCGGAACGGGCAATCTTTGCTGATGCGTTTTCTGCGCGTCATATCCAGGGGATCGACAATAATGCATTCAGACTTCAGCTTTTCTTCTACGTTGAAAATCATGTCCGCCAGATAGCCATCTTCGTCCAAGAACCGGCGCACCTGTTGTATGCCGGGATTAGAAATCTTGATGGCTTGCTCGGAAATTTTGACTTTGTATTTCCAGGCTTGACCGGCATCTTTGACTGCTGAGAGTTTATACACGCCGCCCAGGGCAGGCTGATCGTAAGCTGTCACCAATTTGGTCCCCACGCCCCAGACGCTAATTTTTGCATTTTGAGCGTTCAAACTATTGATGATATGTTCATCGAGATCATTGCTGGCGACGATGGCAGCATCTTCAAACCCTGCATCATCGAGCATTTTTCTGGCTTCGATGCTCAAGTAAGCCAGATCGCCCGAATCTAGCCTGATACCAAGAAATTGATGACCAGTTTTTCTCAACCACCGGGCCGCTTCGATTGCATTGGCAACACCGTCAATGGTGTCATAAGTATCGACAAGAAACACGCAGTTGTTCGGCATTGCTGCCGCATACGCTTTGAATGCTTCCAACTCGTCCTCGAAAGACATCACCCAGCTGTGCGCATGGGTGCCGCTGACAGGAATGCCAAACAATTTCCCGGCCAGCACATTTGAGGTGGCATCGCATCCGCCTATGTACGCGGACAAACTGGCTGTCAGACCGCCGTCCACGCCCTGTGCTCGACGTAAGCCGAATTCGAGAATGCTTTTATCACCTGCCGCTTCTCTAATTCGTGCCGCCTTTGTGGCAATCAGAGTCTGAAAGTTGAACATGGTCAAAAGAGCCGTTTCCAAAAGTTGACATTGAATAATCGGGCCCTTCACCCTGACTAAAGGCTCATGCGCAAAGACTATGGTGCCGTCAGGCACCGCATGTATGTCGACATTGAGGCGTAGATTGCTCAAATAATCGAGAAATTTCTCCTCGAAAAGCGGCTTGTCGTCATGACCCTTCAAAGTGGCAAGATAATCGGTATCAGTTTTATCGAAGCGGAAATTATTGATGAAATCAACCATCGTGGAAAGTCCGCAGGCGACAGCATAACCGCCATTAAATGGATTCTTGCGAAACGAGAGATGATAGACAGCGTCTTTTGTATGCGAGCCGGTTTTCCAGTGACCGTAAGCCATGGTCAACTGATAAAGATCAGTCAGCAGGCTCAGCGATTCGCGATAAAGTCTATAAAGTGCCACCCAAAACCTCTATTACTTTTTCTTCTTGGACTTGTGTTTTGTTTTTGCCGGCTTCAATATCGAGTCTGAATTATCAACATCGGCGGTGGACTGATCTGACGGGTCCGGTTTGTCAAAATCTACACTAGGATCTACGTTGAAATCGATTTTCTCCAAGCTCGGCTCTTCATCTTTTTTATTCTCAGGAGCCTCCGCATCATTGGGTCTGATCACTGCAAGGATAGTGGGAATATAGAGCGCGAAACAAACCATAGTAAAGACACCAATGGCGCCATTG
>JBGAVL010000184.1:0-12323 GCA_044228145.1 Obscuribacteraceae bacterium (SeqCode)
CGACATTGATCGGGCTGCTCCTTTCAATCGGTAGGTTGGTCGATGACTCCATCATCGATATCCATGCGATAGAACGACACCTGCGAATGGGTAAAGATCCAAAGACTGCCACTATTGACGGTATCACAGAAGTCCGTCTGGCAGTGGCTGCATCAACACTAGTTCTCATTCTTGCTTTGGCGCCATTGCTCTTCTGTGGAGGCATAGTTCAACAGATGTTCGTGGGTTTGGTCTGGCCGATCATCTTTGGACTCCTGTCCTCATTTCTAGTATCCCTGACACTCACCGCCGTTCTGGCAGAGAAATTTCTCCGAGCTAAACCGATAGACGGCGAGATAGCCAATGAATTCTGGATGGCAAGACTCCTGCGAATCCGAATTCTTGAACCTTTCGATCGTATGCTAATTCGCTTGGAACACGGCTACGCGCGCCTGGTTGAATGGATGCTCAAGCATCGGTTCGTCAATATGGCGCGGATACTTGCCACCATCGTCATTGGTTTTACATTCTACAACTTCATTGGTAGTGAAATGATGCCGCTGGCAGATGTCGGGCAGGCATACGGAGTGCTCGAAGTCAGCCCAGGATTGTCATTTGACGAGACAGAAAAAATTACAACCGGCGTTGAAAAGATCATGCTCAAACATCCTGAAATTGAGCATGTTTCAACGGAAATAGGCACCGATCCTGGTGGCACGTATTTCAATGGATACAACATGCCCGGTGTAAATTTTGCCACCTTCATGATTACTCTGACCGATAAAGATGAGCGTAAGAACACAATCTGGGATGTTATTGACAGTGTTCAAAAAGAAGCAATATCGTCAATTCCCGGGATTCGTCGCTTGCAAATCAAGGAGATGGGATCAGACGTAATGGCGAGTTCCCAGGCGCCAATCTCGATTTTAGTAACCGGTCCAGATATGTCAATTCTTTCCCGTCTGGCTGAGCAAACGGCAGACATCGCCAAGGATACTTACGGCATGCACCAGGTCGCTACCGATTGGGCACTAAGTAAACCTGACTGGGAAGTTAAGGTTGACCCAAGACGCGCACAAGAGATCGGACTGACACCTTCTCAAATCGCAGACCAAGCCTACTATTCACTCACTGGTGCTTTAACCAACGAGTATTATCGTCTGCCCAATCTCAGGCAACGAACAATACTCGTTCGCTACGATGAGCCGCAGCGGCGTGATCCTTCCGACCTTCTTTTGATGACGATTACGACACCAGATGGAAAGCAAGTCCCTCTGAAAACCGTTGCCAGTCTGGAATACAGAGAGGCTCCCACGGTGGTGAGCCACGATCAGATGCGGCGAGCCATCACTGTCATGGGTTACTACCGGAAGGGAGAACCGCCTTCCATGGATGTAGCCATGGAAGTGATGATGAAAGCAATGGCAAAGTTGAACTGGCCTCCCGGATATACCATCGAGATGCGTGGCGATATGACACAGATGATGGACGCATTCGGCCGCCTTCTCATGGGCTTGCAGTTGGCGCTCCTATTTATTTTCCTGGTACTGGTCGCCCAATTCCGTGGTTTCCTGCAGCCATTGCAGATGATCTTTTCCCTTCCGCTTGAACTATCCGGCGTTTTCTTAGCGTTATGGCTTGCTCATCAGGCATTTTCCAGTGTTTCCATCATGGCTGTGATCATTTTGACCGGCATGGATATAACAACCGCAATCTTGCTAATTGATCAAATCTTGAGACACCGACGCAGTGGAATGCCGCGTGATGAGGCGATTATCAAAGCATGCCCGGAGCGTTTGCGTCCGATCTTAATGACCTCGGTCATCACCATCATTGTAATGCTGCCTGTATCTATATCGCCAAAAACTGGCATGGATGCTTACTCTCCACTCGGTACTGTAGTTGTCGGCGGATTGATCGTAGGAACAATATTGAGCCTTCTCGACATACCCATTATGCATGCATACATTGACGATCTTGTGAACTGGCTGAACAAGCGGTTCAAGCGAGGGCGTCATGAATAATTTCCACCTTTCTTTCGTACTGGCGGTCGTCCTATCGCTCTGTCAGCCAACAAGGCTTTTGGCCCAAGACTTGCGAGGTCCAATTACGAATTCAGAAAACACCTCATCGACTTCGGTGGATGAAGTATTGACTGGCAATCCGATTCAGCTGAGAGTAACAAAAACCGCTCCATCCGGAGAGCTTCCTGAAAGAAGCGGATCACTAGGCCTTGACGATGCGGTGCAGATTGGTATCAAGAATAATTTCACGCTCAAGCAAACGGAACAATCATGGTTGGCTTCAAAATACCTGGCCCGTTCGGCTTTGGCAAAATTTGGTCCTTCGGCTTCATTCAACACCTTCTACTCAGCATCATCACTCAACCAGATGCTGTTTTTTCCTGGCGACAGTTCAGTTGCTTCACCACCAATGCAACCGATCGTGAGAGGGAGTTCCTTGAGTTTGATTTTCGCCGGCACTCAACCGCTTTTCACCGGCGGACGTTTGATGGGTGGCTACAGAGCCGCCCGATCACTAGAGAAACTATCCTTGTCCGCGTACAACGAACAGCGAATTCAGACCGCTCTCAAAGTCAAAGAGACATATTGGAACACCGCATGGAGCCAAGCAAATTTGAGGGTCGCTACGGACTACGTTAAATTTCGGGAATGGAGCACCCGAAATATGAAAGTGAGAATGCAGGAGGGAAAGACACCAAAGGCCGATTACCTCAGAGAAGAAGCAGAGTTGGCCAAAGCTCGCATTCAACTCAACGAACGATACCGAGATTTCAATACTGCTTTGTTAAATCTGAAGGTGTCTATGGCAGTAAATATCGGCTCTCAACTCCTTCTTAAAGACACTCTTGAATATGTCGAAACTAACGACGACTTGAACAAGTTTCTTGAAGATGCCGCAAGGAACCGTCCTGAGATATTGAGAGCGGCAAGTAAGGTAACTGAGATGAAGGCGCGCAAACAAGTAGCAATGAGCAAGTACTCACCGCAAGTAAATGCCTACGGACTCGGAAGCAACATTACTGGAAGTTCCCCAGACGGCGACGCGAATGGGCGCTGGGGTGGATTTATTGGTGTCATGGGCGGTATTACACTTTTTGATTCCGGATCTCGCCTTAATGAGTTGCGGGCGGCTAATGCCGCCGTCCGCGAAGCGGAACTGTCCAAGCGGGATGTGGATTTAAAGGTGGCGCAAGAGGTTTCGCAAGCATGGATCGATCTAGATCTGGCGAGGCGGAACGTAGCGCTCGCGAAGGAGCAGGTGACATCCGCCGAAGAAGACCACAGACTATTTCATGCACGATATGAAGTTGGAAAGTCGATTGCGCTTGAGCAGTTCGATGCTGCCGTCAAAATGTTTCAAGCTCGATTGACACTTTTGGAAGCTATATACAAATACAGACTGGCGCAGGCTCGCCTGACATATGCCAGCGGTGCAATCTAAGTAAGGAGAGATCATGAGAATAACCAAACAGCTAGTTCTCAGCATCAGCACAGTGCTCGCATTGTCTGCATGCAGTAATGTCGATCAAAAGTCTGATCAGGCAGTGCAAACTACTAGCGGCTCCACAACATCTGCGACATCAACCGAAACTTCGGGATCGACTATCGCCGGTACGCAACAACAGAGCAAAGCTGGGGAAGTTTACGAAGGTACGATAAAGGGCGTTATCAGCGACAGCATGTGCGGCAATGATCACTCGAAAATGGGTGCAGAAGGCGCCGATCCCAAAGCATGCATAGACAAATGTGTTTCGTCCGGCGCCAAGTATATTCTTGTTGACGATAAAGGAGACAACTATGCACTTTCAGATCAAGAAAAACCGAAAGAACTTGCAGGAGCGAAAGTAGCGATTACGGGTCACATTGACCCAACGGACAAATCGATTCACGTTCACTCCATTGTTAGCCAATAAATGGAATGTCCATGCGTTTTAGCAAAATTCGTGAACCTGCCAAAGCTCAATTCGTATGCATTGCACTTCTGCTTGGCGGACTAGCTCTGCTTCTTGTCGAAGTGAGATTTGAGCACCAGGCAGTTTTGGGAAAGAAATGGCAAGCGTGGATACCGCTCATATATTGTATTGCGATGCTCATTGTCGGACCTCTGGCAATGAGCATCTGGCAACGAGGTGGACGGCATTTTCTTGCAACCGGATTTGCTCTTGCTCCAATTCTAGGACTGCTCGGCTTCTGGTTTCACAGTAAGGATCATCCAGTATTGGCGGTGAGTAAGGTGTTCAGAGTGGTGTGCATGACGCCGGGAAAAATCCCCATGGATGCAGACGGACCGCCGGTGCTCGCGCCTCTAGCTCTGGCTGGTCTCGGGCTCATGGGCGCAGTGCTGTGCCTGATGAATGGAACTTCTAAAGAAGTTTCGGACCTCAGTCGTGAGGACGATGCAGCCTCGAACGCTACCGAGTAAATTTGAAACACTGAATTCCTACTTTGGGAATGAGTAATAGGGTATGAATCACAATCACTTCTCTTGCAGTCCGGATCACAAAGAAACAATTGCGTCAGCAAAACAAGCTGGCTTTCGCTCTTACTTGCTTGGAGCAGTCGCGGCATTTATCTCTTGCCTGTGTTGTTCGCTGCCACTAATCCCGCTAATTCTCGGACTATCTGGTGCTACCAGTCTTCGGGAGCAGCTCGGCAACTATCATTGGCTGTTCGAAATCGTTTCAATCATGATTCTTATAGCGGCATGTCTCTTCATGTGGAAACGAAATCGCAAGCACAATAAGCCTTTGAAAAGCTTGCTATTGCAGATGGCCTTCACGCTTACAATGTATTTTTCAATGACCGTCATCATGCAGAAGCTCATTGTACCTGCGTTCTTCGGAGACTTAGAGAACTCTGTTCACGCTCACCAGTGACCATAACATTTCTCTTACCCGAGTTCGCCGAGGAAAAGGACCATGAACACCGAACAAAAGGACGATAAAACCTCTAAGGACTGGAACATGCAGATGTGGCTGGGACAGGAAGCATATGCCCGAGGCATGTATGCTGCTGCGCGAGAGAAATTCCAAAAAGCTCTTATTGATCTCGAAAAACTACAGATTCGTGACGAACGCTTGACCATGACCTTGAATAATCTCGCTTTATGCTACTGCGCTCAAGGCAAGCACAAAGAGGCAGATCCGCTGTACAAGCGGGCGCTTACAATCGATGAGACATCTGGAAGCGCTGGAAATCTTAATCTCGCTGAAGATCTCAGCAACATTGCTACGCACTATCGAAAGCAAGGACTCAACGCTCAAGCTGAACCGCTGTATCATAGGGCGCTGAAACTCTGGCAAGATGAGCTAGGAGAACATTCTGCCGAGGTTGCTGGATGCCTGAATAATCTCGCCGTCTTGTTCTGCGAACAAGATCGTTGTCACGAAGCGATAGCGCTCTACAAAAAGGCACTCAGCATCAAAGGGTCGATTTTTGGCACTAAGAGTAAAGAATACGCTGGCACCCTAGTCAATCTGGCATCCGCGTATTGCTCATTGAACAAATGCGAAGAGGCAGATCCGCTTTTTGAAGAAGGTATTCGTACTTTGCAATACACAATGGATCCCATCCACCATGAGCTAATAGAAGCACTAGAGTCATATGTGACTCACTTGCGTAAGACCGGACAGACAGAAAAAGCTGCACAGGTTGCAAGTGACATCGTTCGATTTGAGAAAAGGAACAAAAGTCACTTCTGACAAACTGTTAGAAACTAAATCTCTAGTATTCACGAAGAATTCACGTATTGTCGCATAGTATTCCAAGATCGAAGCTTTGCCGTCGAGGAAGGTCGCGGCAGAGCTTCCCTTTTTTGCTTTCTAATACGCCACCAATTAAAGTATCAAAGTGCGCAGCTTTATTCAGACTTATCCGCCTTGCTGTGCTCCCGGAGCTCTTGCTGCTCTGCCTTTGCCTTTGGCTGCTCGACCGAGCAGTTTCGTGACATTCAAGTAGATATGCCGAATTTCGGTAGAATCCAGAGCTGCATCGCGAAATAAAATAAGACTATCCCGATGAACCAGATCATAGTTTCCATGGGACTTTCCTCTCTCGTTGTCGTCAAATCAGTCATAGTATTGTTCATGCTAACACTTTTTATACGGCAATTCTGCGCCCAATAATCAGATCGTAAAGCGGCGTACCTACAGGTTCTTCCAAAAAATGCTCCAGTAGATACCGGTTGGCCTTGGACGCAACATCGGGTGCTGTCGTTTGAAGGAGATACTGCGAGATCCACTGCGCAAGGCTTGTATGCTGTTTTAGACAGACCTCAAAACCAGCCCTCTCAACCCAGTCCTTAACCTGATTACGATCTGGAAGTTGCCATATGACGTGCTCCTTCACAAGCGGATTATCGGTTAGTTCGTAAACAAGTTGCTGAGCGTCTGCTGTTTGCTGACCTGGAAAGTTGATAAATAAATACTCGCGTGCGGCACTGCTCAATTGTTGGGTAAACGATTGACGCTCGTCAGGCGGCACATGCTCCAGGGCATCGATCGAAACGATCACTTCATAAGATTGAGCAGTGATACTATGGCCGGTACCAGCGGTCGTGATGGGATCGATCACATCGACCACATATTCGGGCAGGAACATTGCCAGGGCACCGTCAAAACCTCCAACATCTAAAACGTTGCAAGGTTTTTCGAAGGTATTTTTCACGAATAGCGCCGTGTTATAGAGTCTGAGGAAGCGATCCCACGTCAGTTCAAAACGCATCGCTGGTTCGATTACGACAGCACTGGAAATACCGAGGGTTGCCGTCGGTTTAAGTTCCACACCGGCATTCAAAGCAAGTTTGATGTCTTTTCCACTCATTCACACCGCTCTTTCGGAAAACGCAGAAACATTCTAACGAATGTTAGAATATCATTGAATCGACGAGTTTGTTCATGTAAGTTTGATAGCCGGCAAGGTGAGCACGGGCAGAGGCGCTCAAATGGCAACTAACAGAGAAATCAAAAATGAGCTCTATGAGCAGGTGTCGAGAATTGCCAGAGCCACTGCGAGCCCAAAACGGTTGGAGCTGCTTGGTTTGCTTTGTCAGGCGCCAAAGACAGTTGAGACATTGAGCCAAGAAGCTAGTATTAGCTTCAAGTTGGCAAGTTCACATCTCCAAGAGCTGAAAGCCGCGCGCTTAGTAGAGAGTGAACGGCAGGGCAAGAACATAATTTACCGCCTGTCTAGTCCGACGGTGGCAAGCTATCTGGTCACACTTCGAGAGTTGGCAGAGGAGCGCCTTTTTGAATTGCAAGACGCAGTTAGGAAGATGGGCGACTCTGCGCATGAATGGAAAGGCGCGACCAAAGATGAGCTACTAGCGCAAGCCAGCAATGGCGATGTGATAGTAATAGACGTTCGCCCCTCGACTGAGTTCGAGACGAGTCACATCCCGTTTGCCCGCTCAATGCCGTTGCCAGAGTTAAAAGCTCGGCTCGAAGAACTGCCAAAAGACAAAACTATCGTTGCCTACTGTCGCGGGCCGTTCTGCCTGATGTCCTGCGACGCAGTGCGCTTACTGCGCAACCTCGGCTATAACGCGGTTGTTTTGCGGGATGGAATTGTCGAATGGAACCGAAGAGCAAGCTGACAGGTCAGGCTGCACAAACACACTTTGTTTCGTCCCTGCGTGTTCGTTTTCAACAGATCTCCGAGAGGAACCAGCTTCGCAATGTACTGGAGGCAGTTCTAGAACCGCCAGGATTGCCCTCGTAGCACAGAACAAAGTACTCATCGGGGGTTGGTTCCAACCTGGCTTCAATCCACATTTCTCTTTGACAAAAGCCTGGCATCATCCGAAAGACTGATATGGGTCGCGCTCATTTCGTCACCCTGGTGGATACTGCTTAGTACTAAACGAAAGGACAATGGTTGTGGCGATTGCTGAAGGAGAAGAGTAGAAGCAAAATCGCAGTGGGGCGTACACATCGTCGCTGGCGATATAACGTTCGAGAAGGGCATTATTCTGCAGCCGAGCAAATGTTTAGATTTGCGTTAAAGGAAGCGGAAAAGTTCGGAGAGCACGACCTGAGATTAGCGCACACCTTGAACAATCTAGCCCTAGCCTGCTGCAATCAGGGCAAGCATGAAGAAGCTTGTGAATACCGTCGAGAAGAAGTGGCACTACCGCTAGTGCAGGAGTATGTTGTCCCGTGAGATGTGTAAAACAGCGTTCAGACAAGGGTTTCTTCATCATTGCTTTGCTGTCAGTCTTGATTGGACATTCGCTTGACGCAGACAGCGCACCACTCGGTTATTTCCCTCCATCCTGGTACTCAAACTCGCGAGGAGATGGAGCTTTTTGGAACAGTGGCAAAAAGAAACCTGCTCAAACATTGAGTGAGCGGCAGTACCAATTGATCAAGACAACACTGAAAGAACTGTCTAAGGCTGGAATATCTAAAAGTCAGCAAAGCGGTTGCATCAAAACTATTTCCGACGTGGTTTCAACTTCAGGAAAACATCATGGCAAACCAGATTCAAGAGACGAAGTAGCGCAATTGGAAAACGTCGCCAACTGCTGCGCTCAGTCAGGAAGAGAGGATCTAGCCGAAGACATATCGCACTGCTCGATGAAGATCTTTGGATCTTCAAAGACAACGAACATAGACACGGCGCGTACTCTAGACAACCTGGCGGGACTATCCTTCAAGAAAGGAAGTTGCGATGAGGCAATTAGGTTTTTGAATCAGGCGTTGGACATTCAAAAACGCTACTCATTCAAAGGCCCATCTGATACTGGTCTATTGCTGAATCATCTTGCGCAATGTTATGCGCGTGCCGGTAAGTATGAGGAAAGCGAGAAGATAATGAACCGAGCCATAATTACCGATCGCGAAAAGATGGGTGAGAATAGCTTGGCGGTCGCTGAAGATCATTACAACTTGGGGGTAACGTACTATTTGAAGGGCGACAAGGAGAAGGCAGAGCAATGCGTCAAGACTGCTCTTGAAATGCTGCCAAACATTTCCCAAGACACTACGGAGGAAGTGGATGCATGGTCCAAGTTTTATTCGACCATTCAACAGGAGTCAAAGGGAAAGTAATCACACGGCTTCTAGGACGTGGACCACAGCTAAATGGGAGAACTTGGAGTAGCATTTGGACACAAGCAAGACCGACTTGAGTAAGTCGCATCGAGCTAGTTTGCGCACAGAGACTGGTCGGAACTATCCGCTTGGCGCTGAAATACGACCGGATGGAGTCAACTTTTGTTTATTCTCGAAATTCTGCACAGCAGTCGACCTTTTGCTTTTTGATACGCCTGATGCGGAAACACCAAGTCATGTCATCAATCTTGATCCAAAGGACAACAAAACGTTTCACTACTGGCATGTTTTTGTGCCTGGTCTTAGCGCCGGTCAGGTATATGGCTATCGAGTTGATGGCGACTTTGTTCCTGAGCGGGGTATGCGGTTCGATGTGGGCAAGATTCTGCTCGACCCCTATTCGCGCGCGGTGGTCAACTCAGAAAATTACTCTCGGCAGACAGCTGGCCATCCAGGCGACAATTGCTCGGCATCGCTTCGCAGTGTCGTCGTCGATACGAGCAAATACAACTGGGAGAAAGATGTGCCCCTGCGTACGCCTTACTCGAACAGTGTTATCTACGAGCTTCACGTGAAGGGTTTCACAAAAAATCCTAACTCGGGCGTAAGCGAAGAAAAGCGTGGCACTTTTGCCGGTCTGATCGATAAAATTCCATACTTGCTGGGACTTGGTGTTACAGCCGTCGAACTGATGCCAGTATGTCAATTCGACGAACAAGATGCGCCTCAAGGTTTGACCAATTATTGGGGCTATAGTCCATTAGCGTTTTTCGCTCCTCATTCCGGCTATAGCTCCCGGAAAGATCCACTAGGACCTGTTGATGAGTTTCGCGATATGGTGAAAGCGCTCCATGGTGCCGGAATCGAAGTAATCCTTGATGTGGTTTTCAACCACACTGCGGAGGGAAATGAATTGGGTCCGACTCTCTCATTCAAGGGATTGGACAATACGAACTACTATTTGCTAGACCCCAGTTCTTCTCATTATGCCAACTATAGCGGTTGCGGAAATACCTTCAAGGCAAACAATCCGACGGCTCAGAAACTGATCCTGGATTGCTTGCGCTACTGGGTTTCCGAGATGCATGTGGATGGATTTCGCTTTGATCTGGCTTCAGTACTGTCTAGAGACGTCCTCGGCAAACCTCAGCCAGTCGAGTTACCCGGCATTTTGTCCATAATCGAAGCAGATTCGATTTTGGCAGGTATCAAACTGATCGCAGAAGCGTGGGATGGGGCCGGACTGTATCAAGTGGGATCGTTCGTCAACGCTAGTGATTGGTTCGCTGAGTGGAATGGACCGTTTCGGGATGACATCAGGCGCTTCGTAAAAGGCGAAGATAGCACTGTTAAGGCGTTAGCTACGCGCATCGCGGGTAGCTCTGACATTTACACAAAAGGAGACAGAGAGCCCAATAGAAGCATCCAATTTGTAGCATGCCATGATGGATTTACTCTCAATGATTTGGTTTCTTACAACGAGAAACACAATGAAGCTAACGGAGAGGCGAATCGCGATGGCACAAATTCCAACTGGAGCTGGAATTGCGGTGTAGAAGGCCCGAGCAGTGACACTGCAATTGAAGAATTGCGGGTCAGACAGATAAAAAATCATCTTACCCTTCTCTTTCTGTCCCAGGGAACTCCGATGTTGCTGATGGGCGACGAAGTGCGGCGATCACAGGCTGGAAATAACAATGCATACTGCCAGGACAATTCTTCAGCATGGTTTGATTGGAACTTGGTTAGCCAGAATCAGGCTCTTCTAACTTTCACAAAAGGGCTTATATCTTTCACTCAATCAGTCAGTCTTTTGGGGCAAGATCATCTACTGTGCAGCAAATGTGGACATTGTTCATGCCCTCATATCTGGTGGCATGGTACCAAGCTGAATCAGCCGGACTGGAGTGAGTCCTCACATAGTTTAGCGTGCAGCATGGCACACCCACAGGCAGACGAACAACTGTATTCGATCTTTAATGCTTACTGGCATTCATTGAGTTTTGAATTGCCCGAGTTGCCGGATGGTAAACACTGGCACAGGATTGTTGATACGACGCAGCAAGTTGACAGCTTAATCATGCCTACATCAGCGCCGATGGTCAAGGACAGTGAATACTGCGCGGGGCCAAGGTCATCGGTGGTTCTTATGGTCCTGCCCGTGGAGCGATCGAAAGCTGACGAAATGGCTTGCCACAAGAAGCAAGGGTGTCTAACTTGCCAATGAGTCCATATTTGCAGAGTACGAGTCGGTTGAATATGGAAGCCGCACCTTACCAAGAGCCGCTTGTTTTACAATTTTTTCGAGAATATGGAAGTCATCTCGCAAATTGGCAGCAACATGCAGCGGTTTGCAGCGGTTGACGTTTTACGACATTCCGAGAATTGCATTGATCGTTCCGACCAAATTGAAATTAGTACCAGCACCGCCTTCGGGACCTGAACCACCCTGTATGTCGTCTCCCACTCCAAGGTGGAGGTGTGCCCCCGTTCCTGCCGCATTACCCGTCTGGCCTACTCGTCCAATCATGTCTCCAGGTTCTATGCGGTCTCCAGCCTCAATAGGCGTGCCATCGTGTTTAGCAGCTTTTGCTTGCATATGTGCGTAATAGGCAATCTTCCCGTCAGCTTGTCTGATCGTTATGGTGTTTCCACCCAATCCACCTGAGCCCACACTTACTACCTCGCCGCCCACCATTGCGCGGATTGGTGTGCCTTCAGGAGCAAATATATCCGCTGCCCCATCTGAGGAGCCATGGTGTAAACCTAGTTTTGCTCCATCATATCCGTCCACCGGGAAGACCTTTCCTGCCACCGCAACTGGTGGCGCCAACCCATTCTCCGGTCGTATATCTGAGCCAGTACTACTGAGTGCTTCACTGTCGCCGATAGCGACAGAGTCATCGCTACCCGCACCTGCGCCCGAACCGCCTTGGCTTTTGCCACCATTCCGGACGTTTGGCGTGTTGCTGTAATCAGCTGATGCGGACGGATCGCCTGAAGCATTGGCTGCGGCTCCGTCTGCGTTGCTGGAATTTGCATATTGTCCGGTCATAGAGTTGCGCAAGGCCTCAATTACCTGCTGCCAGGTTCGCGGAAACGACGCAAAATCCGGATGTTTGGACAGGAAGATATCGATGATCGATTGAATTACAGATTCTTGAACTCTGCTGACGAGTTGAGATCCGACTGACTGAATCTCAACGTTCAGCTTGTCTCCTGGTTTCCAATTCACGTTTGGATTCTTTGTCAGGTTGCCTGCTGCATC
>JBGAVL010000185.1:0-12317 GCA_044228145.1 Obscuribacteraceae bacterium (SeqCode)
AGAAGATAGCCAGAGAGCTGATGCAGAAGGGCTATGAGTATCTGGGCGAGGGCGATCCAGGGCACGCTAAGAAACTGGGCAAGAAACTTCTTAAGATGAAGTATTCCGGCGGTTATGAATTGCTTGCCAGGGCCTATGAGATGGAAGAGCGTCCGCAGGATGCTCTTGCCGTCCTCGAAGAGGGAACGAGAGCCGTGCCGCAAATTTGGCTGCTCTGGCAGCAATTAGGCAACCTGCACTCTGACCAGGGGGACTTTCAGGCAGCCAATGAATCTTACACTCGAGCGCTTGACTGCCCAGGTGTAGATTCTTCGCAGATATATTTCAACAAGGCAATTGCATTGCATCGCTGCAATTTACCGCAAGAAGCCATGAATGCTCTGGACGAAGTGGACAGTGACGATCTGCACTGGCCGGCGCTTGCTCTACGTGTTGCACTTTTGAACGGACTTGAACAGCATCACAAAGCGGCCGACTTGGCCAAACATTTGGCCGAGAGATTGCTGGGCTCTGAAGAACTCTTTACTCAATACACAATCGAGCTTGCCGGTATCATCACTGAATTAGGTATCGCAGTCGGCAGAGGCAATAACGATGTTGACGGAGCAAGGCATTGCTTCATTCAGGCGCTCAGATACGTGAAGAATTTTTCTTATGCACTGGCAATGCTTCGCCAGGTTTATCACATGGAATCCGAAAACGCGCAGCACTTCCGCTTACTTGTAAGAGGCACGTGGTTTGAACCAATCGAACAGCACGGGTCAGGGCATCCAGGCTTCTACAGCACATTTGATATTGTTGCCGACAGCACTGAAGAGGCCATGGCATTTGCCGCAGAGTTAGAACCGGACGAAGTGAGAGACTCACTTGTTATTGAGGAAGTATCTGTTCTGGGACCATGTCCAGACGATTTGAAGGGCGTTTATAATCGCACCGGTTATGCATTTTTTGAGCCCGACACCGAGGGAATTGCAGTTGTTAGTGAAGGCGCGCCAGTAGCTGCCAAGGCGGATGAAAACGCGCCGGTCGAGTCTCGAACGACGGAAGACAAGCCCAAGAAGTCCAAACCGGCGAAAGATAAACCTGCCAAAGGCAAGTCGAAAAAGTAGAAGCTGCCATTTCCATTCCAGAGCACCTTTTTCTCATACGCGCTTCTTTGTCGTGCAATAGAATAGTGCTCGTTTTAGGCGCGGAGAATGCTCATGAAAGCTCTGGTTATTGGCGCATCCGGTTATATCGGCGGATCGGTGGCTTCTAGATTGCTGAGCGATGACTTTGAAGTAACAGGTACGACCAGTTCCGAAGGCAGAGCGGACGAATTACGACAGCAAGGAATGATTCCGGCGGTCGGCTCTTACAACGATGCCAATTTTGTGGCCCAACTGACAGAAAATGCCGATATCGTTGTCAATGCAGCTGATTCAGATGCGCGAGGATTGGTCGAGACGATTCTGACCGCTCTCAAAGGAACAAGAAAAAAATTCATCCATACCAGTGGATCATCAATTGTATCCGATACCGCATGTGGTGAATATTCTGACAAGATTTATGACGAGAGCACTCCGCTTAATCCTGTGCCTGAGAAAGAAGCGAGAGTTGCAATCGACCGTTTGATTTTGGATGCTGCAAGCGATGGAGTGCACTCAGTAGTAATCTGCCCATGCATGATTTACGGGCAGGGATTGGGCCTGAGCAAAGAGAGCATACAGATACCTGCCCTAATTAACCAGGCGAAAAAATCTAAAGTGGCGCGCTGTGTTGGTCGCGGATTGAATGTCTGGTCGACTGTTCATATTGAAGATTTGGTGGAACTGTATGCATTGGCCGCCAAAGGTTCTGTGCCTGCCGGTGCGTTTTTATTTGCGGAAAACGGTGAGGTGAATTTCAAATCTGTTGCAGAGGCTATTCGGAAGTCTCTTGGACTCTCGGCTCCCATCGAAGAGTGGCCGATTGCAAATGCTGTTGCAGAATGGGGTGAAGGCATGGCGAAATTTGCTCTGGGGTCAAACTCACGGATTCGCGGAAAGAAAAGTCGCGAATTAGGATGGAAGCCGACTCGCATCAATGTCCTCGAAGATACCGACAGAATGTGCCACAGCGAAGGTGCAAGAGTCTCGTCTCATTGACGAAAGCAATGAAAGAGCTCCTTAAGACTTGAGGCGCTCTTTCAATTTGCTCAAATTAGTTGTTGGTTTACTTCTTAACCATCGAGAAAATCGAATACAGATTTTCATCAGTGTCATAGAAGTTGGTGCTCATACCGACATGATCGCCGGCTTCGCATACGACTTCGCATTCGTTCTTAAAGTTGACGCCTTTCTTCAGAAGTTCAGCGCGTGCTTCATGGACGTTGTCGACACTAAACACGATGATTGGTTGACCTTCGATCTTGCCGGGATGTTTTTCGCCAGGCTTCATACCATGAAGGGCCAATGTGGTGCTGCCGGTTTCTAATTCGACCCAGCCTTCCTCTTCTGATTTCACTGACATTCCGAGAATGTCGCGATAGAAAGGTAGGGATTTCTTTGTGTCTTGTACGTACACGATGACGTAGCTCATTGTTGAAAGCTTGATGTCTGTTTTAACTGCCATTAGAGTTTTCCTTTAATACTGTTTGTACTTTGAAGTGGAGACCTTTCAGGTGCGAACCTGTAGCACCTTTATGCGCTCCCGATAAGAGAGTGCATAATTTTCCAACGCGGAATCCTGGCGGTAATGATATCTCACACTTTGCATGTCGGTATTAATTGCCGATTTTTCTCAATCTTTGAACTTCTCATTCTTCACACGCGCCAGTTTTCGCCGCTTATGTGTGGTCTAGAAATTTCAACCGATATCGGTTGAAATTTCTAGACCTCTGTTGCTTGTGAGCCCGGTTGTCATTCGGGCGAATTTATTTTCCCAATTTTTTGAACTTTTTTATTCGTCCTTACGTATACAAAGTTATGGCGTGAGGATAAGGACGATGACCAAGAAAGTTGTTAGATCAAATCTTCAACCGCAAAAGACGATAGCGTCGTCATTTGCCGCTTTCTGTATCAGGCATCCGAATGAGGACAGTAGCGCGATTTTCACGCGGAAGTCATTCTTTGGCGATTGTCGCGTTTCGTGCCCAGAATGTTCGACAGAAAATCTGTTGTTGAATTTCAAGCAGAGGAACATCAAATGCAGAAATTGCAAACGAAAGATCTGGTTGCTTGGTGGCACTTTCTTTAATAATGTGAGGCGATTCCGGCCGTGGTTAGCGGCAATCTGGTTTATTGAAGATGGTGTTAGCATCACTGCCGCACACTTCGCTCGACTTCTCAAGATTGCTACCTCGACTGCGCTTATGATTTTCAAAAAGCTGAGCATGGTAATTGAAAGTCGAATGAAAAAAATGGTTGAGCGTATTCCATCTGCACATTTTTTGAAAACGTTCTATAGAAGAAGCAGGGAAACGCCGGCAGGCAGGCACCCTAGAGAGGAAGAGACTGCTGCTGCCGCAAGAGTCGGAAAAAATCCGCAGCAAAGAATGCCAATAGTTCGAAGAACGAGTGAACGTGCGGCAACTGAAAAGGAGCGAAAACTTGTAAATTCTTTAATCGGAAAGCCTGAAAAGCAAGTTCTATCGCTCATTTCGGATATACCAGTAAGTTTCGAAAGGCTCTGTGAACAAGCAAACTTACCGGTCAATGAATTATCAGCGGTGATGACGAATTTGGAACTGTTTGACTTTGTTAGACGACAGCCAGGCGATCGATTTATTCTTGGCGATTCGCCGTATGCTTCGCCTGGAAAAGGATCACCAAGCCGAAAACTAATTGAACGCCGAAGGAATATTGCTATACGATTCGTCGACTTTGTTCGAGCAAATTACAGAGGCATAAGCAGGAAATATCTGCAGAACTATGTTGCTCTTTTCTGGGCCTACAGTGATAGGAAAACTTGGGGACAGGACTCACTCCTCAGTGCCTGCACCACCTTTAGAGAAATTCGCGACGACGATGTAATTTCTTACATCACTCCTTTGGATGTGGTGGCGCCGGCATTGTTGGGGACAAAGAGAAAGGCCGGATAAGTTACCCGGCCTCTAAGTTATTGATTTTGCACCGGTCTACGCAAGCGCTGCAGCAAGAGGGGCTGGAGCCTTGATTTGAGCTCTTTCGGTCTCTTCCACTGCTTCTGCTTCAATTGCCCAGACGTAGAGGCAAGTGTAGAAAGAAGCGCGGATGTAGTTGCACATTGCTGTCACGACAACAACTGTCGAGACCCACAAAAATGCAGCCATGAAGAAAATTGGGGAGGTTTGCATTTGCAGAGCATAAGCACCCAGGAAACCGGCAGCTCCGCCGGCCCAGACAAGCGCGGTCACGGCTTTGCAAATGAGACCGACTCCAACTTCTCCTACTCCGATGGTGAGCAGGTTGCCCTGAGCCATTCGGTCTGCGCGTTTGAGAGCGCCCCAGAAAGAAGTTCCTTCAATGACAATGGCTGGAAGAATCAAGTGACCGGCCAGAGTCCAGAATACGGCAACAATTCCGGCCAGGAAATCGACACCGAATCCCATGCCGCCAGTTCCGCCCTTGCCCCGCAATCCGCGAGCAATGGTTTTGGCAAGCAATGTGGTGATGCCCAACATAATCAATGCAGGCAAGCTTCTCAAGACTTCCTGGCAGGCAATATTCATTTTGCCCGTGCCGGAGCCTTCAGTCAGGTGGCAATAGACAAGAGCGGTCGTAACACCTTCCAGAAAGCGGTTCGTCAGCCACCAAACGGCAACGATGAGCATGGCGACAATGCCCATGTCTGTGCCTGCTCCAACCATTTGGCCGAAGCCGCTTGGATCGGCTGGTCCATTCAGACCAGTCATTTGCATGAATTGCTCTGGGCTGCCGCTTCTCATCATTTGCTGACCAGACTGTCCCAGAGTCTGTGCGACTCCTTGAACCTGTCCGCCAATCTTGGCGTTGCCTTGTACAAACAAGAGAATGGCAAAAAAGAAATTGCTTACGACGGTGAGAATCGAAGGCAATAACAGGCGCCAATCTTGCCAGCCCATCTTGATGCTGGCCATTATCATCCTGAAGCCGCGTCCAAACGATTCAAACATGACCTTGTAACCCTCGTGGGTAGTCGCTGAAGATGGGAGGTTCCCAAAGGAGCGAGTGGCGGAATACTAGCGAAACTAAATAGTAAGGTAAGAACTAAAGGCCTAATAGACCGTCAATAGTGTAACAGTTGCCAAGCGAATGTAAAGGGGTTTTTTGGGTTTTTGCCGCCGGAACTTCACAGTGGGCGGTTTTTAACCACTATTTTGAGGTTTCAGGCACCCCTCCGCCTACTTCTAAATCGTCCGATTCATAACAAGAATCAAGCAATGCCTGGTACTTCTCAGTTATTACTTTACGTTTTACTTTAAAAGTCGGCGTCAGTTCATCGTTTTCGACTGTAAAGTCGTGCTCCAGGATGACGAATTTCTTGATCCGCTCGAAATTGGCCAGGGGCTCGTTTTTGCGCTTCACCACCGCTTCGACTTCGTCTCTCACCTTCGGATGCTGGGTCAAATTGTCAAGATCGCCTGTGGGCAAGCCGTTTGTCTCGGCAAACGAGCGCAGACCATCGCGGTTCAGGGTAATAAGTGCCGATACGAACTTGCGCCGGTCGCCGTAGACAAGAATATGGCTGATCAGGCCCTCTCCTTTGAAAAGATTCTCAATGTACTGAGGAGCCACATGCTTGCCATTGGACGTGATGATAATGTCCTTTTTGCGGTCCTTAATTCTCAGACGCCCGGACGCGTCTATCTCTCCAATGTCCCCTGTCGAGAACCAGCCGTCGGAAAGCGCCGCTTTTGTGGCTTCCTCGTTTTTGTAGTAGCCGGCAAAAATGGATGGTCCTTTGACAATGATCTCTCCATCGTCAGCTATTCTTACTTCCACGCCCGGCATAGGCTTGCCGACAGTGCCTGGATGGTTGTCTTCAGGAATATTGCAGGCTACAGGAGCACTGGTTTCAGTCAGCCCGTATCCTTCAACGATATTCAGTCCGATGATCTCGAAAAACTCTTGTACATTGGCAGAAAGCGGCGCTGCGCCAGAGACCATTACTCTAAGCCTGCCTCCGAATCTGCGCCTGATTCTAGAGAAAACCAGGCGGTCTGCAACTCTCAATTCAGCTTTGAGAATCTGATTGACGATATGGTCTTCGTTTTTGACCTGCGCCGACTTTTTATAGCGCAATGCCCGTTTTCCCAGAGCCATTGCCCAGCGAATCAAGTATTGCTGCGGCTTCGGCAATTTGCGAATCTCGACTTGAATGCGTTGATAAGCTTTCTCATAGAAGCGCGGCACTCCGTTGAGAACAGTGGGGCGCACTTCAACCATGTTTTTCGGAACTTGCTCGATGCTTTCGGCAAAGGCAACAACAAGTCCCTCGTAAATGGAAATGAACTGTCCTCCTACCCTCTCATATACATGTGAAAGAGGCAGGAACGAAAGAGCCAGGTCATTCTCATTGAGTCCGACCAGTACATGCATCGCTTCGCACACTGCCATTATGTTGGAATGAAGTAGCATCGCGCCTTTTGGGATACCGGTCGTGCCCGATGTATAAACGATGGTGGCTAAATCATTTGACTTGAGATTCTTGATTCGCTCTGGCAAAGCTTGAGAGTCTTTGCCGAGTTGTATCTCTCCATGCTCCAGGAGCTGATTCCAGCTGAGCGTTTTGAAACGCGGATCGGTTGTCTGCGGCTCACCTTCAAATAGGACAACAAAGCGCACAGTTTTCGGCAAGTCTCTGGCTTCCTGAATCTTTCTAAGCTGGCTTTCGTTCTCACAAAAGATGCCTACTGCATCGCTATGCCGGACCAGAAATTGCGCCTCAGGTGCCGCAAGAGTTGGGTAAATCGGCACTGTGACCGCGCCTATAGAAAGTGATGCCAGATCGGCCCAGGTCCAGTGCGGTCGGCTTTGCGACATAATCGCCAGCTTTTCACCCGGCATTACGTCCAGGCTGAGTAGCCCACCCGATGTTAATTCGATGGTTCTTCCATGCTCACGCCAGATAACAGGGCGAAACTTGCCATCTACCTTGTGCAGGATCGCCGGGCGCTCGGACATTGTTGTCACGCGTTGCCAAAAGACATCAACAATCGTTTTGTAAGTCAAGGTTTTTGCCTTTCACTCTGTGCCTGTAATGCCACTGATTGATTGAGCCAATTCAGATAAGGCTTGTGTCCTTCCACTATTGGAACACAAATTATCTCCGGAACATCATAGGAATGAATCGCCCGTATCTTGGATTCCAAATCCGCCCAGCGTGCCAGGTTTGACTTGATGATAAGAAGCGCCTCGTTGTCATCTATAGTCAGCTTTTCTTCCCATTTATACACTGATTTGATTGACGGAATAATATTGACGCAAGCAGCCAGGCTGCTCAGGATGAGTTGTTCTGCCATGTCTTGCGATGTCACCGCCGGGCATGTGACAAAAACAACGACTTCATCAGACATCAGCTAGCTATGACTCCCTGCTATCTTTTAACTCCGGTCTCTCATCAGCTCAATTCCGGCTTCACTGATGAAGTCGCCAAGCAATTCTGCCACACGACTGAAGCCTTCCGGTTGCAAACGGGGCATGCGATAGCGCTTGTGCATTTTCACTATCACTAGCGGAATAGCCAATTCCTCTGAGATAAAGTCGACAATCGGTCTGTGCAAGTAGTCAAAGGAATCAGTGGCAACTGGCTCTAAGACCGATAGTGACAATCGCAAACGATTTATGTAGTCATCGCTCAAAGCAGTACTTGGACCGGCGCCGAAAAGCTGCAAACCAGGTGCTTGATGCCAGGAAGCGCCCACTAGCATCACGACAAGACCAACTTGCCCGGTTTTGACGATATCAGCAAGGGCTCTTCTGAACGGCGTCTCGAGGTAATAACAGGGATCGGCAACGCAACAATAATTGGTAGTAAGAGCGTGGCAGCCGCTTGTACGGTGCAAAAGAGTGGCAAGACTGCCTGTGAAAGTATCCGGTTCTTGAAATTCACCTTCCCTCCAGTAGGCGGTGGCATGCGGAGCCAGGACAAGCACAGGCAATTCCCCGCCCACGAACTGATAGTCAGGCTCTCCGGCGCTGGGAAATTGTTCGTAGCGCTCGGCGATATTGCTTTCATAGTTGAGAGCCCAGAGCAAAGGTGAAGCGTGCGGCTGTTCTTCCAATAAATAGTTGATCGCCAGATCAATATCTCCAAAACGCGCCTGGGAATGCGATAGAACCCACGGACTGAAAGGAGAATTGCCGACTACTGTCACCATTTTTCCTGTGCGGTGGGCATAGAAAATCTCCATGGCCGCTGCATAACTAGGGCGATGCAGATTAGCCAGAAGTGCGTCGCATTGGTCGATTAAGTCAAGTGCTCTTTTTACTTTGAGTTCTGTCGTATCGTTGATTAGCTCAATTCCTTCCAACTGCTCAAGAGCCGCCATCTCAGAAAAAGCAAATTCAAGAGGATTGACTACTTTTAGCCCATACTTACGCAATTTGTTCATGGCGATAGAACGCCAATCGAACTCGGCACCTTGGCTGACTAGCTCATTGTGCTCAATTGTTCCGCCTGTCAGGTAAATGGAAGACAACATTCTGGTTCCCGACGTTTCCTCTGCCGTAATTATTTGCGACTCTTGAGAGGCTAATTAGTTCCGTGTTGAGAAACACCAATTACACTGAGTTTTTAAGCTGAGCTTATAATCATGTGCTGCTCACTATATACCACAGGACCAAGCTTTCACGCTTCCAGGGCATTATCCCAGACCGGCATATGTCCGCTAACCAGGCAATATACAGGTGATTTTGAACGTACATGAGGTGTATACAGATTGAAGGAAATTTCCAGTTCTAGCCCGTTTCTTATGAAATTGCGCGCGTCACTTTTCGGACTGATCGTCCTACTGGCTTGCTGTCTGGTAATTTCCGGGTGTGCCAATGCCCAAACTCAGGTGCCGGAAGCACAGCCTAAGGACCAGACTGCCAAGCAATCGCCTTCAATATCCGATGACCAAGAGGCGATTAGAGCGCAACAACTACAGCTTGTGAAAGTACCCCTGAAAGTGACCGCGCCAGTCAAGAAAATGCTCAGGTATGACGATCGTGGATTGCCTCACGAAAAGTTTTTGCTCGTGCTCTCCAACGGCTCGACCATCTTGGTGGCACACAACACCAAAATGGCACCATATGTGCCAATCCAGGCAGGTGACACTGTTACTGTCAGCGGAGAATTCATCTGGAACGAAAAGGGCGGCTTGATCCACTGGACTCATCATACTGACACCCCCAAGCATGCAGGCGGCTATATAGAGTTTAAGGGAAAGCGCTACGAATAAATTTTGGTGTAATACAGGCTGTGATTTCAACCGATATCGGTTGAAATTTCAATACACCTATTTGGCGCCGATCAGGTTGGCGACTTTGGGCGTCAGGAACCATTTTAGAGTGCCAGGCCAGGACGGTGGCAGATCTTGCACGTCCACTCTTATTACTGCTGCCTTTTTGAAGGGAATCATTACTTCTGGACCGGCTAGCATCAAATCGGCGGCAAGTCTTCCAATGTCAGGTTCGTGACCGACCATGAATAGGTCTTCAAATGGCGGCAGTTTTTTCAGATTCTTGAAGACTTCACTGGATGTGCCGCCCGGTGCCAGACCGTCTGCAATCTTCAAGTCTCCCGCCGGTCCGAGCACTTCCAGAATAATCTCTGCAGTCTGGCGAGCGCGAATGAGCGGGCTGCTTACAACTAAGGTTGGTTTTGCATTCAGCCTTTTGAGGGCAATGGCCATCATCCGCGTTTCTGCACGCCCGTCGTCCGTGAGCGGGCGTTGAGAATCGTTTAGTATGGCGCCGCCGAGACGCTCTACTGCTGTTGCATGTCTCATCAGGTAGACTTTCATGACGGCATATTCTACCTGACTGCAGACTTTGCTATGTCGTAATCGCTGGTTAGACGCATCTTCATTCCGCCTCCGCTTCTGGTCAAGTAATATGGTGACAATGAGCCAGAAACCACGAATTATCGGTCTTGACATTGGTGATGCCAGAATTGGAGTGGCGATTTCCGATCCGCTCGGCATCACGGCAGCTGGAATCGAAGCCATCCAGCGTGTCAACATGGCCAAAGATCTGGAGGCGGTGAAGCAAATCGCAGAAAGACATGGCGCAGTTGAGATAGTGCTTGGTTTTCCTCAAAACATGGATGGTTCAATCGGCCCACAGGCTGAGCAGGTCAGATCATTCGGTCGTAAGCTTGCGCAGAAAACCGGCTTGCCGATTGTTTATGAAGACGAACGTTTGACCACGATATCTGCAATTCGCACCTTGACCATTCAAGGGGTGAAAACAGGAAAGAGCAAGGCTCTGGTTGATATGCAGTCAGCGGCAATTGTTTTGCAGAAGTTTCTCGATCGAAAAGAGCCCCCGCCTTCGGCGTGAGCCAGCCTCCATAGCGGTGCTCCTTTGTGAATTTTCTAAACAGACTCTTTGAGTCCATGATCGGAAAGGGAAATAGCGGCTCGGGCATTGACAGCACGAGCAGCGAATCACAAAACGGCCCTCAAGATTATTCGCAAGAAGCAAAACCGCAACAGCCGCCGCTTGCCGTAATTGAGATTGCGGCAATCGGTGCATTAACTGCCGCAGCCGCTTTTGTTCTCAGTCAATCTGTGGGTTGGCTGGGTGCCTTGAGACTTGAGCTTTCGCAGTCGGAGCATCGCCTTTGGATTCTTCCTGTCTTCGGTCTTGTCGGAGGTGTGCTCTGCGGGCTGATAGTCAAATATGTTGCACCTGAAATCACAGGTAGCGGTATTCCTCAAGTGAAAGGTTTTCTCAAGGGACAGCCGATTCGCATGAATCTGCGATCGCTTCTTGCAAAATTGGCGGCCGGAATTCTTTCTCTGGGCTGTGGATTACCTCTCGGCAGAGAAGGTCCGACCGTGCAAATCGGAGCATCTCTGTCGGGCCTGTTTGTGTCTTTGGTAGCAAGTGGAGAAAAACTCAAGAAACACTTTGTCGCTGCAGGGGCCGGGGCCGGATTGGCCGCAGCTTTCAATGCACCACTGGCCGGCGTAATTTTTGTCGTCGAAGAGCTGGTAAAAGAAGTCTCCAGCACTTTTATCATTACTGCCGGATTGGCTTGTTTTGCCGCTGCCAGCATGGCGCAATTACTGGGAACTCATTGTCTGGACACTTCCTCCCATTCTGATTTCCCAACCTGTGATTTTCGTTTTGAGGACATTGCCTATCTGATTCTCCTCGGTATCATATGCGGTGCGCTTGGAGCATTGTTCAATTGGCTGATTATCAAAGGCATGAAATTGAAGATTAAGTTTTTTAAGGACAATTATCCGCTTTCCATCGGCATAGCCGGCCTGATCTGTGGCGTCACCGTGGCATTGCTTCCGCAGTCAATGCACAATTTCGCTGGAATCAAATATTTGATCATCGCGCATACGCCTACTTTGGAATTCACTTGCATGGCTCTGGCGGTATCTTTTTTCATTACCATTATTTCTTACATTTCCGGCGCACCCGGAGGTCTGTTCGGCCCGAGCCTGACCATTGGAGCAGCGACTGGTTATCTACTGGGCGCCACCGAGTTAGGTGAATGGGCAAACGCATCTAATGCCCCTGACCTCTTTGCTTTAGCCGGTATGGGAGCATTTTTCTCCGCGGTGGCGCGAGTGCCGATTACTGCCACTGTAATTGTTTTTGAAATTACTCGCGACTTCAATTTACTATTGCCACTTCTGATGACGACCATGGTGGCATACACGGTCGGCGAGAAAATCTATTCGGGATCTGTCTACGATCGCCTTCTCGATCTCAGCCAGAAAAACGAATCGCTTGACTCTGTCAAATGAAGCGAATTGCACTTCGGCACTTTTAATCAGGTCTTTGTTCAACCACTCCTGTTTGCACGGTATCGTGGGCCAGAGTGCGATCGCGTGAATGGCGCGGCAATTCAATAGTAAATGTGCTGCCGCCCTGAGCATTGCGCGCCACTGTGATGTCGCCTGAGTGCACTCGAATGATTTTTCTACATACGAAAAGACCGATGCCGGCGCTACCGCCCATTTGCCTGCCGACCGCTCCCTGGAATGATTTGGCGAAGATTTTTTCGCATTCATTCTCGGCTATTCCGATTCCCGTATCAGCGATGTCCAAAAGGATCTTATCTCCTTCGCTTCTGACCGATATGGTGACTGTACCGCTGTAGGGCGTGAATTTGAGGGCATTATCGAGGAGATTGAGAATGACTCGTCTTAGCGCCATTCGATCGCCCAT
>JBGAVL010000186.1:0-12287 GCA_044228145.1 Obscuribacteraceae bacterium (SeqCode)
CCATATTTTGCGATGTTGATATGTCCTGGGCAGAAGGCTTGCGAAAAAAGTATCAAGACAGGGGAGAGAAGCTTACAGAAACAGCAATATTGCTTAAGGCTATCGGCGCAGCGCAGCGCAATCATCCAGCTTCGCGATCAACCATTCTGCCCTGGGGTCGGATCGCTACTTTCGAAAAAATCTGCGCGGGCATAACCATCGAAAGAACCGTCGGCTCGCTCCCGGCAGTTTTCTTCGGCACCATAGAGTCGCCGGGAGACAAATCACTAGAGACAATCATGAAAGAGCTGCGACAATTTTCAGAAAGCAGTCTGGACGAACATCCACAATTAGCACTGGAGAACAAGTTTTCAAAAATGCCCTGGATACTGCGCCAACTGATTTTTCGACTGTCCATGATCTTTCCGGAGTTTCGCCTACGAAATCTCGGAGCAACTTTCGGCGTCAGCTCGCTGGGCAAATTTGGCGTGAAAGCAATTACAGGCCCGTGCGTATGCACTTCTACCTTTGGCGTTGGAGCAGTCGAAGATCGACCGATCGCAATAAAAGGACAGTTAACAGTCCATCCGATGCTCACTTTGTCTCTGCTCTTCGATCACAGATGCATTGATGGCGCATGCGCAGCGCGGTTTCTTCGAGAAGTAAAGGAACTTATGGAAGGTCGGCTAGAAGAACACCTTTCGGCCGCAGAAAAATTCTGTGCCAGGAGTTCAAATTGAGGGTCAATCTTTTGCGGTCGCATCGAGTAAAATCTAGCGTGTCTTGGGGCGATAACAGCGGCAGGAAGCGGGGGAGCCCGCACCACTTGGAAGCTGCCTTTTTCCCATTGCGCAGACCAAGTCAAGAGACACCAATGCAATCGAGGGAAGTGCCGGCATGACGGAAAAGGAAAGAAAGGTCGTCGAAATTCCCGAAATTACTCGCGTTGAAGGTCATTCGGCCGTAGCCATCGATATCGAAGATGGTGTCGTTACCGATGTAAAACTGGATGTATTCGAAGGCACGCGTTTTTTTGAGCAGATTGTACTGGGACATAAGTTTGACGAATTGCCGCATATCACCTCAAGGGTTTGCGCCATTTGTTCGACAGGTCATGTGCTGGCGGCTATTTTCGCAGTTGAGCAAATCTTTGGATTCGTCCCTCAGCCACAAGAGCTTATGCTGCGCGAGTTGATGCATTTGGGCATGATTATCGAATCTCATGCCACCCACATCTGCGCACTCGCTCTGCCGGATTTTCTCAAGACACCGGATCTAGTGTCATTTGCCACAGCGCATAAAGATGAGTTTCTCATCTGGACAAAACTACGCGCCCTGGGCGCTCAAGTTCAAACACTCGTGGGTGGAAGACCCTTTCATCCAGTCAATCTTCATGTTGGCGGTGTTTCAAAAATTCCGGACTATGCCAGTCTCAGATCGCTAAAAAAAGATTTGCTTGACTCCCTTCAATTGTCGATCACATTGGCGCAACTTGTATTGACTTTCCAACCGCCGGTCAGACGCCTGACAGAACCCAAGTTTCTCTGCTTGATTCCGAAAGACAAGCATTACGGTTATTTTGGCGATGTCATCAAATCGACTGAAGGCTGGGAGAGAAGCATCCAGGAGTATCAATCTTACTTGCTTGAAGAAGTGGTTGCCTATAGTCACGCCAAAAGATCGACTGTCACAGGCAAACCAATTATGGTAGGTTCGATGGCACGACTGGCAATGTTCTCTGACCGCCTGGAGGGGGAAGCAGCCAATCTGTTCAAAGGCTCTCCTCTGGCTAAAGGCGACCACAATACAATCTGGAATAACGCCGCCCAGGCGATAGAAGTAGTGCAAGCGATACAACGAGCGGCCGCCTTAATCGACGAAATCGTCTCTATCGAAAGAAAAGATATCCTGCTCTCCGCGCGCGATTCACTGAAGCCCGTTGCCGGCAAGGGCGCGGGTGCGGTTGAATGCCCTCGCGGCACTCTATATCACTACTATGAAGTGGACGAAAACCATTCCATTGTGAAAGCGGATATGATCACGCCTTCAGCGCAGAATACTGCGCGCATCGAGCTGGACATAAAAGAAGTGGTGGCGAGCAACGCAGGGAGCGAAACGTTGATGCCGAATTTGGAAACGCTCGTAAGAGCCTACGATCCCTGCAATACGTGCGCAACTCACATGGTCAGCGTCAACACTAGATCGAAAAAGTAGAAGGAGAATAATTCAGTGCTACCGGAAACAAAAGACCGCCAAGGCTGGCTGGAAGACTACAGAAGGAAAGTAACCTCAGTCGAGGAAGCAGTCAGCCATATCAAGTCTTATGACAGCATTTATGTGCATTCCAATGCTGCCGCTCCGCAATTTCTGCTCGACGCACTGGTCAAAAGAGCGGATGAACTGAAAGCGGTAAAGATTTATCAGCTGATGACTCTGGGCAAGGCTAATTATGCTCTAAAAGAGTATGAGCACTCTTTCCAAGTAAACTCATTCTTTATCGGTGCCAATATCAGAGAGGCGGTCAATGCCGGACGCGCCAGCTATATACCGGTGTTTCTGAGCGAAATACCAAATCTTTTCTTGTCAGGAGAAATAGGCGTAGACATATGCCTTTTGCAGGTGTCTCCACCTGATGCTCATGGATTTTGCAGTTATGGAGTCTCTGTCGATTGCACGATTGCCGCCCGCAAAAAGGCTCGCATTGTAATCGCGGAAGTCAACAAACAAATGCCACGTACTCTTGGCCGTGCCTTTGTTCATGTTTCACGTCTCGATCATATCGTGGAGACGGATCACCCTATTCCCGAGCTTGTTCCAGACAAACCGACCGACATCGAAAAAGCAATTGGAGCAAATGTCGCCTCGCTGGTGGAAGATGGTGCAACTCTTCAATTGGGAATTGGAGCAATACCGAATGCGGTGCTGCAAAATTTGCTGGACAAACGAAACCTGGGAGTGCACAGCGAAATGCTCTCCGACGGAATCGTGGATCTGATCGAAGCCGGAGTGATAACCAATGATGCTAAGACAGTACTGCCAGGAAAGGTAGTGGTGACTTTCGTCATGGGCACCAAACGCTTATATGATTTTGTCGACAACAATCCACTTGTAGAATTTCAAACCAGCGACTACGTAAACGATCCTTTCGTGATATCGCAAAATCACAAAATGACAGCCATCAATTCTGCGCTTCAGGTTGACGTAACAGGACAGGTGGCAGCAGACACGATCGGCAATTTGTTGTATAGCGGCTTCGGTGGGCAAGTAGACTTCATACGCGGTGCAGCCCATGCAAAACAAGGTAAAGCAATCATCGCTTTGCCCTCGACTGCCAAATCAGGGAAAGTATCACGAATCAGTGCCATGCTCTCCCCTGGAGCGGGCGTGGTTACCTCGCGTGCCGACGTCCACTATGTCGTAACTGAATTCGGAATCGCTCAACTCTTCGGAAAAACACTAAAAGAACGAGCTAGAGCACTGATATCGATCGCACATCCTGATTTCAAAGCCGAAATCGAAAAACAATGTGCTTCATACTCCTGGTACTAACTGGCTCAAATTTCAATTGCATCTCCAATTGAAGGAATCTGCGCTGACAAGCCATACTTCTCCTGAAGCTCGTGGCGCATCTCACTTAGCTGATGCGGCTCTCCGTGGGTGAGAATTACTCGTGATTTATGCCTGACCAATGGTTCAATCCAGCGCAACAAATCGTTCTTATCAGCGTGAGCGCTGAACCCATCAACAGAGACAATTTTTGCTCTTACAAAAATCGTTTGTCCCATGATTTTCACAGGATTGGCACCATCCAAGAGTCGCCTGCCCAGAGACTCTTTGGCCTGATAGCCAACGATCAAAAGCAGCGTGCTGGTGAGACTCAAATTATGCCGCAAATGATGCACAATTCGTCCGGCATCGCACATGCCCGCTCCCGCCATAATTATGCAAGGACCCTCCACATCATTTAGAGCTTGAGACTCAATTGCAGTTGTACAGATTCTCAAATTGGGCAGAAATCTGCGAATATTGTCATCGGAGAAAAATTCACGAACTTCAGGATCCAGAAGATCCGTATGATTTGAATAGATCTGCGTGGCTGCAGTGGCCATCGGGCTATCCAAAAAAATTGGAATTGCAGGAATCTCTCCCCTTGCGATCATTTCGGACAGGTGAAACAGCAATTGTTGAGTTCTGCCTACGGCAAATGTCGGAACCAGAATTTTGCCTTTTCTGCTGATGGCTTCGATTATCGATTGACTCAGTTCTTTAATCGTGTCGCCGTATGCAGGATGCACACGACCGCCATAGGTGCATTCCATAAAGACGGCATCAGATCGGTCCATTAATGCTGGATCGCGGTTGATAGGCACATTCCATTGACCGAGATCGCCGGAAAAAACCAGCCGCCTGCGCCCACCGTTTTGATCTGCCACCATAATCACGCTGGAAGATCCGAGAATATGTCCGGCTTCGACAAGTTGAACTTTGGTATCAGGCGCGATATCAGCCCATTCATTATATGATAGAGGGGAGAACCGCTTGAACACTTGCTCTGCATCCGCCAGAGTAAATAACGGCTTAATCGGCCGCTGGCGGGCTTTTGCACGTTTTCGATTTTCACGATCTGCATCGTCGGCCTGTATCTTGGCCGCATCCGTCAAAATCAAACGCGCTATGTCGAGGGTTCCATTCGTTCCGTAAATGTTTCCGCGATAACCAGCTTTGACAAGCAACGGCAAACGCCCGCAATGATCGAGATGCCCGTGAGTCAAAACTACAGCATGAATTTTCGACGGAAGCAATGAAGCCGGTATGAAATTGAGCTTTTCCAGATGTTTCGATCCTTGAAACATCCCACAGTCGACAAGCACTCTGGCATTGCCTGTTTCCACCAGATAGCAAGATCCCGTAACTTCGTTGGCCGCGCCGTGGAGAGTTACTAGCATTCCGCCTACTTCAAACTGGAAAGATAAGTGGAAATATTGGCGATATCTGCATCAGTTAATGAGGAAGGGGGCATAACCAGTCCCCTTCCTCCATACTCTCGGCCGGATTTGCCCAAAAGCAATTCGGCATTGGATATCCTTTCGGAAATATATTCCTCGGATCGCCTGGAGCCTATCCCATCAAATGACGGGGCAAATTGCCCGCCGATGCCACCAAACGAGTGGCACATCAAACAGCCTCTGTCGTATACGAGTTTTTTGCCTGCATCAAGCGATAGCCTTGCTGTTTGCTCCGGCATAGACGAAGGGGACGAAGGCGTTTTTGTTTTATTGCCGGCAGCATGCCCGCGTACGTCAAATCCATTGGCCGGAGCCGAAAGAGAAGCAACATATGCAGCAAGCACTTTAGCGTCCGCAGGTGCAACACGCATATGAGGCATCAATTCAGCGTGACCGTATAAGCGTAAGAACTCGGCGACCTTTTGACGGTCGCTACTGATGCGCGATTCAATAAAACTTCTGCTGCGTCTGGCGCCTTCGCCTGCTAACACGGGACCGAGACACCCGCCTGTACTACCTGTGCTGTGGCAATTCTGGCAGTTCTTCTTGAATAAAACTGCACCCTTTAGTCTGTCCTTTTGCTCGCTAGCAGTTGGAGGTTGAGAAGAAGGCTTGCCCAGTGCAGGCAAATTCCAAGTCGTCAATATTGCCAGGGCCACAAGAGCCAGCAAATTAATGTTCTTATGTCCCACCGTTTCAGCACCCCTTAAAGCTCGTTTTAAAGAATAGCAGATGAATTTGGCGCTCGATTCATCCTTTGGACGGAAGGGCTTACGCTCAGACAGTCTAGAATGGAAAAATGTCTACTATGACTGAAAAATATCAGGCAGAAGAGCGCTTGCGCGACGGAAGGACTGTCGTGATTCGCGCCGTTCATGCGACAGACAAGCCGCTACTCAAAGAAGCCATGCATCATCTCAGCCCGCAGTCATTGTACTTTCGTTTTCTCACACCGAAAAAAGAGCTAACAAACAAAGAATTAGCCTATTTCACCGAGGTCGACTTTCTCCGCCATGTTGCTCTGATGGCAAGTGTCAATGAAAATGGCAAAAGCGTGCCGGCCGGTGTCGGTCGTTATGTAATGGCCGATAGTGGGTCCTCAACCAAAAGAGCTGAATTGGCATTTGCAGTCAGTGAAGAGTACCAGGGTCTGGGAATTGCAACATTGCTTTTGAAACACCTTACAAAGATCGCCAGAGAGGCAGGCTTAGAGGCTTTTACAGCGCTTGTCCTTTGCGAAAATCGAAAAATGCTCGAGGTTTTCCGCAATTGCGGATTGCCAATGGAAACGCAGGTGAACACTCCCGGAGTTCTCGAAATCGTCTTAAGAATCCAATGACACTTTGCATAAACTCCTTGGCGGATTCAATTCATTTGAGATTCCGAAGCGGCTCTGTCCATCGCAATCACTTTTAACTTACGAAGATTGAGTTTTCCATTGGGCATTACAGGTAGTGCCGGTACTTTTATAAAATCATGTGAATTGGGAATCCAGAGCTTAGGCATATCACTCTTTTTCAACGCGCTGACAATTTCGTGCGGGGTTCGATCCGGAGTACAGTAAATGACTACTAGCCTTTCTCCTCGCCCATCGTCAGGTACTGAAGTTACAAATATGTCGCCAGCTTGCAGATTGGCAATGCGAATTATTTCCTCTTCGACCGCCAGATGAGAAACCATTTCACCGGCGATCTTGGAGAATTGGCTCACTCGACCCGTGACTGTTAGAAAACCTTCCTCATCGACAAAACCAATATCACCGGTATTGAACCACCCATCTTTAATCGCACGGGCAGTTTCGGCAGGTTGATTTAGATAACCGAGCATAACCTGCGGGCCTTTGACTAGAATCAAGCCCGAGCTTCCGGCTGGAAGATCTTCTCCTGTATCAGCGTTAATAATGCGAATAAGCGTACCGGGCACAGGCAGACCAACGGTTCCGACTTTGGTTCCTTCGATAACACGTCCGTCCGGCAGAGTGACATGGTTAGGAACATTGCAAGACACTACTGGCGATGTCTCAGCCAGACCGTAACCCTCCACAGGAGTCACGGACAAGTCTTTCAGCAGGTTTAACAATTGCTGGTGCCTGAGCTTTTCGCCTCCCAGTATGCAATTGCGTATTGTGCGAAATTGATCGGGTCCGCAACGCCTGATGTAGGCACTGATCATTGTCGGCGTGCAAATCAAGCAGGTGGCCTTGTACAATTCATCCAATTCGCCAATTCGTCGAGCATCGAAGGGATCATAGTGAAAAACAACTGTTTCCCCCAAACAAAGCGGCGCCCACAGAGTGATTGTCAGTCCAAAGGAATGAAAGAAGGGAATTACACCTAAAACAATCTCGCCGGTTTTGATTTGACCTTGCTCTCTTATTGCATTGATATTTGAAAGTATATTGCCATGAGACAAGACCACGCCTTTAGGATCGCTGGTTGAACCGGCGGTAAATATGATGGTCGCAGGATCATCTAATTTAGAATGAGACGAACTACCGTTGGTTTGGCAAGGCAAACCGAACTCGGAAAGAGGAATCCGGTGCAGCGAAGACAATCCCGACAGCATCGGACCAAGAATAATCTCGGGCGCAAGTTCAGCTTGCGTCCATGACTTAAACTTAGTCAGGAAGTCAGCGTCTTCTTGCACTGACTCAATATAAATCAACTCTGCTTGCGGCTCTAAATTGAATCGTTTGACTGCAGCTCTGGCCGTAATGATATGCTTCAGACCACACTTTTTCACGCACGAGTCAAATACTTTCTGGCCCGACGTGTAATTCAAATTTACCGATACTTTGCCCAGAAAGGCAACCGCCAAATTTGCTATGACCGCTCCAGCAGACGGCGGCAGCATAATGCCGACACAACGCGAATGGTTAAGACTCTTGCTAAGGAGATTGGCCAGTGCTATCGATTTTAGCAGCAGCTGATGATAGGTAAGACGTGTGCCCAGTGAATCGCATACCGCCAGTGCATGAGGTCTCTGTCTTGCTTGATGCAAAAAAGCAAAAGGCAGGGTCTGCCAATGTTTTGGCAAGGCGGGTGGAGCGTATTCTTGATGATGTCGCAAGTTGAAGTTCAAGTCGCTGTCATGTCCCAGTCCAAAGTGTCGCACCTATGCATGAAATCCATTGTCATCTCAAAATTAAATCACAGCATCAACCTTTATGCTGATAAAGCCGGGCTCAGGCGGGCATAGCGGTCACGAGCAGGTCAAATCTCGTGGATAAATGGCGGCTTAAAAAATCGTGCCCTCAGACTCATCCTAAAGATGATTGAACACCCGCCTTTGTGATCATGCACTGCATCAGAAATGGACGGACAATTGCTCTAAGCATGGCAAAACCCCTGCCGGCTGATCGAACGAGGTGAATCATGCAATCAACGAATTCTGAAGGTAAGCCGGTGGATAGGTTCTCAGAATCCAGTCCGCCCGCAAAAAGAGAACAAAGAGAGGCAGTGTGGTCGATGGATAGGCAGGTTCGGTTTACAGCCGGATTGCTAATTCTGAATGGCATCGCGCTATCAACAATCAACGCCAACTGGCTTTTTCTGGCTGCAATCGTCGCCCTCGGCATGGTAGTTTCAGCCATTTCCAACACTTGCGCTCTCGGCGCGATACTAAAGTTGCTGCCATGGAACCGCGTGGACCAGAGTATTTAGGCACCATCACAAACTCCAGGTTAAGATGTAGTTGTCATCGACAGCGGAGGCACAGGTATGTTTTTCAGAGATCGAGTCGATGCCGGTAAAAAACTGGCATTGAGGTTGGAGCAATATGTCGCTTCTCTTCCGGCAAAAGTGAGGAATTCTGAATTTCTCGTTGTCGGACTTCCCCGCGGTGGCGTGCCTGTAGCACTGGAAGTGGCTCGCAAGTTTAAATGCCCACTTGAAATAATCGTATCCAAAAAACTGCCGTTTCCCAATCAACCCGAATATGCTATTGGCGCTGTCTCTTCCGGCGGTATTGTTGTTGTGAGCCCGGACATTCCGCAAAGTAGAAGCTGGCGAGAATACATCGAGCAACAAAAGCGCGACTTGCTTGTGACTACTCAGCGAAGAGAAGATGAATTTTATGTCCTTGCCGGCCGTTACCGCTCATCTTTCGAAGGCAAAGTTGTATTCGTCATCGATGATGGAGTCGCCACAGGAATGACGGCAATGGCAGCATTAGAAGCGGCCAAGCAAAGAGGAGCGCTGAGAGTAATTTTGGCCGCTCCGGTGATGAGTCGAGAAAGCGCCAGTCAATTGCGCTCTGTTTGTGACGATGTAGTGGCCGTCCATATACCCACAGTCTTTAACGCTGTTGGAGCGCACTATTTGGAATTCACACAGACCAGCAATGAAGAAGTGGTCAAAGCACTGGCAGAATCGAACGGCTTTCACAATGGACCGAGCTTAGAGCGCACAGACGGCGATCAAAAAACTTCTTAAAATTCCGGAGCAAGTTTTAGAAAAAGCACATGGGCGAAACTGAACTATTAAACCGGTGGCAGACGAGAATGGCGGTTGGACGCATGGCTTACGAGGCCGGCTATTACACACAAGCCATCAGACATTTTCGACTGGCTCTGGAATTGCTGGAGTCAGGCGAGCTTAAACATTCGCTGAAGGCCAGAACTTTGACCGGGCTGGCCAAGTCTTTGGCAGCAATAGGCAAATACGCCGAAGCCGAGCCTATGATTCATCAAGCGTTGAATATTGACGAGGAAGATATCGCCGGGGTTACGGCGCGAGCAGAGGACTTTCATCAACTTAGCTTGCTTTGCTGGAGAAGTGGCAGGAATACCGAGTCTCTGGACTATGCTCGAAAAGCCTTCGAACTGGCCAATAAAGCCGGGCAAGATGCGCCCGACGAACTTAAGGCTAAGCTGCTCAAGCACCTGGCTGTTCTCGCCGAGCAATCCGGTAATACTGCAGAAACAGAACACTATTTGAACAAGGCGATTGATTTTATATTGATGAGTCCGCAGCTTGGCAAAAACAGCATGATTTATGGTGATGTCCTTTTAGTCAAAGTCTTCTTTCTGGCTGAATTAGGGCGCTATGAGGAGGCTGCCGAACTATACCCGCAGGCGATGCAAATCGTGGCCATGATGAGAGGTCTTAAGCACCCAAGGGTCGAGGAAGCCATCAAGATCTTCAAGGAAATGGAAAACCCCTCCGCAGTGCTCAATGCAGATCAAGCCCAAAAAATGGAAACAACAAGAGAGGCAAGCCATCACGGCATTGTCTGAAGCCTTTAGCATCTCTTCGACCACTTTCGAATAATGGAACGTAGCTGAATCGCTTAACCTTTAGGACCTAGCTTGTCCGGATCTTTGCATTCTGCGTGCCCACAGTTGCAGCTCTCAGAACCATCACAAGCAATTTTGCAACTGCGCGAGCAATAACGTTTATCTTGCGATCGGCAGTGACAATGAACATGATGACATTTTCGAAATGCTTTTTCGGAACTATCGCCTAGTGCATCTTCAGTTTCTTCAGAGAACATGATTCATCTACTCAAGTTATATGTTTGGTAAATCTGTGGGATTTCTGTCTCCATTGTGTATCAGTCGATCAGCTCTTCGACTCTATCTTCGCCTTCTACCCACAAAGGATTACGCTCGAGAGGTTCCACTGCTTGCGTTTCTTGAAAGTGGAGGACGGCGTCGAATTGACTCGGCAGGCTCGAGAAAAAGTAGTGGCTGAATCTCTCAGTTTGAGGCATATAGAGCACACCAATCGCTCGTTGAAGGCGTGGGTGCTTGAGGCCATTCACCAGAGTGGTGGCTTTCAAAGGCAAGATGAAAGTCGCCAAATTGACCTTGTGAAAAAGCTCCTCATAGCTGCCAAGCATCCCCGGTCTGACGATTTTTCTTTCGGCCGGTCCGCCCCAGCTGGAAGCCGCCGTGACAGTTCCTGTGTAACCACTGAATCCGATAAGGCAGCAGTCATCACCCACATGCTGGCGGACTAGCTGGCCAACATTGAATTCGCCGCGCTCGCCCATTTCGGTCGCCCTGGCGTCACCCAGATGCGAATTATGCGCCCATACTACCGCTTTCATTTGCCTGCCGCTGTCTTTCATATGTTCACGTAAGGCAATGAGCGTGTCTACCATATGTTTGTCGCGCATATTCCAGGTGCTTACACGTCCTCTGAACATCTCTCGATAATAAGCCTGAGCACGTGCGACAAGAATCGCGTTTTGTTCGGCAAAGAAAAATTCGTCGGACGCTATTGGTCCATCGTTTTTCAAATACTCCAGTTCTCTTTTTTGTAATTCGACAAGCTCTGCAATTATGCTCTCTTCGCAAGATTTCGCCAGACCCAAAGATGCAGCATAGCCATAAGCTTGTTCGTCGTAACCATAAGTGGACAGGCAAGCATAACGTAGACGCGCTCTTTCTGCCGCCTCCGGATCGATCGGCTCTAAATAATTGACGACCGCAGTGGCGGACCGGTATAGGCTATACAGATCAAGTCCGTAGAAGCCCACTTTTGCATCGTACTCAGAGATTCCATCATTGTGATTTTTCAGCCATTCGACAAAGGAGAGGACATCGGCATTTCGCCACAACCATGTAGGAAATCTCTGAAACTCCGAAAGCGCTTCGGCGGCATGTTTGCATGCTCCTCTACCTTTAACGAAGCGATTCACCTTCAGAGCGTCTGGCCAGTCGGCTTCAGCTGCAACTACATTGAAACCCTTTTCTTCAATGAGCCTTTTAGTAAGATCGATACGAGTTTTATAGTATTCATGGGTACCATGCGATGCTTCGCCGATGAGCACAAACGAGCAATCGCCAATAAGATTGATCAGAGGATCAAGCTCCTTCACCTCACCCGTATAAGGAATAGCATGATGGCGCACCACTTTGCTCAGCTGCGAATCAGGTGCATGCGGCGTTTTGAATGCTTGTGTCATGACTATTTCTCCAAAACTAACTAGCTTGCCTCTTTTCTGCTTTCATCAACTTTTTCCTGCAAGCCATTCTTCACGAACTCATCCTCGCTGAAATCATCGAACAGCGTCACGGCTCTAAGCTCATCTGCAGAACTACTACAGATAGGACATTTCCATGATTTCGGAAGAGATTCGACCCAGGTACGAGGCGGAATCCCACGACTTTTATCGCCAATCAACTCATCATAGACATATTCACGACAACGATCACAGAAAAAGCAATCAAACTCAGATACTGTATTTTTCCTGCGATGTACTTCAATTTCTTCAGATTGATCAGGCGTCGATTCAGGTCGGAACTTTAGAGCAGCTTTCTTGGATCCAGATTTAATTTGGCTATGTTTTACCAGC
>JBGAVL010000187.1:0-12249 GCA_044228145.1 Obscuribacteraceae bacterium (SeqCode)
CTGGCCACTGTACTGTCCACACCCTGCACGGCGCCATTCCTTGGAACCGCCGTGGGCTTTGCCTTTGCTGAATCCTGGTGGGTAATTCTTCTGATCTTCTTCACGGTCGGTCTCGGGCTGGCCGCACCATATTTGGTGCTGACCTCGAACCCCGGCTGGATGAAATACATTCCGAAGCCCGGCGCCTGGATGGAGCACGTCAAAGAAGCGATGGCGTTTACCCTTATGGGCAGTGTCATCTGGCTGCTCTACATCATCGGGCAGCAGACCGGCTCCGGCGGACTGATCGCAACGCTTATCTTCTTGCTGGCGGCAGCATTTTCGTCCTGGCTGGTCGGGCGCTTCTCTGCTCTCGAAACGCGCAAACTGCGAAAGACTCTGGTCTGGACTGCAGCCATAGGCATTCCCACTGCGCTCTTCTTCTGGCAAGTGCTGCCGGCATTCTCGTCCAAAGCACCGGCCAGCAATCACTCATTCTCGCAAGCCGCAATTGAGAAATCGCTAAAAGACGGCAAAGTCGTATTCGTCGACTTCACAGCCGCCTGGTGCCTCACCTGCCAGGTCAACGAAACCGGCGTGCTCAGCGACGCAGAAGTGATGCAAGCAATGGAAGACCAAGACGTGGTCGTTCTGAAAGCAGACTGGACCAACGGCGACCCCGAAATCACAAAGGCGCTGAAAAGCCATCAGCGCTCGGGAGTTCCGCTCTACCTGGTCTACTCCCCACACAGACCCAACAACCCGGTAATCTTGCCGGAAATTTTGACCAAATCGGCGGTTCTGGAAGCGCTCGAGCAAGCCTCTCAACCCTGACCGCCAATTCCACAAGCACAAGGAGCTCACGAAAAGGAGAGCACAATGCTTCGCAACACAGCACTGATTTACTTGCTGTTGTTTTCAAACACCCCAAGCCCCCTTAACGCAGAGCAAGTCAGCGCTGCAAAATCCGAAGAGTTGGTGAAACATCTCGATGACACCAACTTCGAAAAGACCGTCAAAGAGTCGAAAGTGCCCGTCCTCGTCGACTTCTACGCCACATGGTGCGAACCTTGCAAACGCATGTCGCCCAGGCTGGAAGAGTTGGCGAAAGAGTTTGAAGGCAAACTTCTCGTCGTCAAAGTCGACGTCGACCGTTGCCCAAAGATGAAGGCGAAATACGGCATCTCACGCCTGCCCACCCTCTATCTTTTGAAGCCCGGTGGCGCCACCTCGAAGTCTTCCAGCGGCGAAAAGACGCTGGATGGTTTGCGAGACTTCGTCAAAGACGCGATCAAACAGTAGATTTGCGGCGGTTCCACTAACGCCTGTAGTCTTGTCATAGTCTTTCCATGACGAAAGGCTTTTCTCCCAATGAGCTTGTATGCAAGCCAACCGATTCTGGGGCGTGGAATGGAATCCCACCCCAGTTTTAATTTTCGGCTTTCTACTATCTTTGTTAGTTTCCAAAAAGCAAAGAATGAAAACGGGAGATGCGAGTCCTTTCGCATATCCCGTCGCATTTTAGAAACAACGTCAATTACTTGTTCCAGGACAAATCATCGGGTCTATATTTCGGCTTCAGATGAACCGTGTTGTTCTTCTGTGTTGAATGCAAGTCGCTCAAAACGACCCAACCATCACGCTCGGTGCCGTGCTGGTTGTCCAGCAAAACCCAGGTGTTTCCGCGCTTATCCACAACTACGTCATGAATTGTCTGCACATGTGCACCACCGATTGTGGGCACACCCAGTGGCAACTTTTCATCAGCTTTAGCCTTCAAAAGCCTCGCCTGATCCGGCAAATCGTACACCCAGGGCGACTGCGTAGTCTTACCTGTGCGGGGATCGTGCGCGGTGGTCATGTAAGGAGTGGCGATGTACGGCATTTCGTAGCCAAGCCACATCTTGCTGGAAGCAATCACTTCGTCTTGAGTGAAAGACGGACCGTCTTCCAATTCGCGCGTGGTCGGATTAATGATGCCATTGCCATTCAGGTCAACCAGCATGTCTTCGCCCAGATCGATGAATCCGTTGGCGATTGGCTTTTTGCGCCGTTTGCCCAAAACATAACGCCGGTCGGTGACGGGCGCCATTACGTGATCTGTGCTGCCATCAGGCTTTCGTACTGTTTTCTGTTTTAAAACAAGAGCCAACTCATAGGCGCTGTTAATAAGGGTCATTTGCACAATTTGACTGGCGAGATTTCGCTTGTCGCTGTTGGGCTGCGTGATGTCGTAATTATTCTCATCGTCACCAGGCAGCAATGCATTTCTAGGCGGTGCAGCAACACGCCCATCATGAGCGGTGAAAGAACCGGTCAACGCCACTTCCCTAACGAGAGCAACGTATTTATCCGGATGCCTTGCTGCGGCGAAAACCTCAACAGTCGTGACATTGCAAGTGGGATGGTAGCCTTGATCGATTTCCATCGGGCAGGCAATGTTGTGCAATGATGTTTCAAACGCAGTCTCTATCTGCTTTGCATTGTACAGAGGACTTCGGCGATTGCTCGTCAAAATCTCCGTCAAACCGTCCAGCGCGTCAACAAGCTGTTTTTCGGTGGTTCCATAACGAGCCGAGGTGGCGTCTAACTTTGTCAGAAAACCTTTGACGCGCTTGTTGTCGAGCCCTCTGGCATCAGCGGCGTCAATCAAGCGTTGTTTTGCAGCATCGAGATCGGACACAACGGCGCTGCCGGAAACTTGTTGGGTCTGGTGAATGTTTGGGCTGTGGCCGGAAACAGAATCGGCCGCATAGGAATAAGGGGATTGAAAAATTGTCAGGGCGCAAAGAACCACGATCGTGGGCTTGATCGTACTCATAGTTCTCGACCTTATAATCGATGTCCAAGGTCGGCAGCCGTTCTTACGACAGACATTCCGGCGCAATCGCTGCCGATATCGGCAAATAAACCCACCAACTATATGCTCAGTATCAGCTCTTCCGCCCTTACGGATGAATGCAAATGGGCTAATGGGCTGAGATGTGCTTTGCGGGCGACGGGTAATTAAGCAAGGAAGATAGATGTTGCCGTGGATGATAGAAAGACAGAATCTCTAAAATCCAGATTTTGACAACTGCGAATCTAATTCCTGGAGAATCGGTACGGTTTACTCAGCTCAACAAGCGCCTGACAATCACCGACTTAACCGACAGGGTATTTCGCATCAAATTTCCTGGTGATTTTCCTGTTGTGCATCTTATGTCGTAGTGAGACATTCAACGCAAGTGACCCTCACAGCAAAAAAGCGAGGTCTCATTGGCCACTTCATTTGTCGCTGAGATTGAATCTTTCCTTATCAGAAGGCGACTTCGTATTTTGCAAACTGAACCTTTGCCACTTTCGATCTTCGCTGTACGACCTGTGTCTGAGTCATTGATTGAGCAAGTCGAGCATGCGATGAGGGCACTGCCGGTATGCATTTGCCAACGACTGATCGCAAAGCGTTGCGAAGTCATTCTCGTGGACAATCTCGCTTCTGTCGGCCGTTTTTACCGGCTCAGGGGAGTACTAACTACCGGTATGTACATAAATCCGTTTGCGGTGGTTTCCGAGACTTTCGGTGCCGAAGGTCAAAGACGGCCAGCGCCGGAGCCAAAGCTCACACTCTTTCACGAACTCGGGCATGCGCTTGACGATGTTTGTAAAATCGAACAGTTCAAAATCTGCTGTCGCCAGGACGTTCTTGCTCTCACAGAACGGCAGCGTTTGTCTGTGACCAGATACACAGAAAGAGGAATATCAGGAGTTTTCCCAGAGCGCGAGTTAGTTGCTGATGCGATTGGCATGGACTTGTTCTGGCAGATTTACGGGTCGCAAATGGCACTTTCCCAGCAACTCAAGCTTCAGAAATTGATTACGTCCTTTCCAAATACGACATCATTGCTCGCCGACCACTCCCTGTTTTCCGCGCAGACGAGAAATCACTTTCTCAGCTTGCCTCCACCGAAAGAGAGCGAGCTTTCTATGAGCCTGGAATTTCAATAGTTCGACCGGTATGATTCTTCAATAACCATCCAGTTTTAAAGGCGAACATAATTGAAAAAGTTATTGCATGGATTGCACCAATTCCAGTCCGAAATTCACGCCATCAACCAGGAATTCTTCGAACATTTAGCCAAGGGACAAAAGCCCGATGCAATCTTCATCACTTGCTCAGACTCCAGGGTCGTGCCAAATTTGATTACTACGACCGAACCAGGGGAATTGTTTGTCATCCGCAATGCCGGCAATATTGTTCCGCCTTATGGCGTCTGGAGCGGCGAAGAAGCTTCAATCGAATACGCCATCAACGCTCTCGAGGTAAAGGATATTGTCGTTTGCGGGCACTCACAATGTGGTGCAATCAAAGGACTTTTAAAGCCGGATTCCCTTGAAGAACTGCCTGCAGTTGCTCATTGGCTGCGGCACGCGGAAGATACTAAGCGAATTCTCGATGAGAATTATCACGAGCAAGATTTCGAAACTGTATTGAACATAGCCATTCAGGAGAATGTTCTTGTCCAGATTGAGCACTTGCGCTCATTGCCTTGCATTGCTAAGCGCATCATGAAACGAGAAATCGAGCTGCACGCCTGGACCTACGAAATCGAAACCGGAAAGGTCTATATCTACGATCCGATTGCTGAAGACTTTTGCCCGCTCATCAAGACCGAAAATGGCTTCGAGCTGTGCATGGAGTGAACTTAGCAGAGGCTGGGATTTTCTCGCGAAATTCTGAGAATTCGAAAGAAACAGACTTCGTTACCTGTTGCGAAGCACAGATCCCAAGTGCTAGCGCCGCTGGATGAGCTTGCGGCAACCGGGCACCAGCTTGGCAACAAAAACTACTGCTTAGGTAGATGTCGCCTGCCTGCACGACGTTTTAGCACTCATGTGAAAATGATCATAGAGCTTTAAGGTGAAATACAATTGCAGCTTCTAACTTGAAACAAGCCCACAGGCTTTGAAAGATTGCAGTCCTCAAACGACAACAATTCTCTCCAACCAAAACCACCTTTTTCGCAACTCACTCACCGACAAAATCCTGACGCAGTCAAACTGCAGCTTACTAAGTCAAACCACGGAACGACTCTCAAGCCGTTTCATTCAGGAGAACCCAATGACAGTCAATCGAGACGCACTGAGCTCTCCATCGAAATCGCAAGGAGACCCTATGAAATCGTCAACACTCTTTGTCAAAGCTCTCGAGAACGAGGGCGTTGAATACATCTTCGGCATCCCGGGAGAAGAGAATCTCGACTTCCTGGAAGCGCTGAGGACATCGAAGATCAAGCTGATTCTAACCCGGCACGAACAAGCGGCAGGCTTTATGGCCGCCACTTATGGGCGCCTCACAGGCAAGCCCGGTGTCTGCCTCTCCACGCTCGGCCCCGGCGCGACGAACCTCGTCACTGCCGCTGCTTACGCTCAATTGGGCGGCATGCCTCTGGTGATGATCACCGGACAAAAGCCGATCAAGAAGAGCAAGCAGGGACAATTCCAGATTGTCGACGTGGTCGGCATGATGCGCCCCTTGACGAAGTTTACCCAACAAATCGTCGACGGCTCGCGCATTCCCTCTATCGTCCGCGAGGCATTTCGCGTCGCCGCCGAAGAGCGTCCCGGCGCTGTTCACATCGAATTGCCCGAGGACATTGCCGCCGAGGAAGTGAGCAACGCTGAAAAGCCGTTCGCAATCCATCAGGCGATGCGCCCTTACCCGGACCCGAACGCCATCACCACCGCCTGCTCGATGATCTCGACTGCGGCTCGCCCGCTTGTCCTGGTCGGCGCCGGCGCCAACCGCAAGCGCACGCGCAAAGCGCTGCTCGATTTCGTCACCAAGACAGGCATCCCCTTCGTCAACACACAGATGGGTGTCGGCGTCGTCGACGAGCGCAACCCGCTCTATCTGGGCACTGCCGCGCTCTCGGACAACGACCTCGTGCATCACGCGATCGCCAAAGCCGACTTGATCATCAACATCGGCCACGATGTGGTCGAGAAGCCGCCTTTCTTCATGGAACGCGGCGGCGCCAAGGTGCTGCACGTCAACTTCTTCTCGGCCAAAGTGGACGACGTCTACTTCCCGCAGCATGAAGTGATAGGCGACATCGCTAATTCGCTTTACGAGTTGACCAAGAACATCAGCGTTTCGAAAGACTGGGACTTCGAGCCCTTCATGAAAGTGAAGACTTACGCAGACAAGCTCATCGAGCTGCAGTCTTCGTCGAAGAGCTTCCCGGTCGTGCCGTCGCGCCTGGTCTCGGACGTTCGTGCAGCGATGCCTTGCGACGGTATCGTCACGCTCGACAACGGTCTCTACAAGCTGTGGTTCGCGCGCAACTATCGCGCCCATGGACCCAACACGCTCCTGCTGGACAATGCGCTCGCCACCATGGGTGCAGGACTGCCTTCGGCAATCTCCGCCAAACTGATCTCGCCTGAGCAGAAGGTTTTGACTGTTTGCGGCGACGGCGGTTTCATGATGAACTCGCAAGAGCTGGAAACAGCCATCCGCCTCAATCTCGACCTTGTTGTCGTGATCCTCAACGATAATGCCTATGGCATGATCAAGTGGAAACAGGCGGAGAACAAGCAAGAGAATTTCGGGCTCGACTTCAAGAATCCGGATTTCGTTGCTCTGGCTGCCGCGTATGGCGCGCACGGTCATCGCATCGAACGCACCGAGGACTTGCTGCCGATGCTCACCGAGTGCCTCAACGCCAAAGGCGTGCACATCATCGATGTGCCCATCGACTACACGACGGGCGAGAAGCTCAAGTTCGTCGACCTCGACGTCGCGCATTTGACTGCGCCCAGGGAGAAGCAACCGGCACGCGAGCGGCTGGAGGTGCGCTCTCCGCATGATGGGAGCCTGATCGAGACTTTCGAACTGGACGACGCCTGCGCTGTGGAAAATGCACTGGCGAAAGCGCATGCTCTCCACAAGGACCACAGCAAGTGGCTGCCCGCTCACCAGCGCATCGCCATTCTCGAGCGGCTTGCCGAGCTGCTCAAAGCCAACCGCCAGAGCCTGATCGACACGGCAGTCGAGGAAGGCGGCAAGCCCTACAACGACACGGTTGTAGAAATCGACAGAGCGGTACAAGGTGTGAAGCTCGGCATCGACGCCATTCAGCACATGCATGGCGCAGAGGTGCCGATGGGCTTGACGGCTGCATCGACAAATCGCATGGCTTTCACATTCCGTGAGCCCATCGGTGTTGTCGTGTCGCTGTCCGCGTTCAATCACCCGATCAATCTCATCGTTCATCAGGTGATCCCGGCAATTGCAGCCGGCTGCCCGGTGATCGTCAAACCGGCAGCGGCCACACCGCGCTCCTGTGTTGCCTTCGTCAAGTTGCTGCACGAGGCCGGCCTGCCCAAAGAGTGGTGCCAGGTTCTCATCATCAACAACAAACACGCCGAGAAGCTGGCCACCGACAAGCGTGTCGGCTACCTGTCTTTCATCGGTTCGGCGCGCGTGGGCTGGTACCTGCGCTCGAAGCTCGCTGCCGGCACCCGCGTCGCTCTCGAGCACGGCGGCAGCGCGCCTGTAATTGTCGACGCATCCGCGGACTTCAATGACGTGATCGCTCCTCTCACCAAAGGCGCCTTCTACCATGCCGGGCAAGTGTGCGTTTCCACCAAACGCATATTCGTGCCCGCCGCCCGCATGGATGAATTCGCCAGTCTCATCACTGCAAAAGCGAAAGCGCTCAAGGTCGGCGACCCGAAAGCGAAGGACACCGAAGTCGGCCCGCTGATCAGAGCAAACGAAGTGACTCGCATCGACCAGTGGGTGAAAGAGGCAGTTGCAGCCGGCGCCAAGCTTTTGTGCGGCGGCAATGTAATTGCGCCCACCTACTACGAGCCGACGGTGCTTCTCAATCCGCCGCTCGACACCAGGGTTTCTACCGACGAGGTCTTCGGCCCGGTCGTCTGCTTGTACTCGTACGAGAACATCGACGACGCCATCAAGATCGCCAACAGCCTGCCGCTCGCCTTCCAGGCAGCGGTATTCGCCAAGGACATCGACATCGCTCTGCACGCAGTCAAACAGCTCAATGCAACGGCGGTGATGGTCAACGACCACACTGCTTTCCGCGTCGACTGGATGCCTTTCGGCGGTCGCGGCGAATCGGGCGTCGGTATGGGTGGTATCGCCTACAGTGCGCACGAAATGAGCCAGGAAAAACTCATGGTTCTGAAGAGCGCGAAGCTGTAAGCGAATATCCACAGCGATGCGGCGGCGGAACTGCAATGCGGCGGCGAAACTGCCGCTGCGACAGTAAGGTTATCGAGCAGCAGTCGAGCAGCGGACCCGTTTTTTGTGAACTGGGGTGCGAAAGCAATTTCCACCCCAGTTCATTTTTTGAGCCCGTTCTAGTCATCCATATAGTATCTTGGCAGCAAAGCCGCAGTGGTAGAGCCCCCCCGAAAAATAGACAGTGCCCCGAGGGCGACAAGGCTGCTCGGTTAGCAGCAGTGCGGCGTGGCACAATGGTGTGGTGGTGCTGAAGCTCCGAAACTGTGAAACATCGTCTATGCCTGAAGACGCAAAGGACAAATCTGGTTGATACGATCAGCAGGTTGAGGCGAACTGAAACTAACGGTGTTTCAATATCTTGAGGTGAATTATGCCGTCTGATGATTGGGTTAAGCGAAAGAACGAGCGAAAAGCCAAGTACAGGGACCAGGAAGAAAAAGAAAAGCAAGAACGAGAAGTAGAGAGAGAGACGTACTTAAATGATCTTGTCGCACATAAACAACAGTTCGAAAGCGAAGAAGAGCGGCGCCTAGCAGCCTTCGAGCAGGAAGGCGTCCTTGCAAAAGAAGCGCATGACAAAGAACAAATTGAATTCGACAGGCGTGCCGCGGAGGCACAAGCGAAAAACCGTGAGCAAGTAGATCAGTATTCGCACACTCGCGGTTGCATAACTTGCCTGGGCGCAATAATGCAGGTTGCAGTCGAGAAAAAGGAGAGGACAAAAGAGGAGGGAGAGCGAATCATGTCCCGCTATCCGGCAATCTGGACGGACATTGTTATGAACGAACCTGATGACAGCAGACAGTTCGGAGACTGGAGAGAGAAAGAATTGTGCAAGTGGCACGGTCTTCCAATCTTTAACTACAGTATTGAATGAAAATTGCAGTATCTGAAATAAAGATCGAGACCCTGCCAAGTAATGATCGAAGTCACAAAAATTCGAGATACCGCTCACACCTCTACTGCAATTGGAAGATCGCCTGGTACCTGCACCGGCTTCAACCGTCCAAGGCGTTCGCGCGCGGTTGAAGCGCAGTTGTTCAGAATTATATGCGGAGCAGGGAGCAAGTCCTGCACGCCATGTTCTATTTGAATTGATCCATCCCAGATGGTTCTGATTGGCACCACCTGTGATGGCTTGCTGTTGGCATAAATCAAAAGACCAAAGTCCCCGTGATATGAATTGATCAGCAGGACACCTGGTGCGTGAGCATTTACGCAAAGACCGGTGACCAGCTGGGCAAAGTGCTTTCCTGCAGAACTCACAATCAAGTTAAAGTACTCAGCATTTTGGCTGAATTGGCGCACAAAGCACTCCAGCACTTGCAAGTCGGCGGCGAGAATCAGTTCGTGCAGATGCTCTACCATAGTGCGATCCGCAGGATTTATCAAAACCGATATCTCACCGCCAAGCACAGCTTTGGCATGATTGAGAGTTTCAACTACCGATGCTTGTGCTGTATTCATGCAATGTCCTTCTACTTCTCAGTTCCGAATAAGTAGCTGTCTTTTCGTTGCCGCTGAAGGCGCTCAAACAACCAGTCAGGAAGTTCGTCATCTGGTTTTAAAAGCGGCTTTCTCCAGTCCGGCATCTCGTCTGGTCGCCAATGCGGCCTGCGCCAGATTGGGTCTTCCCAATCCCAGCGCGGTCTGATTGGCTCGAGGCGGGGAAGCGGCTTAAAGTCTTCCTTGCCGAAGGTTGTGTCTCTTGTCACTTCGTCGCCGATGCGCCCAAGCGCCTCTTTCGGATCGCCAGGTTCGACATCGCCGAAGACCAACTGCGGCGGAATTGACTTAGTCATTCCAACTATCGCTCTTTCTCTGGTCTCACCGGTTCTTGGATCGACCTCCACCGCGGAGCTGTTGTCCTTGCTGTAGATGAGCACATTTCCCCTGGATGTCACCGTCATTCTGACGTCCGAATCGGATTCTTTCAAATGTTGATTGATGTCCTTGAGATAATCCCTGAGCTGGTGCGGAGGAATGTTGCCGATCGAATCTCGAAGTCCTTTGAGATTGCCTTCAACAAGCGCATCGTGAATATCCTTCATGCGCTCGCGATGCTCCTTCGGCACGAGGTTATCTATGTGCCCGCCGAGCTTTTCTTTGGCTTGCTCCTGGCGTTCTTCCCAGCTACTCACGAAGCATTTTGAGAGAATGGACGCCTCGATTTTCTCCGGACCTTTCCAAAATCCGTTGCCTTTTTCTGTAGGATGGTAGAGCCCCTCGACTTCCACATTGCCGAATTCGGCAACAGCGCTTCTGGCGATGGTCTGACCAACTGCAGTCTCCGTCAGTACAGCGCTTTGAGCTAATTTACCTGGATTCGAGTATGTTGTACCGCGCAAATTCTCTGCTGTCTGCGCATCTAAATCTTTTGCTTCCACGACGGAAGGCAAGTCGTTTTCTACACGAGCTTCTCTGGCTGTCATAGCTGAACACCTCATTATGCCGAAAGGCTTCCAGACGGAATACGTCAGCGTGCGGGGTGTTGCGCGCGTAATTAAATTGATTTTCTTGGGGACAGTTAAAAACGCAAACCCTGGGCGGCGGGTTGTGTAAAGGTTGATGTGAGTAGGTAGTAATGGTCGCTCCGAATCGTACGGGCCAAAACTTGGATATGCAAGTGGGGAAAATACGTAGTCGGCGAAATTTATTTTGAGGACGTCGCTTTTGCCCAGACACACTGTCTACTTTTTCGGGGGAAGCCCGACGGGAAAGGTTTCCGTCCTTTTCTTACTTGCTATAGTATCGCCGAAAAAGAGAGGAAAAGCCGTGGGTGCAAATCCACTGGCTTATTCTCTCGAAGGATTATCAAAAGCGTTGTAAGGCTTCGCCCTTCAGGATGGAGAGGACGTCAAACCGGGTAATTCAACCTGCGAATCAATGCTTCGTAGTCTCGTTTTCCCGTGGGATCAACCGACCATGAATCTTTCTCATCGCCTTTGAAAACAACCGGACTCGGCGTCAAGCAACCACCTTTCTCTTTCCTATTTAGATAGCAGTTTAGTTGATACCCGCACGCTGCCGAATAGCGAATCAATGTCGACCAAAAGACCGGAAACTCAGGATTGCTGAGTTTTCCAAGAATGATCTCGCGCTCCTTTTTCATTTCAGGACTATCACCCTCACTTGGGCGGTTGGCTGCAAGAAGCTTTAAAAAAGAGACGAACTTATCATGCTCGAACCCCTCATCAAAAGCCCAGTCGCGCCTGGCAATAGCAAACGAATGCTTGAATGGATAATTCTTGAACTCAACTTTAAGATTGAGTTTATTGGCGAGATTGATTAGATTCTTCAGGCACGGCAATTTGTTTTCGTAATAGATGTTCCGAAAATTTTCCGCGCCGAATTCTTTCGGTCCCTCGACCTTCAGATTCCTGCCCACAGGAGAGTTTCTCATTGCTCTTATAAGTACTCGGCAAAGATATTTTGTTTGGGCAGCCAATTCCGTTTCTACAATTTTCGATAATTGTTTTTTGGTCTTAGGACAAGGAATTAGTTTTGCTAGTGGTCTGGGGTCGTCGTTCATAAAAACACCTCAAAAAAGAACAACAGCCGGCAAATGCCGGCTGAGTTGTTCGAGTGATATGGGAAAACCCTGCAGCCATCTTCTGTGGAGGCGCAGGAATTGGCGACTAACTAATAGTTGGCCGCCAGGTGACGAAAAATCCCGCCCATGTCTGCAAGCAATTCTTCACGTGTGGGAACGTAAAAACCATGCTCACGATGAGCTTCTTGCTCATCAAACACTTCGACCAATAAGATATCGGTTTCAATATCAGTCTCGGTTTCGGTTTCGGTCTCCAAAAGCACATCGACTTCATCATCCAGAAGTCTCGGTTCAGTGTTCAACATTTATCTATCCTCATAAAAAGGCGCAGCTGCCGATGGACACGACAACAGCGCCTGACTCGTAATTGCTCAATGTTTCCTACAACAACCAGCATTCGGCAGCGACTGTATTTAAGTCGCAACCGGCAAACCTATATGTCTAGTTGCAATTTCTCGGCGAG
>JBGAVL010000188.1:0-234 GCA_044228145.1 Obscuribacteraceae bacterium (SeqCode)
CAGGTCAAATCCATAGTGCTGGTCCATGCGCTCCTGGTCAGACGCCGCCAGAGAGCCGCCCAAAAGGACGTCTTTGAGCATGTTTTTTTGAGTGGCGGCAAACATCGGACCGGTCTGGCGATTTTGGTGAAATTCAATCATCGCCGCCAGTGCCGCCGGTCTCAAAAGCTCGGCAATGGCTTCCATATCGTCATTGGGCCTGACCATAGAGGAGATGTAGCCGACGATATTTTC
>JBGAVL010000188.1:244-12132 GCA_044228145.1 Obscuribacteraceae bacterium (SeqCode)
GGAGCGACCAGCCGGCGCCCCACCTTCAGGGTCGGGATAGTCCAGTCTTTGCCGTCGGCTGATTCTACTTTTAGTTGTTTGCGCACTGTTTTATACACTTCATCAGCCAGGCTGCGCTGTTGGCTGGCAGGCGTTCCGCCCATGTTCTTGGCCGCCATCAGAGTAAATTGCGCGGACTCGATGCTGAGCGGGCGATTGAGCTGGTTGGAAACTTCCTCGGTCAGACCCTCCAGCCCGTCTTCGACGACAAGATTCATCAAAAACGTATGCAGTCTGGTGCTGTTCAGCTTCAACTGGCGCAGGAAGGTAAAACGAACTTCGTCGGCTATTTGCGCCGGGTCGCCAAAGCCCGGCAGGCTTATCAATGGGATGTCCACTTCGTGGCAGACTTTGAGTAATTGTTTGAGTGCCAATTCGTAATTAGGAGCCGGTGCAAGCGCCGGCACGGACAGCTTGGCAACAGCATCAAGCCCGCTCTGCCCGCGCGATGCCTTGACAGGGCGCATAGAGGAATCGGACAAAGGTTTGATCACGACCACCGAAGAAAGTTCGGTGACATTCTTCAATTCCTTGCCTTCAAAAGCTTCGATCTTATTGACCAGCAGGCTTCCCGAGCGAAACGGCGAGCCCAGGTTCGAGATTACTTGCGTGATCGGAGTGTCGATTCTGCCTTCAGCACACAGCACCTGTGCTTCGGCGAACGCCTCAGAACTGAGCAATTGGCGCAAGGTTGGCTGATATGCAAACTGAAAATGAACCATATATCGATAACTCTTCTAGTCCTATCTTATCTTGTTGGCGGCTGAACCTGCCTTATATAGACGACAAATCCTCCAGCAAGATAAAAAATGGAATTGCGGTCGGTTGCCGAAAACCTTTTTCCCGCAAGACTTTTGGGGTATTCGACCGGTACTCGAAACGGGCACAGGGGAAAGTTTTTGGCGCTGTGAGTCTTGTTTTACGAATTAGCTGGTGATAACATCCGCAGCTTGGAAGCCAAAAACTGGGTTTTTCATTTAAGGAGGATATCGAATGAACCGTGCTGAGCTGATCAGCGAGATTGCTGAGCTTACCGGACAACCCAAGACCATCGTCAGCGAAACAATTTCAACCTTCCTGCACACCATTACCGGTGCTATCAGCAAGGGCGAAAAAGTTACGCTGGTAGGTTTCGGTACGTTTGAAAGACGCAACCGTCAAGCCAGAACTGGCCGCAACCCCAGAACTCTCGCCCCCCTGCGTATTCCTTCCAGCCGCGTTCCTGCTTTCAGAGCCGGACAAGAGCTCAAGGACATCGTTAATCTTCCAAACCGGCTGTAAAGTCTGCCAAGAAGGCCACCAAAGCATCGAAAGGCCGCAAGCGCTAACCAGTCGACTCGAAAACAACAATCGAGTCCAGTCATGAATAGAGGTCGAGGGCGCAAGCTCTCGACTTTTATTTTGGTGGTGGTACCGCAGGAGGTTGCACTGAAAAATACAGATGTTTTTTGAAACTTCCTAACACCATGTGTGGTACCACAGAAAAACTGCCGATCTTGGATTGATAAAGAGTCGCTTTACATGCGGATTTCCGGCAGTAGAAAAGCAGTCAAATGAGAGCCAATTGTGGTCGAAATTTCAACCACTGGAGTACGGCAATACCATCGGCGACACCACGCCCGAATATCGAAAAGATATATCACCTTTGATTAAACTTTTGCAGAAATCATGGAAACTTGCTCGCGGCCTATTGAGCTTGACATCCGTTTGAGACAGAATTAATTCAACTTCTTCTATTACAAATCAGCCAAGCGGCGGGGCTCAACCCGCAGCAACCGCGTCTCAGCCTATCTAGAAAGTACGCTCCATGAACGATCACATCCTCAACTTCAACCAAAGATTGCTCGGAATGTTTGAACGAAAAGCCGAAGAATTCACAAGATATTCGCAGGAGGAAAATAATTCTGCGATCGTTGCTGCTCAGATTGCCGGAATGTACAGCGAACTGGCAGAACTGGTAAAGCAATAGAGACGAAAACAGTTTAGCTACCGGTATTTCAAGACTCTTGACGGCGCCGCCCTCCCGGCGCCGTTTTTCATTGACGTATTGTTGCTGAAAGGTGCACGTCTCACACTGACGCTCGAGCTATTGAGTATGATTTGTCCTCATCTCAACCGAGTGTTCAAGAGGGGAGCTGGCAATGCCTTATACGGACAAGACGTCGAAAGAAATGGCCGACGAGTACGTGGACATTTATCTGAATATTCTTCAGAAGGTGGAAGCATCGGGTCTGTCCATCAGCACGGCCGACGCTGCCAGAGTAGCTCTGGATATCATTGCCAATCTGAATGGATTCGACCGTCCATCACCCGACGCCAGCAACGGCTAACAGAGACTCAGGCTATAGGACTGCCGGCCTGGTCTTTTGCCCTTGCTTTTTTGGTAACTCCTCATCCATAGCCCTGATTAAGCTGGGTTTCTCTAAAAGTTTTGCAAGAAAAGCCCGAAAACGCCCCGTATTTCCACTTTTTAAACTCCGGCGCCTCTAAATTGGGGCATTTCCCATGGACAACCCGGACGGTTTCATTTAATCTATAACCACTTGATTTCCGCGCCTCTATGGCGGCGAGAGACCAGAGGAAGACCATACCACTTGCCTTATGCCGAAAGCAGGGGCAGATTCTCCCCTGATTTTTGGGGAGGGCAAGGGTGAAGCCAAAAAAGGCGGGGTAAAAAACATGGATTTCTTCTATATATTCGGCGGATTAGTTGCGCTGGTGCTGCTCATCTGTATCGCAGAGCCGCAGCGCTTCCTGCCCGAGCCGAAAGACAAAAAGTTCAAAGTCGGTGCCACCTACTGGGGTCACTATGTCGACACAGAAGCTGAAGCACCTGTAGAGCAACGAACCATCGAAGTAACCAAGTCGTCCGCCAAAGAAAAGACCTGCATCGGTCACACCACCTACGCAATGGGGCGCGGCGTCAGCATGCGCGGTGCGTAATATCGCGTAAGCGTTTAATATCGCGTAAGCGCGTAAAATCGCATATGCGCTTAGAATCGCGTATGCCCTTAGAATAGTGTCTCGATACGGTGGTCCATTTGGGCCTTCCCTGTGTCGCGTCTTACCCCTTGCCTGGTGATATACGTGCGATTGCCTACTAAGTCATCGTTGCTCTTGATGATAGCCGCCCTGGCGCTACTCTCACCGCCCGTACAGGCCATGCCTGCCGAAGATGTGAAGCCGCCGCCTTTACACGAGAAAGACTTCGGCAACAATATCGGCATAGAATTCAGCAAAACATCCGAGTTTAAGAAGGAAACCGCAAAGGCAATAGACGACGCCTATGCCGCTTGCAAGAAGTATCTAAAGGACAAAGAGAAAGGAACCGCAAAGGGAATACCGGCTGTCGTTTCCGACCTGGACGAGACATTGATCGACAATCGTCCGCATTTTGAAAGAACACCCACCTTCAGCTGGCCGGCTTTCGAGGCATGGATCAAAAAAGCAGATGCGCCGCTTTTGCCTAAGACCGCTCAATTTCTTCAGTGGGCACGCAAAAATGGCTTTGCAATTTTCTTTATCACTGGACGCAGAGAGGGCTTGCGCGCCGATACCATTGCCAATTTGATCAGGCGCGAAGTGGCATACGACGGGCTATTGATGCGCCGCGAAGGCGATAAGGGCGGAGCAGAAGCGGTAAAGGTGCCGCTCAGACAACAAGTCGAAAAGATGGGATTCACAATTGTCGTCAATATCGGCGATCAATGGTCGGACCTTCAGGGCGCGCATGCGCAAGACTGCGAGAAGCTGCCCAACAAGATCTATCTCGTTGAGTAGAGATGAAGAAAAAGTGGATCCTGATTGTGCTTTTGTTGGCTGCAATCATTGGATTCTGGGTGTGGTGGAAATACCTCCCACTTCCCTTCGATGCACCCAGAGAAGGCACCCATATGGATGCACCGAAGTAGTTCAGGAGCTAGTCTTACTTGGTCCCGTAGAAAAGCTGGGCCATGAATGCACAATCTTTCAACTCGGCAATGCTGGCATATCGATCTCTGAAATCGGCCGCGGTCAAGCGTGAAATTATGGCGTCCAATTGATGGCTGACACGCTTGTTGTAAGAGCGTGGATGCAGGGCCTCGACGCCTTTTACAGGCGACCTTCCGGTGATGAGGAAGAACAGAGTCGCTCCCATCGAATACATATTGCTGCGCTCGTCCGGCTTTGAATTGACTCGCTCAGGCGCCAAATACTTCAAGTAGCTTTTGCCGGCACGCGCCGTAAATATGCCACGGCTGGGGTCCGGTCCGAGGTCTATAAGCTTGAGAGTATTGCCTCGCCACATCTGCAAAATATCCGGCGTCAAATCAAGATGCACCACCGGCGATGGCTGATCGTGCAGGTGGCCTACCAGATCGGTCATCTGCAAAAGCAGCCCAATTACTATCTTCTCGTCGAGGGGGCCCAGCTGTCTGATTTGTTTTTTCAGCGAAAAACCTTCCAGATACTGGTGGACCAGATAGCCGTAGTCTCCTTCTACAAAGTAGTCGAGAACCGGCACGATATTGGGGTGATCGATTTTCGAAATGCGACGCGCATATTTCATGAACCGGCTGGGTGAGTCGGGCATATCAGGGTCTTTAGGCTCAACCAGGTGATATCGCTTCAGTACGGCGACCTTCTTCAAGAAGTTGCCGTCGGCATCCATGACCTGGTGCGAGGCGAGGTAAGACGAACCGAAGCCGGGTCTGTCTACCTGGAAAAGCACTTTGTAGTCGCCGTCTTTGAGCTCCTGCCCTTCTTTGAGCCGATCCGGATCAGCGCTGGCACCGTCTGCAGGCGACTCCGGCGGCGGTGCCAGAGATTTCATCCAGATATCGGTAAAACTCAAGTCCGCATTGGACGGGCCGCGCCTGGCGCCGGCGGCTGCAGCAGAGGCCAGACGAGGTTTCTTTTCCTTGGTGCCGGAAGTGTCGAGAGCCGAAAGCCAGAGGTCGGTATAGCTCTGCTCTCGCGCCACAGCTTCTTCACCGGTTGTCTCTTCGTCAGGGCGAACCAGGTTCGTCTCTTTGAGGCGAAACAGCTTGGGACCGCCGGTTTCGCTGCGAGAGCGCTTGAGCAATCCTCTGACCATGCCTATGAGGTTTTTGTCCGCCAAGGGCAGCACTCCTCAAAATAGCCCACGTGAGACCTGGGTTTCCCGGGACACTTGAGAATGTCCCCTGTGACATCAAGCCCAGAATTCGCCACCGCCTAACGGTTATTGAGTGACAAGTCTTCCTGAAGTCAGATTATCTAACGTAATTAAACCCATATTTCTCAAAAGTTGCACCTGCGCTATGTTGAAAACGACGAGTGCGTCAGCTTTCGTGACCAGCGCCTGGGTAAAATCGCGCTGCGCATTGATAACGTCGATGTTCGTCCCCACTCCATTGGCAAGCCGAACGCGTGCCAGACGCAGCTCTTCGGCGGCAGATAACACGCCTTTGGTAGCCACCTCAATCTGCCGTTCGGCGGTTTGACTCGTCAAATAAGCATCACGAACTTCCTGCAAGACGCCTATCAGTGTCTGGTTCGAGCGCAAAAGCGCCTGCCTGGCCAGAGCCTTCTGAGCACCCACTGTAGCCACTGTCGGCAGTCCCATGCCTTCTTGATTCCAGTCCAGAAGGAAACCGATGGCATAGGACGGCCGGATTTGCCTGGACGTAAAAGTAGGAGGTGTAAAAATTTCGCCGGCACTGGTAAGCGTGCTATTCAACGCCGGGTTTACAAACTGGTTGATGTTGCCGGAGGGGTTGTTGCCATTACCCTGCGTGACATCGATTACAGTCCCCTGCGGGCGCGATCCGGTGACAGGCACATCTCTGAACGAGCCGGGCACAAATTGATACTTTTGACTGAGGGTTTGTCCGCTGCCCGTCACCGTTCCAAAAAACGAGAAACGTGGATAGAGAGGAGCGGCAGCCACCTGCACCTGCCGGCGAGCAGCCAGCCTCAGTTCTTCGAATTGCCTGAGCTCGGGGCGATTGAGAATAGCCAGTGCGATCAAGCGATTGATGTCAATATTCGGATCGAGCAGGCGCACCTTTCTCACTTCCGGATCGAGCGAAAGCAGGTTGACGCTGGAATTCAAATTGAGACTGGTAGCCAATCTAATGGCGGTGCGACGCAACTCGACTTGCTGGCTGAGCAAGTTTTGTTCATCACGAGCCAGCTGAGTTTCCGCCTGCAAAACTTGAAATTTGGTGCCGGTGCCGGCGCGCTGCAACTGCTGGTTGAGGGTCACCTGGGCTTTGGAAACATCGACCGCACGCGTTTGAATTTGCAGAAGCGCTTGATTGCGAATCATGTTGTAGTATTGCCGTGTCACTTCAAGAAGAGTGTCATTAACACTGGCTTTCAGCTGCTGCTTGGAGGCTTTGAAATTATGAAGTTGCGCAAGCGTGCCAAACATTACTGAGCCGCCGCGAAAACCATAATAACGAAAACCAGCTTGCGTATTGACGTTTGGCGTTTGGAAAGTAATCGGGATGGTGCCGCCCAGCAATTGCGAACCCTGCAAATACTGCGACTGATAGTTCATAATCGTGTCCGGCAAAAAGCGCCCGGCCTGCGCTCCCAGCTTCCACCTCTCGGTGTTTACCTGCTCCTGCTGAATGCGAATATCGAGATTATTGTCGATTGCATAGTGCAGAACATCCTTCAAATTAACGGGCTGCGTATAGCTCGCCTCCAAGCGAATCGGCGGCAATCGCCCGCCCAGAGGAATCATTTGACTGGGCTTGGGCAGCTGCAATTCAATGGTCTCGCCGACCAGATATTTGTTTCTGAAATCCCTTGCTTGCCCTTCTATGACTGAAGTTTCCTGATTGCGATTGGCAGGCGCAAGCGGTGATTGATTGAGCTCTATCGGGGTGGCAACACCGCCTGTTTGTCCATAATTCAATTCAGAGCCGACAGGCGCGCCGCTCGGCAAACCGTCATTGCCCGTTGTTGGGTCCTCGGGATTGGCGGAATTGATAGAACTGCCATTTTGCCCGCTCTGCGGTTGGGCAGGATTTGAAGAGTTGTTAGAGCTGGTTTGCTGATCGCCCGTGCTGACACTGGATGGCGAATTTTGCGCAGCCGCCGGTGTGCACGTCAAAGGGCCCGGCGCACAACTTAGTATGCATGACAACGAGAGAAGCGCTCCCAATGCACCCGCTCGCCTGGGCGTAATTGGAGGAAGAATTCGCATACCGGGGGTTTCCATAAATCGCTTGACGTCTTGAATTGTTGGCAAGCTTCCGCGCAAAGTAAATCACATTGCAGGAGATCTATCCAAGGGATTACGCTAATTTAGCGAAGTCTCGCTCTGACTTTGCGGTAGAAACGCCACCACCTGTGGTTCGATACTTATCGCCATTATTTAACGAGACGTTGGACAGCCTTGAATGTTTCTGTATTTGCTTCTACTAACATTTCAAAAAGCGATGTTTCGACAGACGATGGAATCGCGCCTGACTGCACCATCTTATCAATACCAATCTCTCTGTTTTTCTGGCTGCGGCTGGAAATCGCATCAGTGACAAGATGCACCTGATAGCCGGCTTCCAAAAGATCGTGCACGGTTTGACTGATACACACATGTGCCTCAATTCCAGTCACGACAATCTGTTTGCGCCCTGTACCTTCCAGATAAGACATAAACTGCTCGCTTCCGCAACAACTGAAGCAACTCTTCTCAAACAGTTTGTGCTCGCCTAAACAAGCTGAAATTTCTGCCACAATGTTGCCTAGACCCTGTGGATACTGCTCTGTAACCACCACAGGCAGCTTCAAAATCTTAGCCGCCTCGGCCATTATCGTAATGTTGCGGGTCAGGTCGGAAAAATTATTGATGTTGGAGCGAAAACTTTCTTGAACATCAACAATGAGAAGAACGGAATCTTCTCGTTTGAGCAAATGAGGATGACGCACAAAAGACCTACTTAAAACCTTATACAGCGAACCCAGTCTGAAACCACAAACGCAAATTGAAAACCCGATTTATGGTTTTTTAGAACCATACCTGGCAACCTGATAATGCAGTTCATCGAACGCTAATATACTGTATTCGTTATCCGGCGGTTGAAACAGACCCTGACCGCATTCAGAGAGACCCATCGGCTGCCCGCAGGCGCCGCCTGGCATTGATGACCATACGGTTAGCAAGAGCCAGAAAAGAAATTTTTCCAGGACCACATCTAAAAAGTGCCGCCCATTCTTGCCAACTACTACCTGACCTACAAATGCAATTCGCGCTGCACCTATTGCGACATTCCGGTGAAGCCGGAAAACATTCGCATCAAAGAAAGCCAGCCTGAGACTATCATTGAAAACCTGGCAGCGCTCAAACGCCTGGGCGTGAAAGTGCTTGATTTCACAGGCGGTGAGCCGCTCATTTACAGATATTTGCCGGAAGTATTGCAGGCGGCGAAATCCATGGGATTTTTCGTCAGCGTCGCCAATACGGGTACGCTCTATCCCCGCATGGCTAAAGAGCTTGTCGGTCTGATCGACGATTTGAAATTCTCCCTTTCCACCACAGACCGCGACGAATACAAGGCAGAGCGCGGCATCGACGGATACGACAAGGTTATTGAAAGTTTGAAACTGGCTCGCAGCCTCGGCGAGCGTCCATCCATTATCGCCACAGCCACACCCGAGTCGATCTGGGGCATGGAGCCGGTTATCCGCCTGGCTCAAGACCTGGGCGTGGTGGTGCTTCTTGGACCGGTCTTCGATTTCTGCGGCAACGAACTCTTGCACAAAGACGGCATCAAAGAATTGCAGAGACTGGCTAGATTTGACAATGTCTGCGTCAATTGGGCATTTCTCGAGTTCTACCTGAATGGCGGCAATCAAGTCAAAAGCCCACGCTGCCGGGCTGTTTCATCGACAATTGTGATTTCTCCCGACGATCATTTACTCCTGCCGTGCTATCACATGCATGACGAGAGGCTGAAAATCACGCACGAAAACGGCAGATCAAATCTGGACGAATTGTGGCGCAGCCCACCTGTGCAACAAAAACGCAAAGAAGAAGGGACATGGGATTTTTGCCAGGGCTGCACGATCTGGTGTTATTTCGAAACTTCATTTCTGTGGCCTCCCGACAAGTATTTCCTGCTCAACATGAAAAGCAAGCTGCGCTGGGGCAAGGAAAAAGCAAAACAGTACGTGGAAGCGAGAACAGGGCTGAACCTGACCCGCAAATTGCCCGGTAGTAAAGACAAGTCCGTCGTCAAATTACCCGCCAACCCTATGAGTGGCGTCAATCAAGCAGGCGGCTGTGGAACCTGCCCGTCGGCCGGTGGCTCAGCCGCATCGGAAAGCGCCGGAGAACTGGTCACCCCTGTGGAATTCAGCCGCAAGACGTAGGGGCGACGCCATCATATCCCCCCGTCTTGTAGGGGCGACGCCATGCGTCGCCCGCGCAGACAGCACATTCGCCAACTCAAAACGCTCCATTAAGGCGGTCATTGCCATTGGGTGCCATCTAAAGCGGTTTGTGGTATAACCACATCCTACGGGGCGTTAGCGCAGTTGGTAGCGCGCTTCAATGGCATTGAAGAGGTCACCGGTTCGACCCCGGTACGCTCCAAATTTTTGGTCTTGCAGCGGCGTCGCATGAGGCGCCGTTTCTTTTTGGGCATTTACAGATAAAATTGCGCTTACCAGTGTTTTAATGTCTAATGACAGTTAGCAAACTTAAGCCAATTACTTACTATGCCGTAGCGAGGTTGAGATTTTGACCGAACGCAACAGTTTTCTTATGAAGGCAATTGGTCTGTGCATACTGGCAGTGGGTCTTCTTCTAGTTGGTTTTCAGCTGATTGGCGACGGTTTCGAATCTGTAGAAACTCTCTTCGTCAAAGTCGAAACGCCCGTCACATACCGCTTCGATAAGTACGCCCAGCTTTTGAAGGAGTTTGTCAAAGACCACAGCGTCGATTATGCCGCTTTGAAGAAGTCTCCATTGCTCAAAGAAAGCATGAAGGAGATTGCGCACATCAGTCCAGCCAAGATGATCAACGACAAAGAACGGCTTTCCTACTGGCTCAACGTCCACAATCTAATTGCCATAAAAGAAATAGCCGATCACTTTCCAATCACCGATCTCAAACAATTAGGCAACGATCCGACTCGACGCAAATTTACTGTCGGCGGCGATAAGCTGTCGTTGCAGACGATTAAAAACGAAAAGATCGAGCCCCTCTTCAACGACAACTATCCTGAAGAAGTCTTCCTGATGTGCGGCGGCGCAATAGGCCATCCGTGGATTTTGGATCACCCGGTAGCGCCGGATCGAATGGACAAAGACATGAAGGAAGCCTCTTATCTCTGGGTTTGCGAGCCCACCAACGTCGCCTTTGACAAATACAAGGGTCGATTTGATCTTGGGCCCTACCTGCAATGGCATGAACGACTCTTTGAAAAACGCTATGGTTCGCCGATTGATTTTGTCATTTCCTTTCTCAACGATGCTGCGAGAGAAGCTATTTCCAGCGTGACAATAATTAAGGGCTATGCACTTCCGTTCAATTGGACAGTTAATGATTATGAGTTGAAAAAACGAATTGAGAAAGCTCGTGCGGAGAAAGAAAAGGCATTGAGTACCCACTGACTCTAATTGAAATACGCTTAACTACAGGGCGCAGGCATTGCGCCACTACAAATCAGGTCGGAGTCCAGGAAACACAGACGCAGGCAATGCGCCGCAAGAATCAGGCAAGGCAGGAGGAAAGATGCAGTTAACAAGCCCGGGTTGGCGCTATGGTTTAGGCGCCGCAGCCGCCGGACTGGCACTTTCTTTCTTTGCACTCTGTCCAGACCTTTGTCTCAAATTTGTCTTTTCTTCGAGCCAGCATTCAGGCTCAGCAATCGCCGCAGACGGCGCAAATACCGCCAACATCTTTGTTGCTTATCCGCCGGACAATGGCAAAGTGCCCGCATCTTCATCTTTCTTTGTGGGAGCGATCGCACCCGGTGCCGGACTGACCATCAATGGACAGGAAGCAAGAATCGGCCGCGCCGGTTTTTTTGCTCACGTCGTAAGTTTGCAACCTGGCGCCAATGTTTTCACTCTGCAATTGCTGGATAGAGCAAGCGGCCCGCAGGGCGCAGGGCGACCAACGGGCGCCACGAAGACAATGACGATCAACAGAGATCTGCCACCACCAGCGGTTCCTGCTGCTGAATTAAAAGTCCTGCCTGATTCTGTCTCACCTGCAGTCGATCGCGGAGTTTTGCCTGGCGAGCTGGTTGAATTTTCCGTCCGCGCCACTCCCGCCGCCACAGTAACCATGCAGCTTGGTGGACATGTAGTGTCCCTTTACCCGTCAATCGCACTCAGAGAGCAGGTTAAGCAGCGCAAGACCGTGGCCAAAAGAAAGGCGAGCGCTAGGGCTCGCGCGCCAAGAAGAGGCACTGCCAGTGGTGCCAAAGCCGGCAACAAACCACTCACTCGCACGGCAACGACACCACCTTCAAGCGGGCAGACCACTCAAATGTCCCAGATGAGCGATTCAGTCAATACTGGTCTGGACGCCGCCTACGGGCAGGTTTACCAACGCCTGCCTGCAGCTCGTTCTGACAGATACGTAGGATTTATCAAAGTCGGTCCTCTCGATCAATTCGAGCAGGCTGCTCCCGTCTTCACTGTGGAAAAAGACGGCCGCAGCGCCAGCGCCACCTCACCATATACGGTGTCTGTCGTCAAACAGCCATTCCTTGTGCAAACGACACACGATGCCACAATCGTGAGAGTTGGTCCTGGAGCCGGCAGAATTACACCACTGGCCAGAGGTGTGCGTTTGCTGGCAGATGGCTGGCACGGCGACGAGATGCGTGTACTGTACAGCGCCAACAAGCACGTCTATATC
>JBGAVL010000189.1:0-12108 GCA_044228145.1 Obscuribacteraceae bacterium (SeqCode)
GGCTTTAAGACTGTCCAGGATAAAGACGGACGCAGACGCTTCGGTCACTGCCGCGACGGCAAAATGTTTGACGTCAAGGAAGGTCCCGATGGCAAACCTGAATTCTATAGAAATGGAGAAAAGGTTGCTTTCGACAAACTTCCCGAATGGATGCAGAGAAGGTTTAGGAGCGCTCGCGATGGCACCAACGAATCAACAGTTGCCGGAGTTGAGCAAGTAAAGGTAGCCACGACTCCAGATGGTAAGCCTTCCACCACCATTGGCGCTGTAACCATCTCGGCTACTCCAGGGGGCCGCATCGAAACTGAGGTTCAAAGAGGACCAAAACCAGAAGATAAAGTCACCTATACCAACGAGGCGAACGGCCAGCAGACCGGTCCCGGTCAGGATGGACGTCGATTTGTTTTCGACACCGACAATAAGGAGACTCCTTATCGTGAGGTGGACAAAGATGGCAAAACGGTCCTCACTTACAACGCTGAGACCAATAAGCTCTGGACGCCTGAATATACAAGCACCCCGGAAGGGGTACAGCTAGCAAATGGCAACTTTATCCACAACGACGGCTCCGTCACCAATAGTGATGGTCGAACCATAATGGCATCGAGCGGATACTCTTCATCGAGTCCCGAATACCAATTTGCAAATGCTCAAGTTGTTACTGCAGTCGGTTCTACCAACAACATAATCGGTCAGGCAAAAGCCAACCCGGCAGGCATGAGCGAAAGTGCAATTGAAGGCTGCATTTCTGATTTGGGTAAAGCTCTTGCGCAGTGCATCAAGACAGGCAACTACGAGAGACTCAATCAGATCTTCGGCGCCATTGCCGATGCTTATGGTGCACTTGCAGAGGTCAAAGTCGCCAAAGCCAGAGAGCAACAAAGACAATATGCCATCGCAAACGCTGATGACGAATTTGAAAGATTGAACGCAGCCAATAGAGTTGCCTAGTACTAAATTCGAAGAGTTCCGCCCCTGGTCTGGTAAAGACGTTGCACTGAGTGTGTTCTGCTTTCGCTTGATAATTTCACAGGTGTCGTCAGTCTATTGGCTTGCCTGCTAATATTTGAGATGTTGTTGGAGCGGGAGAGTTGCCGTGGCAATTCCAATGAACACACCTGTAACAGTCTTGCTCATCAGCGGTGAGCAGGTCGAGGGCGAAGTTGCCATGGTCGACCAGAACACGTATCTCTGTCTGCGCAGAGAAAATGAGACTCTCTACCTGCCCTGGTCCGCTATAAAGTGTGTACGAGGTCCAATTCTGCCTGAGCGCTCTCCATTGGGCACTGCCAGGTTTCCTCCACAGACATAGATTTTATATCTATCAACTATCTATTTGAATGATGGCTCGATTCCGTTTGCGTTGAGCCATTTTTCAATTCTGCGCAAAATCCGTTTCTCTCTGAATTCGTCGAATCTCTGAAGCTCCTCTGGTGCTTTCTCGAGAATCTTTCGAAAAGAACTGACTTTATGCGGGCTTTCGAATGCGATTGGCAACACGTTTTTCAAATCGGGCCGCTCCACCGTCTCGAGAAATGCGTTGAGATCCTCCATCAGATCTTCTTTGGTTGCTTTTGGAACATACAAATATCGTGTGGAACTTCTTTCAATTTCGTCTGTGAGATCGCGCAACTCAATGAGGTTGCGGTTAACCATGCGGGTTTCACCCTCAATCTTGTCGAGGTAATAGGAGTTGTCCTGTGAATCATCCAGCCATGCAAAAATGATGTCTTTGGTTGAGACTCTCAGTTTATCCAATTTATGCTCTCCTGAAATTACTGGGACTTGTCCACGAGCAACCAAATTCTATCGCTGAACATTCCTACCGGTTTGCCCGTGGAATCAAGGGCCGCAATTCGCAAACCATAGATGCCTGTCTTGGCGAATTGATCTAATGCGATGCTAACTGTTCCAGAGGTTGCCTTCAAGTCCAGTTTAAGCTGGCTGTTATGCGGTATTTCACCACTGTCGCCAAGCAGGTTTAACTGGTTCGCTTGACTGGTAAATAGAATCGCCCCGGCACTGCCAGCAATGGCAGAGACATCATAGGTAAAATCGATCCGGTTTGAGGATTTGCCTATCTGGAATAATCCCAAATCAGCGTCGTCCGGGTAGTCAAAACACAGATCGCAAAAACGTGATTTAGCCGTGTTTTTTCCTGCACCCACGTTCTTGAATTGGGCATAGATGTTTTTGTCGTTGATGATACCAATGCCTTTGATATCTACTGTTGAGCTTGATGGAAAGCCAAGTGTAATCTGCGTGGACGGGCCATTTGTCGTCCAGCCGGTGCCGCGCAGTGAGAACAGATACCGGTGGTAGGCGTTGTCGTTCATTTGAGCAAGTACAACAGCGCGTCGATCTTCCTTTTCGTAATTGTTTGTGTGCAATGTCATCCAATGTAGCTCGACATTCGGATTTGCCGGCTGTACCGGTGTACTGATCTTTGCATCAATATAGAAAGCGTCACCATCGATTGGACTCAAGACTCGAGAAAACATGCTGATTCCCGGCTCGTGTTCTGAATTGCTGGCAACTTTCAGTGACTCTTCTTTTTTGTCCAGTCCGACAGTTTTCCAGAATTGAAGGGGCGGGTTAAGCGCTTCGCCAAGTTGCTCTGCATTTAGAGCGAATGCAGGCTCGTTGACCTTGGGTTCTACTACAACCGGCACCAGCGAATCGAAAGTTTGATCCCACCTGCTTGTGCTGCCTGTCAATCGTCCGGCGGCCAGCGCATCTTTGAGCGGCCCGCCCGACACTATAGGGGCGCGCATCAGTCCGTTTTTGGCGTCGAGCAAAATCGGACGATAAGGTGACACACAGGGAACAAATGCGATCTGCCTGGGAACATCTTTGGCAATGCAGTATGGGGACTTTTCTTTTGCGCAGATAATTGCCGCTGATTTCTGGATTTTCTCGAGCAATCTACTGGAGTTTTTGTAGTGTTGGCTCTGAGCAAACGAATGACGGCCGGATGCGATCATAAACACTAGGCAGACCAGAGCACCAGGTGCTGCCGCCCAGAGGCGCTTCTGATTGAGTGCTGACGCCAGACCGAAGCAAAGCATAGGCAGCAATATGCAAACACCCGCCTGAGCATGAGCGAGATAGCGATGACCATAAAAATCATCTGCGACAAGCGATTGATTGCCGCCTACCAACAAACCGAAAAATACCCATGCTGTCGCCTGCGCAAGGGCTACACGATATTTCGGATTGCGCCAAACGCCATAGGCCGAAAGTGCTGCAGCAAGCCCGAAAACGATATAGAGAACAACATACTCAGGGCTGTATTTTTTCCAGAGCGAGCGGTTGATTGGAAACATCGTCGCCAACAACATGCACTTCAATCCATTGGGCATCATCGCCATAAGTGCGCCAATCGGATCTGTTCCCCTGGCAAATTCCACCGTCATGAAAGCAATTGATGCCGCCATCAAACTGCCGATGGTAATGAAAAACCGTTTGCGCCCGGGTGTTGACGCGTCTTTAAAAAGTGACTTGTAAGCGCTTCTTGCCACCGGGTCGAGGGCAAAATTCAGCACTTCGAACATGGCTACGATTTTCAGCAGGTACCAACTTTTGGCATAAGCTAGATAAGCGCACACGAAAAATACAACCGACAGAATGCTGTTCTTCCTGGCGGTACTTTGTTCGCCGGCTTTCCAAACCGGATGGGCAGATAGATAAAAATTGAAGGAAAGTGCAAAGAACAGCACAGATAGCTCGATTCCGGTGGCACCCACAAAATTTATCAATTCAGCGCTCAGCGGATGAACAGCAAAAATCAGAGCGGCGAATATGGAGATGAAGAGTGAAGTTTTTGCGTCGAAATCCGCTGTCAATTTGCGCGATACCAGATATAGTGCCAGGCTGCAGCCTGCGTGCACGACCATGCTGGACAACCTGGCCAGACCGGAGCCCAGCTGAGAAAGGAAAACACAGGAAAGTGAAGCTATAGGTCCAAACGCATCCTGTGCATCGGCGCCACTCCAACTCAAATAACTTGCCCATCCTCCAGCGGCTGAGCCTGACAACAATGCTTTCGACCAGGCGGCCATGAATTGCTCGTCCAACAAGAATCGGGAGCCCAGACCAGGAAGAAATGCAAAGAGAGTTAAGACAAATGACAACACAGCGACGCCGACGAGAAGAAATTTTTCGACTGGCAATTTCTCCGTATTGAGCGAATTGTTTGAACCTGGGTCTGCCTGGACATCTGTATCGATCATTACTTCTCTCAATCACACTGCTTGGCTTGTATACTTGGCGCCTGGTCGGCATATGCGCCAAATTTCGCGCTGGCCAGTCTAACGCATCCGCGATTTATAAGCTAATTGCAACTACTTGCGGCATAATTTCTCTTATGGGTGGCGAAGCGATACTGCATATACCTGAGGGTATTAATTTCGATTGCACCGGTTGTGGAAACTGTTGCTTCTCCTGGCCCGTACCTTTAACTGACGAAGACCTCAGTCGTATAAGTTCCCTCAAGATAGAGGAAGTAAGAAAAGAACCTGTAAAGATAATCAAAACCGGAACCCCTGGCTCTCTTGCGGAGAGGTTGTTCACAAGTGCTCTGGGAAAACGGCCGGACGGAAATTGCCAATTTCTCTCGCCTGACAACCGCTGCCAGATTCATTTGCAGTATGGAGAAGAGGCCAAACCTGCGATGTGTCGCCTGTTTCCTTATACTTTTACGCCCACTCCGGGCGGTGTGTACGCTTCTGCCAGCTTTGCCTCAACCGGCGTTCTCTACAACAGCGGGAGCCCATTGACTGAACAAAGACAACACCTGACTCATACTTTTGACCTTTTCACCAGGCTTTTCCCCGACCTGCGCCCGGACTGGACGGCGTTGCAATTAATCGACGGACAACCGCTGGAGTTTGATGCTTATCTCCAGTTGGAATGTGATTTTCTCTCTTCGCTGTCTGAAAGTACTGAAAGTACTATCGCGAGCCCAAATAAGATCGTATCCGGACTGGCAGAAAAGACCAGCCGTTTGATCGAGCAAAAACGTGATTGTGACCGCATTGCCGGTGTGGAGACCACCGCACGCACTGTCGATTCACTGATGATTCAGAGTCTTCTTCGGGCATACTTTCCAACCAATGTTTACCGCGATAATATCTGCGAAATTGATACTGCAACACTTGCGCGTAGCCTGGTAATGCCACCGGATAAGGTGCTGCTTGAGGTGGACGGTAGCAAGATCGGTTTTGGTGAATTGAATCAGTATAAGCTTGGTGCGCTTAGTTCCCATTGCGAAAGTTTGCTCAGACGTTTTGCTTACTTGAAGATTTTTTCCAAACTGTACTTCGGCCCCGGTTTTGCCGGACTGAGCCTGATTGCCGGTTTGAATCATCTTTCGACCATTATTTCGCTTGTGCGCATTTTTCTCAAACTCAAAAACATCGAAAGCGGAAAGACCAACAAAAAAGGTCTGGACATTACTTTTGAAGAGACGGCAGAATGCGTGAGATTGCTGGAAAGGCGTTTGACCGTGGCCAATTTTTCCAGAGAGACAAAAACAATGCTTGAGGTGCTTCTCTCTTCCTGCGAAAGATCAAAGCGAATTGCCTCATTGGCGTCTTGAAGCGGGGGACGGAAAGATAACCGAATCAGCGCTGAAAAGAGAGCTTTCCCATACTTTTCGATCGCTCAAATATCGAAATTATCGACTGTATTTTGTCGGTCAGCTACTTTCATTGTCCGGCACCTGGATGCAGCAGGTTGCTTTAAGCTGGCTTGTTTATCGCCTTACTCATTCTGCGTTTTTGCTCGGGCTTGTGGAAGGAGCTACGCTTTTTCCTGTCATGCTGCTGGGTCTTTTCGGTGGTTGGGTGGCGGATCGAAAGGATAAGAAATCGATATTGATAATTTGCCAGCTTGTCTCCATGCTGCAAGCGCTAATCCTGGCCCTTTTGACTTACAACAATCAAATTGAGGTATGGCACTGCGTGGCATTGGCTCTATTGTTAGGCTCCGTCAATGCATTTGAAATACCCTGTCGGCAGTCGTTTTTGCCTGAGCTTATCGACAGAAAAGATCTAGTCAATGCCATCAGTCTCAATTCGTCTATTTTCAATGGCGCCCGCATAATCGGCCCGGCAATTGCCGGTATCGCAATTCCTCTGGTCGGTGAAGCCGCTTGCTTCTTTCTCAATGCTGCCAGTTATCTGTCTACTCTGCTTGCCTACACTCTGATTTCGGTAGGTAAGGCAAAGAGTAGCGAAGAGACCATCGAAAAGAAAGGCATAGGAGAAGGTGTATATTTCATACTCGGCTCAACCACGATTGTACGATTGATATTTCTCGGCGCTGTAATCAGTTTGTGCGGAATGAATTACAACGTCCTGATGCCTGTTTTCGCATCCGAGATTTTGCACGGTGATGTACGCACACTGGCAATGCTTCGAGCCGGGGCAGGGTTGGGAGCATTCTTGGCGGCATTGATGCTGGCCAATCGAGGCAAAGGCGAATTTCTCAAAGTCAATCTTGGTTTTGCCGCCCTTCTATTCGGTTTGAGCCTTCTGGCGTTTTCATGGTCGAAAGAATACTGGCTCTGCCAGTTGGTAATTGTGCCGGTCGGTTTTTTTCTCACTGCTCAATTGAGCGCAGGACATTCGCTCATTCAACTGGCTGTGAAAGACGAGCTCAGAGGACGCGTGTTGAGCATTCACTTAATCGTAATGATGGGATTTTCTCCAGTCGGCAGTTTGATAATCGGTTGGTCGGCGGCTCATTACGGGGCACCGATTGTAGTATCAGTCTGCGCCCTTATCTGTATGCTGGCCGGAATCGCGTACACTCTCTGGGCACGCGATGATAAGAGCATAAAACATCAAGTAACCGTAGAGTGATGGGTTTTTAGCTCAACATGGTCAAGTTCGAACAGTGGCATTTACTAAGCTGGTTGTCCGTGTCTTGTGGAGGGAGGCTGAGTGCGTGGAATGATAGTCTTGAAACGCCTGGGCCTCTTCATTCGGCTCAACCCACAAGTAGCGGACCGACCGGAAATGGCAGAAAACGGCGACGACAATTCAACGAAAGTCTCCCTTGGTCTGGATGCTGCAGCAAAACCCGCCCAATTGGGTTCTACAGAATCTGCCGCAGCTCAGCCAGCAGAAAAGCCACATCTTCACCTGAGCAGCAAATTGCTGATTGGCATTCTCATCGTCAATACCTTTGGCGTCGGGCTCTGGATTGGCTCACAATTCATGTCCCATGACAGCGATGATTATTCGCGCAGAACCGCGGCCGGCCAGGTCGATACGAAGGAAAACGCCTTGCCGCCGGCGCCGCCGCCTCGAGCTACCGTCCGCAATCTGGGCGAGCTGACAGTCGCCGATATGGCTGAAAAGGTAGCACCGGCTGTCGTTGCCATTGAAGTTACGGCCAGAAGTTCGGCTGGAAAACCACTGGCGACGGCCATAGATACACCCGGCCCGCAGTTTTTCTTCGGACCGCGCATGCGTCCGGAGCAAACCCCACAACCCTTCGGTGACGGGCAAGAGAAGCGCTCTGCCGGCTCTGGAGTGATCATTCGCCAGGACGGCTATATCCTCACCAACAGCCATGTCGCTCGCGCCGACAGTCAGATAAAAGTTATTCTGAACGACAAAAGAGAGTTTCCCGGTCAATTGGTCGGCAAAGACAATTTCACCGACCTGGCTCTGGTCAAGATCAATGCCACCGGGTTGCCGATTGCCCGCCTGGGTTCAAGCAAACACATCAGACCTGGCGAATGGGCGATCGCTATAGGAAATCCTTTTGGCTTTGAGCATACTGTCACTCTCGGAATAGTCAGTGCGATCGGCAGGTCGGTGGCCGACCTTAATCATCACGTCGAATTGATACAGACCGACGCTGCTATTAATCCAGGCAATTCTGGCGGTCCACTCTTAAATCTGGGCGGGGAAGTAATCGGCATAAATACAGCCATAAGGTACGATGCTCAGAATATCGGTTTTGCCATTCCAGTCGATGTCGCTCGCGATGTGGCCGAGGGGTTGCTCGCCCACCATTCGATAAGCAGACCTTATTTAGGGATTTATATGAGAGATCTAGATCCAAAGGTGAGGGAAGCTCTTTCTATTCCTAAAGATGTTCAGGGTGTGCTGGTTCGCAAAGTGGCCGCCGGAGGACCGTCTAATCGGGCCAAATTAGCGCCCGGTGATCTGATTCATAAGGTCAACGGCATCCCTGTGGCGTCATCCAAAGACATGCGGGAAGCAATTAAGGCTCGCAAGCCGGGAGATACCCTCAGAATTACTTTCACTCGCCGAGGAACTGTGTCAGAGACTGACCTCACGGTCGGGGACTACTCCAAGGAAGTGACAGAAGATTAAATGGGATCAAGTGCCCGGCTGGAGATTAAATGGTCCAGTGGTATTTCCCCCAATGCGCACAGTAGGGGCCTCGCGTATTATTCAGATATCTTCGTCCTTTTTCCATTGAATTAAATAGCTCGCTCTCTCGAGCCAGTCGAGAGATCATCAACCGATTAAATCAGGCAGCGTCTTAAGTGCACTGCCTATGGAGTTTTGGCGTATATGCCTGGTGCAGATTTTAGAGACCAAGTTATAGAAGCGGTCGTAAAGACCGAAGCGGTTGCTGCCGACGATTCCACTCAAGCTCATAAGTCGGGCGGTTCGGCTATGAGCGATTTTGCTGCCGGCGCCTGGTCATCTTTCAAGTATTCTCTTGTTCAGTCGCCGTTGACCGGAGTGACCCAGCTCTTAGACAAGGTCTCCGGAACAAATCTCGAGCAAAGCACCAGGTTTTTCGATAAACCGGAGCAGGCAGAATTCGGCTCTGCAGGCTGGGTAGGGCAAACAGTCGGAGGCACTATTGGCTCTGCCGTGCCTTTCTTACTTATGAGTCGAGTGGCCGGACCCGGTGCTGCCGCAAGAATGGAAACTTCGGCAACTTACGGACTGATGTCCCGGGGAGCAGTCGCTCCCGTTCTTAAATCGGTGGCCGCCGGTGTTGCTTACAATGGTGTTTTCACGCCGGTGGAGGAAGGTGAAAGTTTCGTCGGCGCTCGCATGCGTAACATGGCGGTGGGTGGACTGACGTGGGGCAGTCTGACTGCCACAAGCATCGCTCTGAAAGGGCTCGGTATGCGCGCCTTCAACGAACAAGCCATCGCAGAAGCGAAAGGATTAACGGCAGCCTCCAAGTATACTGAAGGAATACTGGCCAATAGTGCCTTCAGATCGGTCATGAAAAACGATATTTTCGTGGGGTCTGCTGGTGGTGTCGTTGGCGGTATTACGCACGCGCAAGGAAATTCACTTTTATCAGGCAATGGTTTTGCATCGGTAGGAGACACTGTGCAGAGTGCCACCACATTTGCATTTGGCGGTGCCCTTATGGGTGGTGCCAATATAGCCTATGAGAAGTACAGACCGACAAGTGGGGTGAAGGGAGCGCGAACGCTTGAAGAAATGACGAAAATGGCTGAGGCAACGCGCGATCCCAATGCCCCGCCGCGTTATTTTTATGATAATTTAGCCGAACAAAATGTGCACCTGAATACTAGAAAGTCTGATCACACCAGCAGCAGTTTGCTCAGCATGATCGAGGGAAGTCGCCTCAACCTTGCTGATCGAAACATGGTAATGCGAGCGCATCAGGATCTCATTACCGGGCTCGAGGCGGTAAGAGAAAATGCTCCGGTAGCCACAATGTACGGCTCGGCCCGTACTAAATCCGACACTTTTGCCTATCAGCGCGGCCGGCTGACCTCGGCGCTTCTCTCCAAAGAAGGCTATGCCGTCATGACCGGCGGCGGACCGGGCATGATGGAAGCCGGCAACCGCGGTGCTTATGAAGCAGGCGGCCGTTCGATCGGTGTTTCATTAGAGTTGCCCCACGAAAAAGTCGGCAACGGATACCAGACCGTCATTCTAAAAGCAAAGGATTTTGGACCTCGCAAGGAAGTGCTCAGAACCAATAACCTTGCTGTCGTTGAAAAGGGCGGACTAGGCTCGGTGGATGAAATGGCTGAGATCCTTACTCATCTTCAAACTAGGATGAAGGAGCCTACTCCTGTTTATATAATGTACGAAAAGCCTTATCAGCACTTTGATCGAATGATGAAAGAGATGGAAAAACAAGGATTGATCTCCAGGGGTGATCGCGATCTGTACAGAATGGTCAGATCTCCTTTTGATATCATCAAAGATTTGCGTTCAAGAAAGGCGACCGGTACAAATACATCTGCCGACAAGAGCGGCGAAATTGTGCTTCAGACCGGCACATAGGAAAGAACACACATGTCACTTACTGAAAAAAAGTGCATTCCATGCAGCGGCGGAACGCCACCCTTAACCGTATCCGAAAGAGAAAAACTGATCAAGCAAATAAGTGGATGGGAAATCGAGACCGAAAAAAAGTTGGTCAAGAGCTTCTCATTCAAAGATTTCAGCGAGCCGATGAAACTTGCCAATAAAGTCTGGGCCGTTGCAGAATTGGAGGGGCACCATCCCGATCTTTTTGTCTGCTGGGGAAAATTGAAGGTGGAAATCTGGACTCATGCAGTAGGCGGTTTGACAGAGAGCGACTTCATACTTGCCGCCAAAATTGATCAGGCAGCAAATTAACCAATTAAAAGTCTGGCTTTATGGAAACAGTTTGTAGAACAAAAAGGACAATCCAAAGAGTCCCAAGATAATCGCCCAGATCCATGCCGGCGATGCCGTTGCACTGCCCTTTATTTCTTTGCCGCGCGAAGTACTGCTCATGGCTGCTGTGGTGCCGGTTTTCCTTTGAACTGCAAGCGAGTCCGCCGGCGCAGCTGCCGTGGCAGCTATCGCCGGGCGCGCAGAACCAGGTTCTTCATCGCCATCAGCTAATGCTGCTGCCAGTCCAGGCGGCATTGCATCTTTATCTTTGGCTGAGGCAGCCGTTGGTGCCGCCGGAGCCGCGGCTGTTGTTGCTGCCGGAGCGTGCAGCTGCTCTGCTTTTAGCACAATGCGTTTGACGACATCAGGAAGTTGGTCCTTCCATGTTTGTGAATCTAGAAAGTCAGTGGCGCCCAGTTGCATCGACGTTTTGATCAATCCGCCGTCAAGAGTCTCATTACTCACGAGAAACTGGACTTTAGGGTGCTGTTCTCTCAAGTCACCTAAAAGCGTCAGTGCTTTCATAGGTTCTGGAGCCAATTCAATCCAGACCAGTTTTGGCGAAAGCGCTGCAATTTGTTTTGCCGCAGTTTGCCTGTTGACTGTGCCTATGAGCCTGAGCTCAGTGTGGGCCCTTATCAGTTCCTCAATTTGCTTAGCTTTATCTTCTCCGGCTTCGCAAATGATCAATGTAGGTAACGACACTATTTGCCTCGAGTCTAGTTATTACGTGAGTGAGAAACCGCTTAAGACACCGCTAGTTTCCATGATCTTGCGGCGCACATCATCAGCACCGACTGTGCCCAATTCAAGGTCCTTGAAAATGCACAATAACTGCATGGAAGTCATCAGACAAAGATTTTTCTTCTTAGCAAACTCAGCCAGTGCATCGGTGAAGTCAGGCTCGGTGCGCTCGGTCGGCGGTCGATTTGACCAGGTGCAGGCAACCAGCAATCCCTTCGGTTCGCTCTCATGCTCGCCCCAGTAATTGATGACCGATTCTCCAAGAAGAGCCAGATCAGTACGCTTAGCTTGCGAATTGCTCTTCACCACATGGGTGAGAACATCGGCTTTTTCGCTCAGATTCAACCACAACTCATTCGGGTTGCTTGGCGAAACCGTAGTCGACCAGCCAATCTTTGCGAACACCTTTTGGCAAGCGGCAACAAGACCAGTGCCGTCGGCGGAAAGCAACGAATTCTTGACGCCGTCCAGAAGCGAAATGCGAGATTCAATTGTACCGATTCGGTTTTGAATCTGGCGAATCTGATCGTTTAGATCGTTTCGCTCAGCCTTGAGTTCATTCAATCCAGGAAAGGAGTACTGCAAGCACCAATCTGGTGCTCCGACCGCTGTGTCTTCTTCCAATTGTGTCGTCATTGTCCTTGCCTGCGATGAGAGTGTAGGTGATTCAACTATTGTTTCCGGTCTGGGAGGAGGCGGAGGAGGAGGAGGTGGTGGTGGTGGTGGTGGT
>JBGAVL010000018.1:0-34113 GCA_044228145.1 Obscuribacteraceae bacterium (SeqCode)
ATCGAGCGTTTCAAACGCCAATTGAAGCTCAGGCGGATGGAAGCAAATGTTCAAGCAGTTACCGGCGACGGCACTGACATTTATTTGTCGGTTGATATATTGGGCGACGAACATGAATTGCCGAGCCGTATTTTGCAAAATCCGCAACAGGTAAATTTTCGCAGCGAAGAGCCGGTGCATTTGTTGGAAAAACTGCATCAAAGGCTTGAATTCCTTGAGTCGCAAGGGCGCCCGGCCAGCGAAGAAATGCGGGACGGGGTTAAATATTATTCCGACGAGCCCTGCAATCAAATGGTGAAAGAGTTACTTCGCCACTGCCAACCGATGCGCGAGGAACTTTTGTATCTCATTGATCACGATCCAAATGCGGTGCGGCGCACTTGCGCGGCAGAACTCTTGAGCTGGGCCGGAGAGGTTCCTGATACTGCAAGCCGACTTCTTCCGGCGGTTGATGATGTTGATGTGAATGTGCGAACCATGGTCACGCGGTATTTATTCAAAAGTCTTCCTCTTTTGCCGGATGACTTTCCTTTTGTCGATATGGTGGAGGTTTATAGCCGCGATCTCTTGCGTCCATCACACGACGATCGATCCAAATCGCTCTATATGCTTTTGGCGCTTATAAATAAGCGCCCCGAACTGATTCGCCAGGTCAAATCACTGGATGACAAGAGGATTGAACAATTGAGGGATCGCTCTCTTGTGCCCTCGATAAAATTGGCCTGCGGTCAATTTCAAAAGCTGTTCGCCCGCGCAAACGTAGGCCTGACGGACGTTAAGCCGAATTTGGATTTTTTGCCGCCCTAACCGTTTGAAACGTGTTTGCTGGGGTATTATCAATTTAGTCGGTGGGAGTGGCTTGCAGCCTCGTTTCGACTATTTGTCATGAGGGCGCCTCCCATCGGCTCTTTTATAAGTCACTGAATAGCAGTCTCAGACTATACGGCCGGAGCCGTCGTATAGGAGACGTTCCACGGGATGCCCACCGACCAGGTGCGACTCCACGATTTCTTTGACATCTGCGACCGTCACATGTGCGTACCAGACTGTTTCCGGATAGACGACTATGAGTGGCCCGTGACCGCACTGGTCGAAACAGCCGGACTTATTGATGCGGATTTGTTTCTTCAGCCCGCGTTCGGAAAATTCCTTTCGCAATGCATCGCAAACTTCAATCGCCCCCTGACCCGGGCAGGTTTTTCCTGAAACGCAAACAAAAACGTGTTTTTCAAAGACTTGCATGGACGCCTACTGCCGGTGACTCGAGTCATTGTAAGCCTCAATCAATAGGATGCACAATCCGCGTAATCGAAGTGACATGGCTAAACAGTGATCGATTTGCCAATCTTTCAAAACGAGGCAATTCCAATCTGCCAGGGCGTCTCGGGCGGTTGTTCATTAAGAAACGCTTACAGTTAGGCTATTTGAGCGGTAAATCGCTTGACCAAAGATCATATTATTGGAAGAATACACGTCGCACTTTGCGATTAGACCGCAGACAGCACGGTGCCTTGCGTGAGCAGGGCTTAATCACTGGTAACAGTAACCGGCTTGAGGTCACAAATTCGAGTACACGCCAGGCAAAAGCCCAGCGTTTTATCGACTGGGGGGAATACCCCTCTGCTTGTGATCCCGCGGAAATATCCCTGGGATTTTTTCTTTTTCCAGGGAGTTTCAAAAAGTTGCGTTGCACTTATCTAAGGAGGCGTAAATGGCCACCAAGGCACGCAAGCAGGAAATCGTCTCGGAACTCAAAGAGTTCTTCAAAGACGGCAAAGTGGCAATTGTCACCGATTTAAGCGGTTTGACAGTTGCTGAAATCACTACATTTCGCAGAAAGCTCGAACCGAGCAAAGCCAAGTGCCGTATTGCTAAGAACACCCTCATCAAAATCGCTACCGATTCTGGAGAGTTTGCAGCAATCGAGAAATTGGCTAAGGGACCGTCGGCAATCATTATTGGCTACGACGATCCGGCTCAACCTGCCAAAGCGGTCGTCGATTATCTGAAGTCCATCAAAAAGGGCGCGGTAAGAGGCGGAGTGATTGAAGGTAATGCTCTTACATCTGACGATGTTAAGGGTCTTGCCGAATTGCCCAGCAAAGAGCAATTGTTGTCATCGATTATGGGTGGACTCGATTCCGGTGCCAGAGGCATTGCCGGACTCCTGGAAGCCGTTATTCGTGACATCGCTGTTCTGGCTGAAGAAGTCGCTAAGAAGAACGACAACGCCGCTTAGGCATTGTTCCGTGCGTTTAATTCATTGCTGAAGACATAAGTTAGAGGAGTAAATACAAATGGCTACGAAACTTTCGGTTGACGATCTGTTGGAACAAATCGGATCGCTCACCCTTTTGGAAGCTGCTGACCTGAAGAAGAAAATGGAAGAGAAGTTCGGCGTCACTGCCGCAGCTCCTATGGCTTTCGCTGCAGCTCCTGCTGCCGGCGGCGCCGCTCAAGTTGAAGAGAAGACCGACTTCGACGTAATTCTTACTTCTGTCGGCGACAAGAAGATCAACGTCATTAAGGTCGTCCGCGAACTGACCGGCCTCGGCTTGAAAGAAGCTAAGGATCTCGTTGATGCCGCTCCGAAGCCTTTGAAGGAAAAGGTCAAGAAGGAAGAAGCAGACCAGATGAAAGAAAAGCTGGAAGCTGCTGGCGCCAAGGTAGAAATCAAGTAGAATCTTATTGATTCGAGATGCGCTAATCTGGGAGCAGTACACCTCCCTAACGAGGCATGCGAGTCATTTCCACCAATTCACTAGTAAAGACTGCGCGGACGCGCTTGATTTTCGTCAGCAAAGGCTGGCAGCAGGCTCACCGCGCAGTTTTTCTTTGGATGTAAACAATGAAGTGTCCAGGCTGCGGTCTTTATCATCCCAATCAATACGAGCGCTGTGTCTCGTGTGGCGTCTCTTTCAAGGAAAGCGGCGGCGAGGACTTCAATGATGAGGACAGCCAGGACAAAGGACGAGCGGTCGAAACAATGGAAAGACCTGTAGAGAATTCTGACGAGCTGGCGTACGAAGAGGCTAAGTCTCATCCGCAAAGGCGCTCCAAGAAGCTGGGTGTGAGCATGGCGTCGCGCCTTCCTACTATGGTCGGCGCCCTTACTGCCGTCACTGTCCTGCTTGTCTCCGCCGGTGCGACAATATTTTTCTTGACCAAAACCCCTGATGACGAGCGGCTTTTCATTCAGGGCAAAAAAGAGTTGGCCAACGGTCAGTACGCATTTGCCGTCAAAACTCTCGAAAAAACGGCGGCGTTGCGCAGCAAAGATCCGCGCGTGTTTCTTGCGCTTGCACGTGCCTACGTGGGCGTGGACCAGGTGACCAAGGCCCACGATGCCATCAGTCAAGCCCAACAGCTCGGCTCCGGTGTGGTTGAAGAACCGCAGCTGGCGTCCGATCTCGCCAATTACTATCGCCAGCGCGGTAAGTATGACAAGGCCCTGGATCTCTTGCGCCCGCTTGCCAAAAACAATGTCCCTGGCAAGAAAGCAGAACTTGCCGATCTCGATGCACTTTACGGTGACGAGGCACTGCGTCAAGGAAATATCGATCTAGCTTTGCGCTTGTGGGAAGAAGTAAAAGAACTGCGTGAAGGATCGCGCTTTGGCGAATCCGAAGCGCGACTGGCGACTATTTATCAAAAAATGGCGTCGAATTTTGCCTCGAAGAATGACGATCAAAAAGCGCTCAGTTATTTGAACAAATTGAACGCAATTGCCCAGAACGCCAAGAATTACGAAATGGCATCCGACCTCTATGAGAAAAACGAGAAGCTCGATCTGGCTATAGATCAGCTTCGATTGGCGATCAAGTATTCGACGCACAATCCTGTTTACGAACACAAACTGGCCGCCCTTCTGACGCGCCGCGGCAAGGAATTGTTGGATGCCGGTGACACTGATGCCGGTTATGGCTATTTGCAGCAGGCAAAAACGATCGATCCTTCCAATGCACTTCCGTCAGTCACTTTGCGTGGCGTAAATGTTGGACTGGAAGGCGGATTGCCGAAGATTAGCGGCGAAATTTGGAACCCCGGTGATGAGCCGGTCAATTCATTGAATGTGAAAGTTGAGCTTGTCGATACGGTTTCAAAACGCGTTCTGTGGACTCGCGATCAAAAGGTCGTCGACGAATTCGTACAGCCTCTGCAGGGTCGAGAGTCCAAGTCTATGGATTTTGTGGCTGGCACTTCAGTGAGGATGAACGGTACCAATGAATTCAGAGTCTATCTGGACGGAAAACTCTACAAGTCCTACCGTCTGGGCGAGAAGACCAAGAAGGATGAACTGGCTGGCGATGCGCCCGGCAGTGAAAATGACAGTTCGGCAAGCAGTACGCTAAGCCGCATGCGCCCTCATGTTGAGCCTCGTGAAACTGCTCCGCAGCCAGCAGCTGATCGCTCACAACTTCCTGATGTTTCACCTGCACCTGCCGAAGCGCCGCCGAGAACGCGCGAATCAGCCGAAGACAAGACGATGAAAGACCTCGACTGAAGGCGACTTGGGAGCGCCGGCGGCTCGCCGGCATTGGGCGGCATGTATGCCGCCCTTACAGGCTCAGGGTCTTCGCGGACGAAACCATAAGGTCTTGCACCTTCTTTCCGCCCTGCGCGTTCAAGTGTGCGGAGTCGTAAAAATCGCTCAGTTGAAACGCATCATTTGCATCGAGATCGATTAGCTCGTCACCATACAACGCTGGCATTGTGCAGATTTCGCTCTGGTAGCGAGCGTACAATTTTTCGGGAATCAACTTTCTATTTTTCTGGGTGATCGGCATGTTCACTACTATCATGCGAATACCGTTTTTCTTGCAGATAGCGAGCATGTTTTGAAAACTTGTTTTTTCTTTCTCGAAGCGCTCGAAGTTTGCTGGAAGATAGCGTTCTTTCCACTCGCCAAGATCGGCAAACTGAGAGGATTTTGGCTCAATCGATGGGGATGCTTTATTACCGGTTTCTGTAGAAGTTAGAACTTCTTCCTTCTGGGCGATCTTCGCCAATTGCTGCGATTCAAACAGATCTGCAGGATGTGAAAACAGGTCGCAAGCCCATCCGGTCAACATCGTTTTGTAATCGCCGCGCACTTTGTAGAGGTAGACCAACTGCCCCAGGAGAAGATCTCGTGTTTCGTCGAGCGGTCTCGACTGGGAGAAAATCTCAGAAAGCGTAATGCGATTACTCAAAAGTTGGCAAACAGGTGTCTTTCCGACAGCCGGCACAATGTTGTCGATGAAGTCGCGCGGGCCCATTCCGAAGACGACAATCTGCGGAGCGCGACCGGCTTCGACAACGCGGCGCAAAATCAATTCGGCATCGGAAGCCATGCAGGCAACACATGTTAGGTTAAACGCGGTCACGGGGGCGCCGTTTTTCTGAGCGATTAGATGTTCCAGATAGCGAGCACCTGTGTACTTTCTGACCGCATTCAAATTCTTCTCGTCAAAGCTGCCGGTGTACTCAGCGTCATATCTGGCGATCGCTTCCATGGGTAAAGACGAGCCCAGGACAAGCAATTGGGGGCGCACTTTCGAATCGAAAAAGGCAGGCAACTTGCTGACCAGCGGGTTTTGCTCGAGGGGCACATAGCGTGTGGTCTGTATATATTGAAGCGGCTTTACTACCTGAATGAACCAATTGAGCCCCACTATGCAGACGATAAGCCAGCATGTGAAACTGGACAGCACCAAAATCCAGATGCTTTTTCTTTTCAGGTTAACTTCAGCCGCTCGCGCAGTGGAATCCTGCATTTACCTGTCTCGGACGGTTTTCATAAGGCCAGTCAAGAGTTTAGTTGATAAGCGTTTTTTTGGAATTAACAACTCGTAGTTTTCCCAGTGAAGACGGGCGGTGGGTGGAAAACCAGATTGTCTTTTTCTCAGAAACCCTGTAGTAGTAACTAATCGGTCCCGCTTGGCAACCCTGCGAGCACAACACAGAGAGGGAATTTAGTGACCTCAACCATTTCCAAAAGTCCCCGTACCCGTAAAGGCGGTATGGAGAGGACGAAACTGGCGCCACCCCAGAGTCGCAATGACCACAAGCCATTAGATCCGCACGATGAGCATGAACACCCGTTCTCAGCGATTCCGCAAAGCGAAAGGCGTGGTCCTTTTACAATGGGTTTGCTCTGGATCACCATGGTCACCGCCTTTCCGGCAGTCCTGGTCGGATTCGAATGGTGCAAACAGGGCTTCACGCTCGCTCAAGTTTTGGCATGTACTGTCGTCAGCTGCTTGATCCTTCTGGCCTATGCCATTCCCGCCTGCCAGTTGGGCGCCGTCAGTGGGCTCAGCTATGCCGCTTTGAGCCGAAGCATATTCGGAAGGTGGGGATCGAAAATCGTCGCCTTTAATCTGGTAGCGATCTTTATAGCCTGGTACGGGTTGGCAGCACTCTTTCTTGCCGATGGGCTCGAAGGCCTATTCCACTGGAAAGCTCCGTTGATGATTCTGTCAGTTGCCTTTGCTTTCCTTATGGCTATGAACAATTTCTTTGGCTTCAAAGGCGTAGCCAATTTTGCACGCTTTTTCGCGGCCCCGGTTCTCATAATCTGGGTGACGTACACATTTTTGAAGACGGTACCGTCGTGCCCGGCCAGTGTTTTGACGGAGGTGACGCATAAGTCATTTGCCTGTGCATTGACCACGATCTCGACATTCATTATAGGCTTTGCAGTTTGGGGCAATGAGGCAGATTACTGGCGCTTTAGCAAGCCTAAAGTGGGAAATTGTGCAGTACCGCTTCTGGTAGCACTGGCGATCGGTCAGGTGATTTTTCCCTGCACCGGATTTATGGTGGCAAAACTAACCGGCATAACTGAATATGGTGCCGCCACAAGCTTGATGAACGATTACTCGTTCGGCGGTCTGGCCATTGTCGGAGCAATTGTTCTTGCTGCGTCGTATTTTGCTGCCAATGATTCCAATTTGTTCGGCTCTGTGAGCGCTTGCGAAAACCTGAAGAGATGGAATCACAGAGGTTGGGTTGCGGTTCTCGCCATATTGGGAGCGGCAATGGCGGCCTGGTTGTCCATCTCAGGTGCAGCAAAATCGCTGGAATCGATTGCATCTCTCAATTGTGTTATCGTGCCGACACCAACGCTTGTCGTACTGGCCGAGTGGTTTGTCATGCGGAAAGTATTCTTGAGAAATCCAGATTGTTTCGGACGTGTGCCTGAGTTGGACGAGCTTCCGAAATTCAAATGGGCGGCTACTATCGCTTTATTCTGCGGCATCACTGTGGGGGTTTTGACATCAGGAGCAATCCCCGGCACCGAATCCATGCACGTAGGCATCTGTGCGTTGCAAGCCTGGGCAACTGCCTTCTTGCTCTACATTCCATTGAGGATTCTCGAATTTAAACGCGAGAAGCAGTCCAGAGCAAGTGCACTTGAGGCCCTGATAGCAATTCCATGCACCGTAGAACCTAAGTGATTTGTAGGGATGCGAACATGCTTTGCTCGTTCTTTATTTTGAGCGGTCGACGCCTGGCGTCGACCCTAAAGGTTTGCCGCCGGAATCGTGAATGTGAAAGTCGTTCTCTTTGCATTAGGGACAAACTTTTCCTGCCGTTTGAAGAACAAATAAATCTGGTATTCTAGCTCCATGGCAAGAATACTTCTGGTTGAAGACGACAACGATCAAGCAACCACGATTGAAGAGTGGCTTTCTTCCGAGCACCACAATGTGGTAATTTCTTGCGACGGTGAAGAGGGTCAGTACCGCATCGAAAATGACAGTTTCGACGTGATAGTTTTGGATTGGGATTTGCCGAAAGTAACTGGTCTGGAGATTCTCAAACGTTATCGCATGAAAAAGGGAAACACGCCTATCATCATGTTGACCGGCAAAGGCACAATCAGTGACCGGGAAAGCGGGCTCGATGGTGGTGCCGATGATTATCTGACCAAGCCCTTTAGCTTGAGAGAACTTTCCGCGCGCATCCGTGCGCTCTTGCGGCGTCCAAGCGAAGTGAAGTCAAACGTGTTGACGGTTGGAAAGTTGGTGCTCGATCCGGTTAAGTATCGAGTCACAAAAAACGGAGAGGAAGTGCAATTGTTGCCGCGCGATTTTGCATTGCTCGAATTTTTTATGCGAAATGTCGATGTCGTTTTCAGCACAGACGCACTGCTTCAGCGGGTTTGGGAAGATGACTCGGATGCGACATCGGACGCCTTGCGCACCGCGATCAAAAGACTGAGAAAAAAACTTGACGAAGGGGAAGACGAGACCAAGTCGGTAATCGAAAACATTCCCAGAGTCGGATACCGGATGCGTTTGTAGGGGCGAAGCCATGCGTCGCCCGGTTTGAAACAGATCAATAGCGGATCTCGATGGTGTAGGTGACTTTCACCTCAGCATTGGCAGGCACGTCAATTGGAAATTCGAATGTATGCGAGTCTTTCTTGGTGGAAGGATGACTTTGCGCAACTAATTTCCATGTGCCGTAAGCATGCTCGATTACTTGAACGTGCACTGCTTCTTTTTTGTGGTTTCTCAGCGAGATTTCGTAAGACAGTCTCTGCAGTCGGCTGCTTGGCTGCTCTTGATTGGTCTGGCGCCTCTCTCCTACCACGTCGAATGCATCGCCCAGGTAGATGCGGATTTTCTCGTCTCTAGGCGTATGGTCGATTTGATCTTCACCGACAAATTGCAATGCACCGTCTGAGTCTTTTTTGTATACACGCACTTTGCCTTTAGGCATGGGCATTCCGAGGTGATTGTCGGCGCTGTTTTGCATTTCCAGCTTGATCTGGATTTTGCGTTTGTCGCCGTTTTCGCCACCTTCATACACACGATTATCGCCTGATTCCAGCACAAAGAGTTTTTTCACCGGCACTGAGGCGGCGTTGAATAAGCTCAATTGCTTGGTTTCGTTATTGTTGACGTCGGTTTTTCCTGCCAGCGTGTATAAATGATATTCGGCAAAGGACTGCTCGCTGAATTGAGGCGGCGGAGGGGCGGCCGGGACGGCCATATCCATCGCCGCTTCCATTTGCGGCTGTCCTTCATTGGTGACTTTGTGGACATCGCCGGCAATCAGCTTGAGCGCCGAGTCCTTATATGTCCCGCCTGATTTGTTGTCCAGTGTGACCCAACTGGTGATATCGCATTTGGTATCGTCCTGATTGGCAACGGCAACATAGTCACACTTCCAATTGATGTCGGCGGTTTGATATGCGATTTCTATGTCGTGAGTGCCTGATTTGTCCGTTTCAAGTTTCCAATCGAGAGAGGGTTTTGATACGAGCCCTGCCGGAAGTTCCGCCAATTCGACCTGTCCTTGCGGATTGAGGATGATGCCGTTTCCTGTTTTCAAAACCAGTCCCTGGGAGACTTCAGAAGTGCCGCCTTCGGGCGTGCCGATGTTTGCGCTGGGTCCGTTCAAGAGCGTTCCCACCAGTTCTACAACCGAACCATTGCCGACAAATTGTTTGAACAACGCCCGTTTGCCAATGGATTTATTGAGAATGGTATTTGGATCGATCAGATCGTATTTGTAGTTTTGCTCGCGCACTACAACCTGATTGGGTGCGGTCAAAGATGTGAAACTGACTGAGGTCGGATCGATTTTTGCCGCCACATCCTGGCAGCTGACGTAATTGATTCCGTTTTTCAGATCCATTTGCCTTGAGTCGCGAACGAGTCCGAAATTCTGATTGTAGATGGTAAGCGAGATGCCCTTTGATGGCGAGATCTTGCCGTCTTGCGCGCGCGCGGTCAACGGATTCGGCGCTGCAATGGTTGCGGTAATTGCAAGAACAGCACCGAGAAAACGCTTTGTTTTTTGGTTCGCTTGGACCATGATTGTTCCTTTAAGAGCTGTGCAGAAACGACAGAGCAGTTTAACTCCGTCGAGCTTGAGTCTAGACACAAGGCAGACTGAACTGGAATTATAATCCAGTATAAAAAGACTCAGCCATTATAGACCTTGTCGCCACCCTCGTGTTCGGCCCGCTCCATGAATTCAAGGGCTTTCGCCATCAAATCATGCTCGTTGCGTGCGTGAGTCGGAAATGAGACGACGCCGATTGAAGCAGTGACTCTGATATGCCTGAGCTCGTCATTGATGGGTACACCTTTGATTTTTTCGCGAATTCTTTCGCCGACCACAATTGCGCGCGAAGAATAAGTCTCCGGAAAGACCACGCCGAGCATGTTGTTGTCGCAGCGCGCCGGCACATCGACGTCACGGATGGCGCCTCTGATAATGTTGGCAGCAGCCTTGAGTGTGTCGTCTATGAATAGCTGTCCATGCAATTGTCCCAGCTCGCCGAGTTTGTCAACCGACATGATCAATAAGGACAATGGACGTTTGTAGCGTTTGGCACGGCGCAGTTCGTATTCCAGTTTCTTGAGGAACGTGCGAGGGTTGTACAGTTCGGTGAGCGTGTCGATGAGCGTCATTTTTTCGATTTCATCGAGCTTTTCATCGCTCAAAACTTCGCGGGTCTTGTCAAGCATTTCCTGCTGCTTGGTTTCTTTGAATTTTTGACGGCTGACACGCATCTCGACGAGCATGTCGGTGAATTTGGAGTCGCGCGCCAGTGCCCAGCCTTCCATTTTTTCGCCGGACTTGTCTTTACTGTCCCTACCTTTTCCCTTCGGCATTTACACTTCCTCGATGTCCTTCAAGGACGATAAACGTAACTCACCTGGATCAGCCATAAGAAGTTTAGCTTGATTCGGACTGCTTATGCTTAGCCTGCCTCTACTTCGTTCAATTCCCTAAAAAGGTTACCTTAAATCAATTGGCAAGGATGTAGCTTAGGCCGGAAAGGGTAAAAAGAGAGGGCGTCAAAATTTTTCCGTCTGAGCTTATGCAAATCGCTGAAATCATGATTTGATTGCGGTTTTGAGATTCGCAAACCGGTAAAAAGCCGAGATACTCGCTCAGGAAGGGATTTTGAGGTAGAGTAGTTTTATAGGGAAAGTCAATTTGGCTCACAGAGAGCCAATTTCGGGCTCAGGAGCGATAACCGACATGGACATGCAAAGGGAAGCACAGGAAGAATATGCAGAAACGCTGGAGTATTACAAAAGCCAGCACACCACGTTAGGTTGCAAGATCACCCATATGATTGGCGTTCCAATGATTGCGCTGTCTGTGCCTATGCTTCTCATCAGTCCCAGGCGTGCCGCCAACCTCTTTGCTGGGGGCTGGGCTCTGCAGTTCATCGGTCACTATGTATTTGAAAAGAATAGTCCGGTGGTGCTCACTGACTACCGCAACCCAATGGTAATTCTTGCCGCTCTTGATTATGTGGCTGAAGGTTGGTTCAGGCTTTTCAAAGGGCTCCCCCTGATTGAGAGAAAGAATCCCGAACTGATCACCATGCAGCCTGATGGCAACGGCAAAGGTAAGTAAGCGGCCGGCTGGCTGTGATAGCTGAGCAAGTAAAAGGCGGGCATTACACCCGCCTTCTAAAGCTTTAATTCAGCGTTCTTTCCGGTCTCGCTCCAGGCTTAGCGCTTGTAACCGCCACCCGCGCTTTCTCTCGGGCGCGAAGGATTGACAACAATTTGTCTGCCATCTACCGTCTGTCCGTTGAATTCCGTGACGGCTGCATCAGCCATCTCCTGTGTTTCCATCTCGACGAAAGCAAAACCACGCTTCCGGCCAGTGTCTCTATCTACCGGCATAGCGACGGATACAACAGTGCCTGAGCGGGAGAACAGTTCTTCCAGCTCTTGCTCGGTCAGTTTGAATGAGAGGTTTCCGACAAATAATTTCGTGTTCATAACAGTCTATCCTTGAAATACAGAACGAATGCAGACGCTTTTCAGCGTTTGCACTAGGCCGCAAAGGCCCATCTCAGTATCCCATGACTTGTCCCCTAAATGTCGAAAAATGGCGCTTTTGGGGAAATTATTTAGTTGCCGGCTAATCAGAAGATTGGGCGTCTAAGGTGCCGCCAGGGCAGGGGGCGCAATCTAGGGGTGCTTGCCCGGTTTTAGCTGGCCAGCCACAGACGTGACACATTTATCAAGTTGGAAGTATTTTCTGATGGCTGCATTGACCGAAACCTGGGTCTCGGCATTGACCTTGCCGGTGAAATTGTCGAGAAAGTCGAGCGGCAATCCCATGATCGAGGCGTAGGCTAGCTGGCTGGCAATTGTGCGCGGCGAGCGGCTTTCCACGACATAGGTGCCGGTCAGGTGCCCTTTCTCGTGCTCTAATTCCTCTTTGGTGATGCCGGATCTCAAATACTCTTTGACTATTCGGTTGATGTGACCTTGTGCCTTTTCCAGGTTTTCCGGAGCCACAGAATATGAAATCGTCCAGAGCGAGTTGGGAAAGGAAGCTTCGGTTAAGGTCGAGCTGATCGAGTATGTGAGTCCGAATCGATCGCGCAAAGGCGCCAGGCGGCATGCAAAGCTGTCGTAGCCCAGGGCTGCGCTGCCGATCGTCTCTGCAAAATAATCTTTGGACTTAATGGAGACCGCAAGCGGGCGCCCGATTACGACATCCATATTGGTTTTGTCGTCAATATTGGAAACAAGGCGGCGACCGATGGAAGCTGTATTGACGCACGATTCGTCAATTGAGATCGAGTCTGCTTTGCCGCCCCGGTAAGATGCGAATTCCCTGGTAATGAGACCGATCACCTCTTCGGTTTTGATATCACCGACAAAGGATAAAACCGTATTGGCTGGTGTGAACTGCCTTTTGTGAAAGGCGGCAAGATCTTCTCTGGTCACACCCTTCAGGTGTTCGAGTTGATCCTCGAAGGTGTTTGCATAGTGGACGCTTTCTGGCTTGTAGAGCGCATGTCGAAGCGACATCCAGGCAACCGCGCTCGTACTTACTTTGCGTTCTTCGATTTGAGAAACCAACTGTTTTCTTGATTTTTCGAATTCTTCCGCCTTAAAGAGCGGATTTTGCATTACATCTGCAATCAGGGGCACAATCTCTTTAGCATCGGATGCCACCACATCGACATTGAATCCGGCAAAAAAGCTGTCTGCAGAAAATTCGAGGCTGGTTCCCATCTCTTCGAGAATTTCTGAAATTTTAAATTTGGAGTAGCGGCTGGAACCTTTGGTAAGCAATTCAGCAGTCAGAGGTGCAACCTTGGAATGTTCGCAAGTCGTGAAATACCGTCCCGCTTTTATTTTTCCGGCGACGTTCACGGTACCTGTGCCGGCCATCGGCAGGACGATTACAGTCAACCCGTTGTCGAATTTCAGTGTCTCGGTTCTGGCACCAAGACTGCCGGTTCCTTTTATGCGAGAGACCAGTTTTAATGGTTTTTCCTTTTGCGCAGTTTCTTGATTTGCATTACCAGTAGTGGCTTGTGATACAAGTGGCAAGCTGATCGAATTATGAACGCTGGCGCCTGCCGGACGATCTACATCTGCATCCGTTTTCTTTTGATCGGCGGCTCGGTCGTTCCCTTTCGGCTTGTAATACCCTACCGTGATATTTGTTGAAGTAAGATATTTTTTTGCCGCGGCCTGGACTTGTTTTGCTGTGACCTTGCTGATGTTGTCGCCATAGCTCGCCCACCATTTCCAGTCGGCGACACCGACGGCGTCTCCGATTTGGTCCGCACGACCGAGTGCATCGACGGCGTCGAGCCTGTAGCGTTTGATTATTTCAAGCTTTGCTCTTCTGACTTCGACATCGGTCGGCTCTTTGTTTACGATCTCTTCGATTACATTCCTTGCTGTTTTTTCCAGTTGTTCCAGGGAGGCATCTTTGCTCGGTGTGGCACCGACAATGAACAAACCGGGGTCGCGCATTACATTATTGAAAGCGAAGGCATCGACAGCCAGACCATTGTCTACCAGCGCGCGGTAGAGACGGCTCGACGTTTTTCCTTTGTCGCCCAGGATTGACTGCAGTACTTCTAAAGGATAAGTATCTTTGTCTGTTGCTTTGACTGTGTGAAAACCTATGAGCAGGCGCGGCACGTCCTGCCCGCGCACGACCGTGAAACGCCTTTCCCCTTCTTGTGGAGGCTCCTGCGTGTATACGCGCGGAAGTTTTTTCTGACCTCTTTTGATCGGACCGAATTTGGCGGCGATTTGCGCCAGGGTCTTTTCTTTTTCGATGTCTCCGATCACTATCAGCGTTGCGTTTTCGGGCCAGTAAAAATCGTGGTAGAACTGCTTGAGTCTCTCGGTCGGGACGTTTTCCACATCCTGTCTCCAACCGATTACAGGGTGATGATATGGATGTTCGCGAAATGCCATGGCATAGAGATTGTTCATCAAGAGTTCGTCAGGATCGTCTTCGCCCCTCTCGAGCTCGTTTCGTACGACCGTCATTTCGCTTGTGCGGTCGTCTTCTCTGAGCAAAAGATTGCGCATGCGATCTGATTCCAGATCGAGCAGAAGACTTGTTTGTTGGACCGGGGCAACTTCGTAATAGTTTGTCCGGTCTTGAGACGTGCTGGCATTGTTGATCCCGCCCACCGGCTTGAGGGTGTCATCAATACCGGTGCCTTTCATTGGATCGTGCTTTTTCGTCCCTTTGAACATCAAGTGTTCGAGAAAGTGGGTGGCGCCTGTATATCCGACCGCTTCATTGCGCGAGCCTATGCCGTATACCATCATCACGGCGACGACAGGCGCAAGGTGCTGCTCTTGGATCAAAACGGTGAGCCCGTTTGCTCTCATCCGATAGGGATAGATACCGTCGACAGGCTTGTCGGAAAGTTTTTCAAAAGCGGAATTTACAGATGGGCCCGATTTAACCGGTGCCGCAAATGCTGTCGGAAACATAAAGAAAGCAAGCGAAAAAACAAAAACCGCCGCCGTCAATGGCCCTCGGAAGGTGCTCATTGGCAAGCGGCGATTTTTCATTTTTTGGATGCCTTATCTAATACTGGAGGACTACTTGCTGTCTTTTCCAGTTGCGGCTTTACCAACGTCTTTTGCGCTGTTGACTACACCTTTGCCTACGGCTGCGGTGTCCTTGACTGCGGTTTTGCCTACGGCTTCTGTGGTTTTAATCGTGCCTTTGCCAAGAGCCTTGCCGTCTTTCACTGCTTCAGTGCCGAGCGCCTCGGTGCCTTTGATGGTGGCTTTGCTGACGCCTGTTGTGGTTTTGACCGCGCCTTTTGAGACCGCTTCGGTGCCTTTGACCGAGGCTTTGCCGAGCGCTTCGGTGCCTTTGACGGCATCTTTGCCAAGCGTCTCAGTGCCTTTGACAACGGCTTTGGTGCCTTTGCCGATGCCTCTGCCGACAGCCTTAACGTCTTTTTCAAGGGCCTGGACAATGCCGCCCTTTTTTTCCTTTTTGGTTGATGATGTTGTTGTCGTTGTTGTATCTTCCGCCAGGACTGCCGATACGGCAGCGGCACTAACAACGCAAAGCGCGATTAGCTTTTTACCGAGTTGCATGTAAAAACTCCTTCTCCAGAGACTTCAAGATTCTGGCAAATTTTTCGATTTCCTGCCAGCTTTCGCAGACTTGTTAACAAGGGTGTAACCTACACTTTTGCCAATTCCACTGAATTTGAGGTTGACATGAGAGTGCGCGGTTCAATTATTTCCACTTTCGCCCTGGCAATGTTCGTTTTTGCCATCGCTGCAAATGCGGCAGTGCAGGTTCAGCATTTAGGTGCCTCAAAAAGCGGGCAGGTCGACTTTGATAAAGCTGCTCAAGAAGCTACCAAGCTGCTCTGTGAATATTTGAAGATCGATACCACCGTTCCTCCAGGCAATGAAAAACTGGGTGCGGAATATCTGGCATCTGTTTTAAAACAGAATGGCATCGAAGCCCAGCTCTATGAAACCGCCCCCAATCGCTCCTGCGTATATGCTCGCTTGAAGGGCTCAGGGAAAAAGAAAGCGGTGGTACTTCTCAATCATATTGATGTGGTGCCGGCTGTGGCAGCCGACTGGAAACACCCACCTTTTGCAGGAGAAGTGATCGACAACGAAATTTGGGGACGCGGCGCCCTAGACATGAAGGGCTTCGGCATCGTCGAATTGGAAGCGATGCTGATGATCAAGCGTCAGGGACTAAAGCTCGACCGCGACATCATTTTCCTGGGCACTCCCGATGAAGAAGTGGGCGGAGACTTTGGTGCCAGATGGTTTTCAGAGAAGCATCCGGAACTTCTGAAAGACGCTGAGTTTTTAATCAACGAAGGCTCTCACATCATCACAGGCAGTGATGGAAAACCTAAATTCTGGGGCGTCAACTTTTCAGAGAAAAACGTTTTGTGGCTGAAGCTGACTGCTACAGGACAAGCCGGCCATGCTTCTATGCCCATTAAGGATTCGGCGACCAATCGGCTGGCCCGGGCCCTTGAAAAATTGGTGGCTGTATACCCCCTGGCTGTCCGTTCACCTCAGGTGGTGCCGGACCTGAAGAAGATCAGCCAGACCAAGCCGGAGCCGCTTAAAGGCTATTACGCACAGGTAGTTGAAGACATGAAGAGTCCGGATTATGTGTCCGGCATCGAAAATGACCGCATGCTGTCGTCTATGCTGGTCAATACTGCGTCTGTGACAGTACTCAAAGCCGGATACAAAACGAATGTGATACCGGGCGAAGCGAGTGCGGAAATAGATTGCCGCCTTTTGCCGGGCGTCGACAAAGACGAATTCATTCAGCACGTGCAGAAGATCATTCAAGATCCGACGATCAAAACTTCTGTTCTGGAATGGAATGTTGCCGGTGCATCAGAAATCCAAAACGATCTGTTCGACTCGATCAGGAAGGTGGCTGCCGAAGAGTCGCCCGGGACACCGGTTCGACCGGTAGTCGTGCCGTGGTTCACAGACTCTCATTGGTTTCGTAAACTGGGCATCAACTGCTATGGTTTTGAGCCCTTTGAAATAAAACCGGAATTGCTCGCTAGCATGCACGGCATCGACGAACGTGTTCCTGTAAGCGTCTACTCGACCGGTTTGCGCCGCTTCTATAAGATTCTTGTTGACGTCGTTCAGGCGAAGCCGTAAGAGGGTCGACTCTAGGCGTCGAGCTATCTAAAACCCAAAAACCGAACGAGGCATGGTCTCGCCCCTACGGCTCTGCTGTAGCTGGTGTTTCGCTGATTGACAGCAACCCGTCGAGCAGGAGTCTTATAGAATCGATTAGTTCTTGCTCCGATGTTTTTGATTTGATCAAATGCTTGGTTAAGCCGAGAGTGAGATTGTTCATCTCATCCCTGGTCAGATCTCGGCTTGTGTACACGATCAAGGGAGTCTCTCTCGAATCGCTTTTACGCAATGTTTCCACAACTTCAAAGCCATCCGGTGAAGGGATTCCCACATCGAGAATGATCAAGTCAGGGTGTTCTGTGCAAGCAAGTTTCAATGCCAGCACTCCTTCGGTCGCTTCGATAATATCTACCGGGAAACGAGCGACACTGCCTTTGAGCAATTCCAGCGTAGCATTATCATCTTCGACGATGAGGACTTTCGCTTTAGCGTTGCCTTTATTGCGCACGGCTACTCTGAGCGCGCGCTCAAGCTGTTTGTCTTCTGCAGGTTTTACCAGCCAATCGAAAATAACTGCTGTTCCAAATAACTCAGCATTCTTGTCGACGCCGCTCAAAACCACGGTGGGTATAGAAAAAGGCACTGCTGCGTTCTGCTTGAACTTCAGCCACTCCAGACCGTTTCCATCAGGCAAGTTAATATCGAGAATGATCGCTCTGGGTGTGAATTCTTCCAGAAGAGTGTCCGCTTCTTTCAGATTGCGTGCGATCTCGATCTCAAAACCTTCTTTTTTAAGCATTGTCTTGACCAGCTTGGTAAGCTGCTCGTCGTCCTCCACCATTAAGACTCGTGCAAGTGCGAAAGACTTGAGATCGTGACTTGTTGTTCTTGCGCCTCCATAACTGGTGGGTAATTCCACCCAAAAAGTTGTTCCTTTTCCGACAGCCGATGAGAATCCTACGCGCCCACCGTGCTGTTCAGCAAGACCTTTGCTGATAGCCAGTCCCAGACCGGTGCCGCCCTTCTGTCTTGTGTCGCTGGAATCCAATTGCTGAAACCTGCCCCAAAGTTTGTATTGTTCGCTTTCGGGTATGCCTGGTCCCGCGTCTGTGACTGAAAAGCGAATCATGTTCTGATGCCTGTCGACAGCCAGCATTACAGTTTCACCCTCAGGTGAATACTTAATTGCATTGGACAAGAAATTGGTAAGAATTTGAATTACACGATCTTGATCGCATTTTAAATTGCCGTGATCATTGACCTGATACTTGAGGCTGACCTTTGCCTCAGTCGCCATGCCCTGGGTCGCCGCAAACGCGCCTGTCACCAGGTCATCTAATTTTGTTTCAGTAAGCCTCAATTCCAGCCGGCCGGCTTCCAATTTGCGAATATCGAGAATGTCGTTTATCAATCTGATCAAACGATCTGATTCGTTGCGGGCTATGTTGACCAGGCGTGAGACCTTGTCGGAAACCTGACCGGCCAGTCCTCCCTCAATCAGTCTGAGACTGGCATGTATTGACGTGAGCGGTGTTCTAAGCTCGTGTGAAACAGTGGAATAAAATTCGCTTACGCGCTTTTCAGCTTCCTTTCGATCGGTAACATCGTGTCCGATACTGTATATGGTTTCGAGATCACCATTTTCGTTCAACTTAGGAAATGTTCGCGCCCAGATCCAGCGAATCGAGCCGTCCGGACGCAAGACACGGTGTTCTACTTCCTGAGAGGTTTTCTGGTCTTTTGTTTGCTCGACAAAATTGCGAACTAAATCTACATCCTCCGGATGTACACCTTTGAAAATGTTTTTTCCGTCATTGTATAAGTCGGCACGCGGGCGTCCCCAAATTTCTTCATAGGCAGGACTTACATATACGAATGTGTCGTTCGGCTTCGATACAATAAAGACTTCTCTAATCTGCTCGGTAAGCGTGCGGAAGAGCAATTCTCTCTCTTCGAGTTGCAGTTCGGCATTGCTTCGCTTAATACCAAGAGCGATACCATTGGAAATTCCCGACAATGTTTCCTGCAACTGCCTGGAAATTTCCTTTTGACCGTACATTGCCATGACGCCAAGCAGCTCCTTTCCGAACACCAATGGGTATGCAGCCAGCGAAGTCAGTCCGTCTGCTTTCACCCAGTCTTTGTTGGATGTTTGTGCAGTCTTGTCTAAGTCATTTGTAAGAAATGGACGCAGTTGTTCGGCCACCATGCCGATTTCGCCTTCTCCAACTTTTATAAATTTTTGCTCGCTGTCTACAGCAGATGCTTGGCCGGAGCTTGCTTTTAAGACCAACTGTTTCGCGTCACCTTCGGAAATTGCCCAGATACGCGCCATACTTGCATTTAAGTGTCTGGTCATCAGGCTTGTGCATTGCTTGAGCATTTCATCGAGATTGTGCTGCTGGCTCAAGACATAGGCGGTTTCCGTCACAAAAGTGGCCAATTCGGCGCGCTCTACCAATTCTTCCTTGGCTCGCACAGTCTCTACGAATTGTCCGATTTCTTGCCCAAACGCTGATAGCGTATTGAGATGATCGATATCGTAGGCTTCCATTTTATCTGAAAAAAATTCGATCACACCGAGTAATTTACTCTCACCCATTATTGGAAATCCCAGACCGTGACGAAGTCCTCCCTCCAGAGCAGGTTTTTTGCGCGAAAATTTCTCTTCGGAGATTGTCTTTAGATCGACCCATTGAGCGGTGCCCGTGGACCATACATGCCCGGGCAACCCGCCTCCGAGCTTGAAAGTCCGTTCGCTTGTTGCTTTTTGGAAATCGGTCAATGTCCTTTTTTCGTCATTCCATAATGCCACCGGTCTCATTTCAGAATCACTATCCAGTCCGCTCACCAGCCAGACTGTGCCGATGCGGAAACCGTTCAACCGGCCGAGCACTTCCAGCAGTCTTTTGAAGGCGCTGCTCAAGTCTCTGGAATCGCTAAGAATATGCGTGACGGCTAGTTGCACAGCCAGCCTGCGTGCGACATTGTTCTTTTCTTTGAAGAAATAAGCCACCATAAAAAGGCATAATGTCAGTGCGGATGCGGCCAGTGCCAATAGCGTCGAAGAATGTTCTGCATTTCTCTGAGTTTCTTTGGACAGAATTTCCGAGCGAAGTTTAAGCAGATCTCTTTCCGCATTTAGCATTTCATGCAGGATTTCGTCTGCCTGCATTTCGGTACTCTCGCGACCTCTTTCGTTGACAAATTTTTTCGCGGACTCAAAACCGTCTTTCTCAGCGGCAGCCATAGCGTCACGCAGGTAATTCTTGCGCCGCTCGAGCGTGCGCCTGAGGAATTCTACCCTCCGAGTTTGTGTAGGATTGTCGGCAGCTAGTTGACTGAGTTTTGTTAATGTCGTATCGATCGACTTTTCCGATACTTGGAAATCTTCAACGAAATGCTTTTCCTGTTTGATGATGTAGCCGCGTTCGCTCGATAACAATTCTTCCAGAGCAACATCGATTTCTTCGAGATTCAGGAGGACATTATAGGTATGAATCAGCCACTGCCTGTGACTGATCATGATTTCTTGCTGTCGCGCGCCGGCAAATGTGGCGTATCCGGCAGCCACAAGAGTCAGGAACAGAGTTCCTGCTATGCCTACCAGGATTGTCCATCTGTGGCGCATTGATTTATGGCTTTTTATCTATCCCTTGCTCAATATTCCCTGGATATCATCAGACAAGGTCATTGGATCAAAAGGTTTGGTAATAATGCCTTTGGCGCCCATCCTCTGATACAGCTCAAGTTCGTGGGTCTGAGCTTTTGCTGTCATGAAGATAACCGGAGTTCCAGCCAGGCTCTCGATCTTTCTGAGCTCGGCCAGAGTGGTCGGCCCATCCATGCCGGGCATCATCACGTCCAAAATTATCAGATCAGGCTGCATCTCAGTCGCCTTTGTCACCGCCTCTGCCCCCGATCCGGCTAGCTCGACTTTCCAGTCTGTCAGTCCTTCCAGACCCATTTGTGCCAGAGTGCGGATGTTCAGGTCGTCGTCTACCAGGAGTACTTGCTTGATGTCGATTGAAGTTGTCATTGCATTGCCTGTGCGAAAATCTCGGTCAAAATCTCGGTTACAAAATCTCTGAGCGCTGCTTAAGTCCTCTTGAAGCATAGTCTTTCAGTTTTTCGAAATTATCCCCTTCCAGAGGAAATTCAGCAGTACTGAAGTTTAGGTCGACCTGAAATTCTTTGCTCCTGCCGCTGGGAAACCACATTTTTTCCCAATCTTGTTTGAGAAGTTCAAAGACTTTTGCCATTGTTTCGCTTTGTTCACCGGCCAGGATCATGCCAAATTCGCTATCGGAAATGCGCCCTCGCAAATCTTCCGCGCGCAATCGCTGGTTGAGAAGCTCACCCAATTTTCCTACTACATGCTCGGCCGAAAAGGCGCCGTGTTGGGTGTCGAGTTGGTCGAATTCGGCAATGGAAATCACGCCAATTGAAAGAATCTGCGATTGCTGATTGCAAATGCTAATCAGCTGCTCGCTTTCTGCTGCCAGCGCGCTGGCTGTTAAGACCTTGCTTTGCGGGTCGATGCGCGTGGAGACTTCATTGAGAGTCTTGGACAGGTGAGCTTTTACTCTCGATAGAAGTTCGTCCATTAGCACGGGCTTGCTCAAGAAGTCGGTACCGCCGGCGGTGAAGGCCGCGCGCTTGCCTTCGGCGTCACTCTTGGAAGTCAGGAAAATCACAGGCACGTATTTCCATTCATCGTGCGACTTGAGCAACCTGCACACTTCATAGCCGGTCAGTCCAGGCATGATTACATCCAGCAATACCAGATCTGGATGAAACTCATGCATGCTGTCGAGAATGACAATCGGTTCGTTCAATGATCGAACCACAATTCCGGCAGGACCGAGTACGGATTCAACAAACGAAGAAAGGAGCGGATCATCGTCCACGCACAGAACACGCGGCTTTCGCATTTGCCCGGCAATGGTCATGATTTGCAGCGCTTCACATAAACTACCGCGTGTTACATCTCCATCGAGCAATACTGATGCTCCACCATATACAATGTCGGCCTGGGAATATTGCTCGTCTTTTGAGTTGATAAAACTAAGCGGAATTATTCTTTTTGCCGCCTGGCGAAGCTCTCTAGCCAACTGAAAATGCCCAGGTGCAGTGTCTAGGGAAAGATCGATGACGGCAGAGTCGAATTGTTGTTTGCCGAATTTTACAAGGGCGCCCACCGAGCTGCCGACCATTTCGAGCTCGCAGTTGGCGTCTTGGGCTGCGCCTTTGAGAGGTCCTGGATAACCGCCTTCCGGCACGACGGCCAGGCACGAGAGCGACGGCAGCTTGCCCGCTTCGGTAGTAGTAGCTTGCTCGCGAGAAATCTCATCGACTACCTGAGTTCCTTCGGTCACGCAGCGAATAATCTCTGCCCAGATCACTTCTTGTTCTGTGTCCGATTGAGGATCGACGGTGATCAAAAAGTGTTCAATGCGCTCGGCGAATTGCCCTACTTTGGAAAATCCGTATGAGCCGGCAGTGCCTTTCAATTTGTGCGCTACCCCCATTGCCTCTTGAAGTAGCAGGAGATTTTTGGGGTTTTCTCTTGCTTTCTTTACTGCAGTAGTGAGTTCGCCCCACGCCTCCGGCAAGCTTTTGACAAAACTTTCTCTGGCCCTTTTGATGGCGTTTTGAGTCTCAATGCGCCTTTTCAGCTTGGTGAGGCGTTCCACTTCCTGGGGCAATGTCTCACTGTCTGCCAGTATTCGCTCTATTTGCTCGAGTGATTCCTCCAATCGTGTGGCATCAAGCACTGGCTGAATTTTGTAGGGTTGCTCAATTTCTACAGCCACAGGCGGTTGATTTGCAGGCGGCGGAATAATGTTTTCCAGGCTGTGCAGAAACAGTTCGGGAACGATTGGTTTTTGCAGAACGAGCGAAACTTTGAGGATGTTTCTTAGCCAATTGAAGGTTTTTTGATCGCACCAATTGCCCGTGCAAAGAACAATGGGTAAATTACCGTCACTCTCTCTAACTTTACTGATCCAGGTCATGCCGTCCACTTCGGGCAGGCGGTAATCGACAATCGCCAGAGCCGGCCTCTTCGCTTCCAGTGCGGCCGTGCCTTCGCTGGCGTTGCGCGCCAAAACGACTTCGTAGCCCTTGCTCTTCAGAAGCTCGCTTGCTAACTCCCGGAAGTTCTTGTCATCGTCTATAACGAGAATGTAAGTATTTTGTTCTGCCATGCTTTGCCCCGGAATAAGGTAAATAGGCTGTGTTTCCGGTTTTCTTTTCTCTGGACCAGTTCTTTTATAAATGGTTCCCTATTCTACGAGATGTGATCGCTAACTTCCTCCCATCTTCAGATCTTGCTGAAAATCGTTGTCGGAAATTTGTTCTAGATAGTCGGTTTTTGTCGAATAGACGATGGCCGAATCACCGTTGACTGCAAGCGCTGCCCTCATTTCTTCCGCTTCCTCGAGGCGTTGCGCGAGTTGCGTGCTGGGATTGCCGAGTGAATTTTCGTAAAGGTGAGCGCGTGCATTTTTTTTCATGACCATGCGATTTTTTTCAAAGGTGTAGAGCAGCCGGAGTGCCGGAATAATCATGAAAAGCAGTGCATAAAAGCAGAGAAATAGAAATAGAAAGCTGGCCGAATTCAGGTGATTTGGACGCACTAGAAACATGCAGGCGGTCAGTGCCATCACAAAGTTCAACGCACTCATACCCATTACCTTCTTCAACTCATCTTTCTTTAGTGTGGTGAAACTCCAGCGTTTGTGCTCTAGAAGCGGCGGCAGAAGACCGTAAGAAGTGACCTCACTCCTTTTTTGCATGTTTGGAAAGACGTAGACGATATTGCCTGTGCTTGAAACTTGCGGCATGCCGTTGAATTTGGCCAGAATGGCAAAAAGTGTTTTCTCGTCATCAGGATCTTCTCCCGTATACGGACTCAGGTGTTCCGGTAGAACTACTCCTTCATTGAGCCTGATTACCTGAGCAAGCAGTTTCCACTTCTCGTCTTCGATGTCTTTATTGGGATCACCCTCTCCGAAAAGGAAAGAATAGCAATCGAGCAGAAATCCCTGTCTGCCACCGCCGCTGGTGCTGCCCGGCTTGAGTTTTTCTTGTCCCCAGTGGACAAGATCGGTAAGAGCGAGCCTTTGTACAAGCCCGAAAAAGTCGCGCCACATCCCTGAGACTGCCTCTGTGGAGCCGGACACCCCGGCCAGCAGAGTTTGAATAATCAAAGCGATTCCAAACAGGCAAATCAGAGAAAATAGTAGGATTAATCCAAAAGACAGGCGAAAGAGAAAAGCCGCTGTTCTAAATACATGATACCTGGCCTGATTGATGATGCGGCTTAAACCGCGTCTGAAATACGTGTAGGACAGGTGATCTGTGAAGCAATAGTAGATTTCACCGTCCTGCGCGACTTCCAGGTTGGCGCTGGTATCGGCGGCAATTAGATTGAGTTGCCCCGAAACTTCTGCCAGAGGCATTCCTGTCTTTGCCACCACATCCGCTACCGTGACCCGTTTTCCCAGGTCATTGATAGCATGTATTATTTTTGATCGGTTTGTCATCATATCTAATCTGCCACGCCGACAGACTTAACTAAGCGTGGACCACTTATGCCAGACTTTTAGCTAGCTGCCGGTCGGGAAAAATGTGGTCGGAGCTTGCCCTGCCAGGAATTTCATGAAAAGAGAATGTTTGCCTCCGCCGGACAGTGGCTCTACCCAGAAAGGCGCCATAAACATACGATCGACATGGGATGTGACAGGGTCTTTGCGCGACACTTCAACGAAATATGCGCCGCCGCGGTTGCCGAGCGTATGCCTTATCTGATCGAAAGTGAATTCGTTGCCTGCTTTGTTGAGGTCCGCTCCCGAAAGCTTAACTTCCTGCACAACCTCGGCCATTGTGCGGTCGCCAATCTTTTGATCGGCCCAGAGTTTTAGGCCATATTCAGCATCCGGCTCTACCTTGCCGCCCAGCTTGGTTGTCAGCGAAAGCTCGTTGGTCACAGCCTGGTCGAAGATGCTGCCCATCTGATAGCGGTCGTTGGCTACCACTCGGCCGTTAAGGCGTTCCATGTTGGTGGTTGCAAAAGTGCGCCTGGATCTCAAACCGTCCATCGTGCCGGCTTTATCTAAAGCCGTCACCCAAATGCCAGTTTCGGCCGGGACGCCGACAGGATTACCGAAGTGGGCATCGCGTCCGACTGTCGGAGACACATGGAAGCCCTCGTTGATGAAAGCTTTAAAACTGGTGAAATCGATATCCTTGCTGCCTACTTCGTCTACAGGCTCGCGTCTCATCGCTCCACCCTTAATGACTTCGATGCCGCTGAAGTGTTTTCCCGATCTTCTCACCCACTCTTCTTTTGTTTTAAAAGAGTATCGCCCATAGTCGGCACCTTTAGAGCCGGTCGGAATGTTTGGTGCATGGTCTTGCGACCAGCGCGGGTGGGCCATGATAAAGATAGGATCCTTGCCGGCAGTGTCTTTGAGACCATGCTTTTCGATGTAGGTAACCAGTGCATTCATATCTCCGTCGTTGTATTTAACAACTTCAGGCATCACTATTGCTGGAGTTTCCTTCATTCCTAAGGCTCTGCGGAAAGGCGACATTGCTGTTTCCATCACCGTTTTCTTTCTGCGAATGGCTTCGAAGAATTGCGGCATTTCCAGCATCAGGAAATGGTTTTTGCCGCCCGAATGAGGATTTCCGACTTTGCCGATGGTGCCCATTTCGGTTCCGACAAGGGCCACGAATTTGCCGTTAACTGTCTGCTGAGCGGCTTCGGCAAATTGTTGCGCGTACCATTTTGGTGCCTCAGCGATCACCGGACCGGTTTGATCGGGAATGCGTGGGTCGCCTGGCTTGACGCCGTCTCTAGCAGCCAGGTGATTGTGGTCCGTAAAAACAACTACGTTCTGCCCGGCTTCTTTTGCCTTTTGGGAGATGCTGGTGACAGTGCCCATGCCGTCGGACTGATTGGTGTGCAGGTGCAAGCTGCCCTGGGCGAGAACATAGTCGTCTTCGACTCTGGCAATTCGTGCCGGCATGCCGGTCATGACGTCACGGTTGTCGTAAGCGCTTATGCGCTGACTGAGACTCGCAAACGGGCGTTTGAACCAGCTGACGTGCTCCGGCAAAACGGTTTGTCCGTCAAAGCGGCTCAAGCCGATTGGCCCGGCACCTTCTGTGCCGTGCAGTGTGGTGATCTTGCCGATTGGCAATTTCGGATTTGGTGTTGTTTCACTGAGCCCGCGCACGTACTTGTTGTTGGCGACACCGGAGAGAAACTTGTTTTCTGTTTCAAGAATTCCGCGTTGTGTGCTTTGACCGATACTGCCGATGCGTCCCGGAGCTTGCTTTAAGGCATAGCCGGCTTCCGTACCACCGATGCCGCCGGCCAGATTGATAGCCAGTTCTGTCGTGCCGCTAACAGTGTGTCTTGCCAGTGAGTGTGCAATTGCATCAACGTTGGCGCCTGGCTTTTGGGCTTCGTCTGCGGCATGGGAAAGAGTTTTGTATCCGGAAATTACCATCGGTATGGTCAAGACGGCACCGACTGCCCAGGCGGCCGGACCCCGGGCTGGAAGCAGGTAACCCATGGCGGTACCGACGACAGCCGATGTGGCGAAAGTCTTGACTCCATGTCCGATAGAACCTACGGGATCCTTCCAGGCTTCTTGAGCCAGCTCCACAGTGGCGCTGGGTAATTCTTTGACAGCCTTGCCATAGATTTCCATGGCTGAGACTGGATCTTCGGTAGAAGCTTGGGTGGCTTGGGTTTCGGGCATTTCTGGAGCAAGGAAACTGAGAGGGTTGTAAAGAGTTTAATGGCAATATCACCCGTCTCCAATGGGGAAGGTACGCAGGCTCCCGGCAGTTTGTAATTAGATACTTGTTCACAAAGAAAATGAATGTTTGATCTTGATCGACATACAAATGTATGTTACATTGATGTAATAGGTATTATTGCACTGCCCATTTGCGGTGCTGCACCCTATGCGCGAGTGTCTCCCGGGGCCCTCGCGCTAATGGAGGGGCGGCTTGCGCGCATTTGTGGGCAGGCAGTGGTGTTGGTTGTGTTCGCGGCTGCAGCGGTCAACTTCGCTGGAAACAGCCAATACTTATTCGAGCTAAGAACTCACACTTAGCCGAGATTCTAAACTCATGATTTTGGTAGAGTTATGCCGTAAAAGTCTCACCAGGCTCTCTTTTCCTATTTGTCATGCTACAGCAATTGTACTATTCAGTTCCTCCAGCGACGAGCAGTAGTCTCAGAACTTTGACTATCTCGCTCATGCTGGCACTACTTTTCTGTTCGTCCAGTATTTTTCCGGCGTTTTGCCAGATTGGCTATGGACAGCCGCCTGAAACCGCTGCAGAATCACCTCCTTTGGGCAGTCAGCAAGCACCGATCGGTGGTTATGCCAACTATTCGCTGCCACCTTATCAACCCAGATACGGTGCTTATCCGCCGCCTGTTCAACCGGGCTACAACCCATACGGAGGCGGGCAACCACCTGCTTACGGGGCGCCTCCACAATATGGCGCACCGCCCGCCTATGGCTATGGTACCGGATATGGTGTGCCGTCTCAGGCGCAAACGGGTATCAGCACTGCTGCCCAAGGGCTCAACATTCCGCTTTCATTGACGACGGCAATCTCGACCCAGGTGGCAAAAAATGGAGATTTTGTGCAAGCGACGACATCGTCGAACGTTCCATTGAGCGGCTACTCTTACATTCCGGCCGGCACTACCGTCACAGGACAAATTACCGACGCCGAAGCAGGGCGGCGACTGAGCCGTTCGGGGGCACTGTCAATAAGTTTCAATCAAATGCGATTACCCAGTGGAGCAACCATTCCAATTACCGGTCACCTGGTTGGCAGTATCGGACGCTATAAAGACGTCGGTCAGGGAGGTCAAGATCTTTATCGCGGCGAGGGGTGGGGTACAAAACTCGGCCAGCTGGCATTGCGAGGCGGTCTGGGAGCAGGTCTGGGCGCCGGGCTCGGCACCGCAGTTGGTGCAATTGGAGGCGGCGGACACGGAGCCGGTATGGGTGCCTGGTCTGGTGCCGCCATTGGTGGTGGCATCGGCGGATTGGACATGCTCTTGAGAAAAGGAAAAGATGTCCTGATTCCATCCGGGACTGCAATGCAATTGCAGCTTGACGCCCCGGCGCAGATTCCCGGACCGGGTGCACCACCTGAATATGTACAGCCGATTCAATATCAGCCGCAATATGGTGGTCCGCCGACTTATGGGCAGCCCCAGCCTTATAACCAGGCGCCACCGAGCGAAGCTCCGATACAAGCCCAGCCGGCATCTTTCTAGATTGGCAAACTAACAACTCGTTTCCTCAACTCTGGTTTGGCTGATAGCCAAACAGGGGCAGTCCTTGACGTCGTCTTGTATATTTGTTAGAGTATAATATAGTTAATTTTGTATATTTTGCCGCATCCCCATGCCCAGGCTCAAAAAATCGCCCAAAAAATCTGTTGACTCTCGACGCCAGTCTTCCCATTCCCGAAGCAAGCAGGCTCGCGCGCAGGCAGATTTCGTAGCGCCAGTGCGTGAGCTTTTGATGCTGAGAGTTTCACGCGAAATCGACAGGCGGCAATGGACACAAGCTCAGGCTGCGAAAGTTTTCGGTGTCACTCAGCCGCGCATTTCAGATTTGACGCGCGGACTGACGGAGAAATTCACTATAGATACGCTGGTGCATTGGATTGCTCTTTTAGGAATGGAAATCAAGATTGACACCAGAAGTGGTGGCAAATCGCAGAGCCTCTATGCATGGCTCGATGCCAGTGAGGAAGCGATACCCTATTACACGAAGATGATCGCTTTCTTCCCGGGACAAACGGAAAGCTACTGGAAAAGAGCTAATGCGTACCATCAAAGGGGGCAGTACGATCTGGCCATAGGCGATTACACGCGAGCCATGGAACTTGATGCCAGTTTGCAATATCTGCGCATCAATAGAGCACAGTCCTATATTTGCCTCGGGCAATTCAATTCGGCATTCATAGATTGCGATCAGCTGATCGCCCAGAGTCCGGAACCATCTACTTGCTCATGGGCTTATGTCACGCGTGCATCCGCTCAGCAGGCGCTCGGCAAACATCATGAGGCGCTTCAGGAGTACTCAAAGGCGATTGACGCCGCTCCTGATCTGGCTTTTGCATATTTTCACAGAGGCGCTTTCTTCGAGTTGACGAACAACTCCCAAGCGGCTATCAAAGATTTCTCCATGGTTCTCTTAATAGAACCGAACAACAGTCAGGCACAACAGCATCTCGATACCATTCGAAGAAAAGCGGAGAACAAAAACGATGATGAATAACTACAACATCGATAGAATCTGCACGTCGAGCGCCGAGAAGGCCCTCGTCCTGGCCAGAGAGGAGGCTAAAACTCTCGGTCACAGTGTTGACGCCAGACATCTTATGTTAGGTCTTTTGAAAGAAGGAAAAGGCATTGGTGCCAAGCATCTCCATCATATGAATGTGAAGGCTGAGGCGGTTCGCAGACTGGTGGATGATGTTCCGCACAGTTCACCTGCCTTTCCGACAAACGGCGTCGAACAATATATCGAGCGCGCCTTTGAAGAATGTACTCAACTAGGGCACGAATTCATCGGATCGGAACACTTGCTTTTGTCAATACTAAATGATGGCGACAACTCAGAGATTTTTCGAAGATTGAATGTCAATCCGGCAGCAGCCAGAACAAATTTGTTGCACTTTCTCGGTTCGTAATTTTGAACCGGGCAGCGCATGGCGTCGCCTTTCTTACAAATTAGCCGCGAATTTCTCTGGCGCGAGAAGAGACTCGTTTTGCCTCCGATTGTCTGTTTGCTCGAGCCAGGGCCCCGGCATAGCAATCAAGAAGGGAAGACAATGACGCGTGGCGGGGGCCATTTAATCTCTCTGAAATCTTTACTGCGTCGCCATAGTATTGTGCCGCTTGCCCGCCGTTTCCTTGCTTGATGCAAATGTGTCCGAGTTGCACTTGGCAATCCATCACATATTTGCTCGACTTGCCATAAGCACTTTCAAAACTGGAAAGTGCTTCTTGATACAGCGATTTTGCTTCCGTCAATTTACTCAAGCCGACAAGGCACTGCCCCAATCCGTCGATTTTTGCGAAAGTCTCAGGCTTTGAGGCGCCGAGCGTGGACTTACTTATTTCCATGGCGCGGCGATATAGAGGCTCGGCCATGTGATATCTGCCTTCTTCGCAATACAGTTTGGCGAGATTCTCCAAGCTTGAGGCAATCGCCATATGATCTTTGGGCAATACCCCGTGTCTCAGTGCCAGCGCGCGTTTATACAATTGCTCGGCAGGCTGGAATTTTTTCACGTCTTTGCATGATCCTGCCAGTCCATCAACCAGAACTGCCAGCTCCAGGTAACTGCCTGTGGTGGCTTTAGTGGTTTGACTCTCTGCCTGTTTCACAAAGATCTCAGCTTCTTCCAGCTCTTTGTGCCGTCTGTAGAATTTATTCAATGCTTCAAAACTAAGCGCAATCTCGCGTTTTTCTTTCAACTTGGTGTCCACATAACCGACCACGCGATTGCAAATGGGCTCGGCTTTGGCCGGATTGTTTTTGAGGTGAAACTGGCACAGTTTGGCGACTGCGGCTACTGTGTCGTAATTGTCTCCACCGAGTACTTTTTGTTTTATGCGCACGGCCTGTTCGAAAAGTGGACCAGCTTTTGCATTGTGGCCGCGAAAACTGTACAAAACGCCGAGGTTTGTCAGGGACGTCGCCAGCCTAATGTCGTTGGCACCAAATTTTTTCGCTTCGGCAAGTGATTGTTCGAAATTGCGCTGAGCCGCGCCGAAATTTCCGGACTCGTATGCTCTGGCACCGTCCATCGTGTACTTATTCCAGGCTGCTTCGTCTGCGTAGGCGGGGCAAGACAGTGTGGAGGCCAGCAGTGCCAGGGGCATCAGTTTGTTAGGAACTTTCATTAACCGAATCTGAGATTATGGGCGCTTAGCAACCGCATGATTGTAACCCAGACTCAGCCCAGCGCTCTAATAATCTGCTCGTCATTAAATAAACTCTTGGGTTGTAAATTTCCGGGCAATTGCTCGCACGGGTCCACTGGTGCCTGATTTCCGTCCGCTATCATACGAACTAATGTGCGGGTAAGAATTGCTTCCTTTGAGGAGCGTTCTTGTTCTTGAGCCTTAGAGAATTGCGCCATTACCAAGGACGGTACCATCACGCAATTTTTCTTGAGCACTTTTGCAGTCCTTCTGGCCGCTTCTGAATATGTGATTGGCTCCGGACCCTGAACGTTTACGGTTTGCCTTTCAAGTTGGTCTTCCAACAGGGCAGCCACCAGGATGCCAATCATGTCGTCTATGGCTACCGGATTGATTTTCTTTTCCATGAGTCCGACGGTCGGGATCATCGAGCCGTTGTCCAGATGTTGTTTGATGGAAGTGAGGAATCGATCGCCTCTTCCGTAAACGATGGTCGGTTTGAGGATGGTGTAATCGAGCTCGCTGGCACGAATTAACTGTTCGGCTTCCCACTTCGATTCGTAAAATTTGTTGTAGCACTTCGGTCTGGCGCGCTGGCAGCTGACATAGACGATTTTTGTGACGCCCGCCTTGCGTGCCGAATGGATGACATGAACTGTAGATTCAACGTGGTTTTTGTAGAAATCTCCGGCATGAGGCTCGTAAGAAATGCCGGCCACATGACATACGACGTCGCAACCCTGAAAGGCGCCGAACAGCTTCTTGTCGTCCGATAAGGACACGGGGGTGTAAGGCGCATTGGTCAGATTGCGGATCGACTCATCGCGATGATTGAGCCCGCGCGCCAAAATCCGGGGAAAGTGCCCTTTGGAAACCAAGGTTCTTGCCAGGTGTGAGCCTATAAAGCCTGTGCCGCCGGTTATCGCTACGTTCACGCGTGCCTCTCTTGCATCGTTTTCTTTATTGCAGCCGACAAAAACTTTAGCAGTTATTTGAACAATAGGTGCAAATTGCCGTCCGCTGCCACTTTTTAGCCCTTTTTGCTGTATCTTTAGTAATTCTTCTGATGTAAATCTCCCGGCGACACATATAAAGGCTGAGGCTCATTAATGGTGAACACTCTTGACACGGTTGACAAGGTAGAGCAAACGATCAAGGAGCTTGGCATTCGTCAGGTGTCCGAGTCGAAAAACGTGGTTGAGTATGCGCTCGACAACGGCTTGAAGGTTCTCTTCCTGGAAAACCACACGTCGCCTGTCATAACGCTTCTGGTTGTTTACAAGGTCGGCAGTCGCAATGAAGCGGTCGGCTACACGGGGTCCACTCACTTTCTGGAGCACATGCTCTTCAAAGGAACGAAGAAACACAACACTGACAAGGGCAATGGCATAGACGATCTGCTCACTCAAATCGGTGCCTATTGGAACGCCACTACCTGGTTTGACAGGACCAGCTATTTTGAAGTCGTGCCTTCCGAATATCTGGAATTGTGCATCGAGCTGGAAGCCGACCGTATGCGCAATTTGCTCTTAAGACAGGAAGACCACGATTCAGAAATGTCCGTGGTCAGAAACGAGATGGAGCGCGGTGAGAATTATCCGGAAGAAGCAATCGAGAAAGAGCTATATGCAATAGCCTTCCGCGAGCATCCGTATCACCATCCGACCATCGGCTGGCGTTCCGATGTAGAAGGCGTGGATATGGACCGACTGAGGGAGTTTTACAACACTTTCTACTGGCCCAATAACGCTACAGTGATTTTAGTCGGTGATTTCGAGCCGTCCAAAGCGCTCGTGCATATGCACAAGTATTTCGGCAAAATTCCCAAGTCACCACACCCGATACCGCATGTCTATACAACCGAGCCGCCGCAAGAAGGAGAACGCCGCTTTGAAATTCACAGGGCTGGCGACTTGCCGAAAGTGTGGATGGGCTACCACGTGCCGGAGGCCAGTCATGCCGACAACTATCCTCTGGCAGTAATCAGACACATTCTCGGCTCCACGTATGAGCGCTCCAGCCGGCTCTACAAGAAGCTGATCGATTCGAGTATTGCCGCTGAAGTTTTTGCCCGTCATGATGATCTGAGGGATCCGGCCCTCTTCATTTTGGGAGCCACGCTCAACCCGGATGTGGATATCGAAAAGGCTGAAACAGCTATCTATGAAGAGTTGGAGCGCATTGCCCGCGAGCCTGTAAATGATGACGAATTGGCACGTGCTCGCAGCGCCAACCGCAAAGGCACGATTCTTTCCAAGGCGGATCCGTCCAGCCTGGCATTCATGCTTGGCGAAGCGGAATCGAAAGCAGACTGGCACTGGTTGATGGATTACGACGACAAATTCGATGCCGTTACCAAAGAAGACATCATGAAAGTGGCTGCGAAATATTTCGTCAAGACCAACCGAACCGTCGGTCATTTCTATCCGAAGGCACCGGATTCGCCTGATGATTCTACCGATTCTCAAGACGAATATGAAGACGGTGATCACATGCCGCCTGCCGAAAGTGCAAAAGATCACGGCAAGAGCGAAGAAATAAATGTCACTGAATTTTTAAACAGCAGACCGCCTGTGGCAAAGGTAAAGGCCGCCAAGTCCACGACCAAGACGGCGACTTTCGAAAGCCGCGTAGTCAAAGAGATTCTGCCCAACGGACTGACGCTTTTGCTCTTGCGAAATCCCGGCACCGAATCGATTGGCATCACATCGACGACCAAAGCCGGAAAGTATTTCTCGTACAAAGAGCCGGGCGCTTTGCCTGATTTCACTGCCGACTTGATGACCAAAGGATCGAAAAATTACGGCAAGATTCAAATTGCCGAGATTCTTGAAAATATGGGAATTGCTGGCAGCCTGGAGTTTTCCGTCGACAATTACCGCATGAGTTTTGGTTCGCATCTGGTGGCATCCGATCTCCCTCAATTCACGGATCTTCTCGCTGATGTTATGCGCAATCCTCTTTTTCTTGACGAGGAATTGGCGAAAACCAAAATAGAGTGGCGTGCCAGACTGACCGAAGCGATGAGCAATACCAGGTTGATGGCATGGAACGCCGTCCGTCGCTCGCTTTATGGCAAAGATCATCCATTCTATGAGCAAACTTACGAAGAGCAGCTCAGCGAGATCGACGTTATTCATGTAGGCGACCTGGGTCGGCTGCATTCAAGGCTCTTCGGACCGAAGGCGACGATATTGACGCTCGTAGGCG
>JBGAVL010000190.1:0-12064 GCA_044228145.1 Obscuribacteraceae bacterium (SeqCode)
GCCAGGTCGCCTTCATTCCTTCATCTGTTTCGCTGAGATACAGCGTCAAGTCGAATTTGGATGTGCCATTGTCAATTCGCAAGGGTCTGGCGAGCAAGCCACTTACGAGTTCGAACGACTTGCCGGGGGCGAGCCCGGCACTGGCTGATGAAGACGTCTGGTTTGCATGCAAATTCTGATAAGCGAACATCACCTGAAACAACGCCGCGCCACTGGCATGCCTTTCCAAATTCAATTCTTCGACGATGCGCTCCAGGGGAATCTCTGGATTAGAAGCAGCCCCCAGTACAGTAGCGCGTACACGATCGAGCAGTTCTAAGAAACTTGGATCGCCACCCATGTCTGTGCGCAAGACGAGAGTATTTGCAAAAAAACCAATCACAGGCTCAAACTCAGTGCGCGTGCGGTTGGCCATGGGTACGCCGACGGCACAATCGGTGTGCGCACTGTGGCGAAAGAGCAATGTCTTGAAGGCAGCAAGAAGGGTCATGAACAATGTCGACTTGCAAGACTGTCCTACAGAATCTAAGCGCTGCACTACAGAAGGTGCTAATAAAGTTTCAAAAATTGCCCCGCGATACGTGGAACTTTTTTGCCTCGGTCTGTCTGTGGGAAACGTGCTTGCGCGTGAAAGACTGGCAAGCTGCTTCTTCCAAAAAGCAAGCTGCTCACTGAGGCGACCCTCGCCAACACGTCCGCGCTGCCACGCTACAAAATCGCCGAACTGACAGGAGACTTCGGGCAAAGGAGAAAGTTGGTCTTGAAGAAAGGCACTGTACAACTCCTTAATTTCATTGTACAAAACACCAGTAGACCAGCCGTCTGAGATGATGTGATGCATCACTAGTGAGAGGAGGTGCTCTTCTCGGTCAACTCGAATCAACTTGATACGCAGCAGCGGTCCCACGGTCAGGTCGAACGACGTCGCCGCTTCCAAGGCCGCATGACGCAATGCTTCTTCTCGCCGAACGTTTTCCGCGAAGTCATTTAGATCGACAACTTCGATGGCATTCAAATATTGCTCTTCTGGTTTATGAATGATTTGTTGAAGACCGTCGGCAGTGATCCGGAATGTGGTCCTAAGCGACTCGTGACGGCGGCAGATTTCATTGAGAGTTCGAGCCAGCGTCCGCTCACACAGTACTCCTGAGAGCCACAAAGGCGCTGAGATATTGTATGCACTTCCGGACCCTAGCTGATCCGCGAAAAAAGCTTGCTCTTGTGTGAAGGACGCCGGAGCAACACTAGCATCTACACGTTGGTAGAAGGATCGCGAGCATTCTTGCCGCACAGCTTTCTCCAGCAAAGGAGACGAATTCTGATCGATCCGCACTTTTCCATCGGCGATCAGATCGCAAAGATGCTCGCCGATGTGCTCCGCTATTTGAGCTGCTGTCGGCCGCTCAAACAAGGTGGTCAACTGCAATCTTACTTGAAAAATGCTTTCCAGCCTTGCAATCACTTGCATTGCAGCAAGAGAATCGCCGCCCAGGTCAAAGAAATTATCATCAATACAGACCGCCTGTGTTTTTAGAATATCCTCAAACAATTGGGTGATACGACACTCGGTTGATGTGCGCGGTTGAATTCCTACTTCTCTTTGCGTTTTCTCGGTGCTGTTACTCGATGCTTCCAATCGCTTTACCAAAACACTGCGATTAACCTTGCCGGTCGCACCGGAAGGAAGTTCATCGACAATACAGATTTGCTGAGGAACCTCGAAATGAGCAAGTCGGGTGGCGGCATACTCGCGAATCTCGTCTATAAATTGCTTCTCTCTTTGAGATATAGTGGCTGCCCGCAAAAGCGATTCGCGAAAATAGGGTCGAAGCACCACTGCCGCAGCCACATCCTCACCTAATACCGCATGTGCAACCGCAACTACCGCAGCCTGCTCAACTGCAGGATGCTCCAAAAGAACACCTTCGATGAATTGCGGAGATATCTTTTCGCCGCCTCGGTTGATAATTTCTTTGAGACGTCCGGTTATGAATAAATAATCGTCCGCATCTAGATATCCCAGATCGCCGGTTCGCAACCAGCCCCGAGTAATAGTTGCTTGATTGGCTTCTGCATCACTCTCGTAGCCAACTGTGACATTGTCGCCGCGAATGACTACCTCTCCAGTAGTTCCGGGCAAAAGAAAATTGCCATGCGCATCCATGATTCTCACTTCCGGTCCAGCCGCCGTTCCGACCGAGCCGGACTTCCTCTGAAATGGGGGTAGACGATTTGTAGCAATTTGCGGCGCCGCTTCGGTCATGCCGTACGCTTCTATGAGTGGCACAGCGAATGTTTTTTCAATCTCAACAATCAATTGCGCAGGCATTGCTGCCGATGCCGAGCGAATGAAGCGCAATCCGCAATGGTGCGGATCGCAATTAAGCAAATGCACTTGCTCCAGAATTGCCCGGTGCATAGTCGGAGATGCGGAATACCAGGTCGGACGATACTCGCTCAGAGAAGTAAGAAACCGGTCAGGTGAAAAGCCGGGCATTGAGATAAAGCATCCGCCTGAGGCAATCGTCGCAAACAACGTACTTAACCCATGAATGTGATGGAGCGGCATCGCAAACTGGCAGCGATCGTCACCTGTCAGATTTAGTGCCGAAACAATGCTCAACGCTGACGCCGTAATGTTTGCGTGAGAAAGTGAGACAAGCTTCGGCCGTTGAGACGTGCCCGAAGTGAAAAGCAAAAGAGCAGGGTCGCCAGGACTAACAGAAGTTTCAAATTCACCTGAGCATTGAGTCTTACCGCCAACATTAAGCATGCCTACAGGTGAATTAGCCGAAGTTTGCAGTTCCAGAATCTTCAGCCCCATCGACGTGGCGACACCACGAATCGGCGAGATATCGGACTTGTCCAGGAGCACGGCTCGGGCGCCTAATGCAGCAAGGAATACCTCAAATTCGTAGGCAGTGTAGCTTCGATTCAATGGCGCGCACGTAGCCGCGCTCATAACGGAAAGATAAGCAGCCGTGCCTGCTACGCCATCCGGCAACACTACCGCAACTCGATCATTTCGTTCGATTCCCTCACTTCGGAGGTCTCGGATTGTGGAATTGACGTGTTCGGCCAGCATCCGGTATGTCAGCGCAGGATACCCTGACGACAAAATGGCCGGTTCGTCCGGCGTTTGCGAGGCGTGGTGGAGCAATAACTCAAAGATACTGTTCATAAACAGTCTTCAGAATGGATCAAAGAGTATGAATGCCTTTATAGGCTCTTGTAATTGGTAAACTTTCAGCTACTTGATCACTCGTTTTTCGAGCCATACCCTGCCTTTTGCCTGCGCCGACAAGTTGCCAAGAACTCCACAAGCAGTGGAAGTACAGCAAAACTGAGCACCTTTTCAGCTGAAACCAAACTGAATCAACTACTTGACTAGCGAATATCTTCCTTCTTAATTTCGTAAACCTGCTTTTCGGCTGGTGCATCGCTGAGTTTTTTTGCTTCAAGACTATCCTTTTGAGCCAAATCATCACGGCCTATAGCATGATAGGCTCGACCTCGCGCAACGAATACCGCTCCTGAAATTGAAGGTCCAAGCTCAATAGCTCTCGAGTAGTCTTTTATAGCCGCATCATATTTCTTCAGCGCTGCGTAATTATCGCCTCTCAGCTTAATCAGCTCGTCATCGGACTTATCCATGGCGATTCCTTTGTTCACTACTGTGATTGCTTCCTCATACCGGCCCAGTTTCATGAGCAGTACAGACCAAGCTTTTAAGGCGGCGCCGCGCTTCAAGACCCTGTCCCTACCACTGTCATACTCAGCAGCTTTTGCATAGTCCGCCAACGCCTCATCGTACCGGGCCATTGACTCGAGCAACTGAGCGCGAAGAAGACGGAGATAAGGTCCTTTTGGATCGAGTGAAATTGCTTTGTCGTAATCAGCCTTTGCTTGCTTCTTTTTGCCGGAGTCGAAATATAGAGAAGCACGCCACCGATAGAATTTTTGGTCGCTCGGATTGAGTTTTATCGCTTTGGTCAGAGCTTCTATAGCCTGCTCTCTTTGTTTTGCGCCGTCATAAATTCGTGCCTGGAATTCGTAGATGCTCGAATTCACAACTCCGAGGCTAATCGCCTTTTTCAAATCAGCTAGAGCTTCTTGATCTTTTTGACTAAATGCGTTGCAACGCGCTCTGCCTCTCAAATGGTATGCGTAGCCGTTGGCAGGCTCGCGGCGAATCACTTCATCAAGTAAAACTTCGGCACTACCATAGTCACGAGCATTCAAGGCTGCATCGGCGGCGGCGAAATATGCTCTAGCAGTCGGCGGATATCCCACAAATTGTTTGGGTTGATACTCGAGCAAACTTTGGCGAAGTGTTTTGGCTGGAAATTCGAGCAAACTTCGCAAATGTCCTTGTTTCTCACCTACAGAACTGGCAGGAGAAGACGACTGTGCAATGGTACTCTGCTGTTTTTCGGCCTCGCCGGAACAAGCCGCAACCAAAAGAGACGCGCCCATAACAAAACCAAGTTTGGAAATTCGCTTCACAATCAACTTATTCAGAACACAGGCTGTCTACCCACTTTCCCATAGTTATGACATCTAGCACGGACAAAGGCAACCCCCGAAGCCGCAAACAAATAACAGATTGAGCAGCACACACGGCGCAATGCAGTTGATCACTGACGTCGTTCGGTCACCGTGTAGCTGTTTCCAAAAACTTCCACGACATCGCCCGCTCTCAACTTGCGCTTTCGTCGCGTATCAGTTTCACCATTCACTTTCACTTCGCCAGACTGAATTACATGCTTCGCCTCACCACCGGATTGCGTGATGCCCTCTAGCTTGAGGAATTGATCGAGTTGAATTACAAAGTCACTTTGATCGTCATTTTCTGTGAGCATATTAGCGAATCGAATGAATCAGGGTAGAAGACAATAGTACATGAATCACCAACTCCAACAGGTAAATTTCTGTGACGCCTGTAGGCTGTGTGCAGGCGAAGAAAAACTCATGAAATGTAGCCAGGATAGAATACACCCTTATACACCGCAGTTTCATAGCGGTCACTCTTCTCACCGAGGTATCACCTATGACAACCGAAACAGAAAAGAAACCGTGCATGAAAGCCGAGCCGCAGAAGGAACATGAATGGCTCAAGAAAATGGTTGGTGACTGGACCATCGAAGCGGAATGCATGATGGGGCCGGATCTGCCGCCCCAAAAGTCACAAGGCAAGGAAACAGTTCGTACATTAGGCGATCTCTGGATAGTAGCCGAGGGAGAAATGACATCGCCTGAGGGTGACGTCGGTCAAACAATGATGACACTGGGTTTTGACCCCAGGAAGAATAAGTTCGTTGGCACATGGGTCGGCTCTATGATGTCCAACATGTGGGTATACGAAGGAGAACTTGATTCGGCGATGAAGGTTTTGCCGCTCGACACAATCGGCCCGGATTTTGTCAAAGAGGGCAAAGAAGCCAATTATCAAGACATCCATGAAATAGTAAGTGAAGACCACCGCATTCTAAAATCGCAAGTACAAGGTGAAGATGGACAGTGGACGCAGTTCATGACTGCTCACTACCGACGCAAGAAGTAAGAGAATATCACTTCCAACCTGCACTGCCGCCGTACGAAAACACTCACGTTGTTCGCACGGCGGTTGAGTTAGATTTGCACCGTTCCGCCCCCCCCAACACTCACTTTTTTACACTCCAACCGGAGTCTTGGGCACTTTTGAAATCTCCCAATCAAGAGTCCATTGAGCGGCAACGACTTTCCCGCCGTTAGATTGAACTCGGTTTCTCCCTAACACATGAGGCTTTTACTATGTCAGGACAACACGAAATCCTAGAGCGTCTTCATCCAATCAGAGATGGGGGTAACCCCAGACCAAGCAACGAAAACCTGCTCTCAGAAGTAAACGTCGCAATGCGCGAGAACAGAAATCCGCAGGGACCAGCCGACTACGAAAGAGCCACGACTCAGTTGCGCGAGCAGGGTATTTTGCCGAACCTTATCCTGAGTGAATTTAACAGGCTCGACCACAATGGGGATGGTAGTGTTTCAGAGTCCGAATTAAGAAGAGAAATAGGAAAGGGACGAAACGCAAACTTCACAACAGGCATTGCGGCCCGCGAATTGAGGGGACTGCTGCGAGAGATGGGAGGCACAGTTGATCCCCGCACTGGCGAGTACAGCGTCGACAGAAACCGGTTTGAAGCAGCTCTTCGCTCTCGCCAGCAGCAGGTTAACCCACAAGAACGCCCCGGTCAGCCGACTAGACCAGGAGAACAGAGACCGCAGGGAGAAACGCCCCCGAGAAGAGAGCCACAAAGACCTCCCGAATTGCATCCGAATCCGGCAGCTCAGCGACAAATCGACATTCTGCAAGCGGCAAATGGAACACCTCAGGCGAGATTGGCTGCAGTTGCTGAACTAGCCAGACTCGGTGTCAACCGAATCACCCTGGTCGACAGCAACGGAGACCACATCAATGCCCGAATTCAAGTGTCCAAAGTGACTCCCGGAGGCGATCGCAATTACGTGCATCTATTTGCGCGCAACGGAAATGGTGGTCGCGAACAAGTCTTGTTGAGAGGACTCGAACAAAACGGTCAATACACACAGCAGCAGCGTAGTGACAGAAGCGCAGCCGGTTACTCGGGAGACAACTGGCTCAGAAGCAGGCCAACTTCGGTATTAGCTGTGCGCCAATAGTTGGAAAAATCGCAAAGCCAGCATCTCATAGTTTCAAATGAGTGGTAGGAGACGGGTATACCTGCTTCAGAGCGCCCAACTCCTACCTCAAGGTCAATGACCCTGTTATATAATATTGTCGCCGCCCCGATGATTTTTGCATGCCCAAACTTTTACTGGCTGACGACGATAAAGAATTAGTTAGTGGACTCACCAAGTTCTTGACCGAAAAGGGCTATGTGGTTGAAACAGCTTTTTGTGGTCGCGACGCGCTGCAGTTGCTCGAAAACTTCACTTTCGAGGTAATAATTCTGGACTGGCAGCTCGGCGACATGAGCGGCGTCGATGTTTGTAAGCAGTTTAGAAGACAGGGCGGCAAGACTCCTGTAATAATGCTGACAGGACTGTCGGAAATCGAAAACAGAGTCGAAGGACTTAATTCTGGTGCCGACGACTACCTTACCAAACCTTTTGAAGTAAGAGAATTGGCAGCGCGTCTCGGCAGCCTCTTGCGCCGTCCTGCGCTGTTTGTGACCTCGAAATTGGAAGCGCAAGGTGTGACGCTTGAGGTTGAAACACGCATCGTATCTGATGGCACACAAACAGTTAAATTGAGTCCGCGGGAAGCTGCCTTGCTCGAATTTCTGTTGAGACACCAAAATCGAGATTTTTCTACGGCTTATATACGTGACAGCGTCTGGCCGCTCGATAGCGAAGGCTCGGATGATACCGTGCGCACTTGCATGAGGACACTCAGGCAAAAACTGGCAAAAATCGGCAAGTCAGATTTGATCAAAACCAACTTACAGTCAGGATATAGCATCCAGTCGTGACTGAGTTGTTTTGGGAATTGTGAACCAAAACTGACTACCCTGCGCCGTCATTTCTTCCGATACATCAGAACTTAAATCGATCGGCATGCGCGCTGCAACTCCAATCGAGCCACCATGTGCTTCGACAATCATTTTACAGATGGCCAGACCCAGACCGGTCCCCTGGTGTTGTGTAGATACCGTTTGCTGAAACGCTTCAAAAATTGCAATTCTCATTTCTTCAGGCACGCCTGGTCCCTCATCGCGAACTGAAAATTTCACGGAATCAGAATTTTCCTCCAAATAGATTTGTACGACAGATTGCGCAGGTGAAAACTTGATCGCGTTGGAAAGCAAATTGACGAGCACTTGAACTACTTTGCGCCGATCATACACTCCAGAAACATTGCTGGATACTTTTTCATGCTTAAGCTCAATCGAGCGATCTTTTGCCAATGCCGCGACCAGATCCACAGCTTCTTTGATTGTTGACTGCACATTGTTCGACTCCAATTCCAGTGGCATCTGTCCTGCGCTCAGTTTTTGAAAGTCCAGCAAGTCGTCAATGAAGCCAACCAACTTCTCCGCACTTCTGACAGCAGACTCAGCTTCTTCTCTAAACGATGGAGTTAATTCATCCTTCGCTACTTCTGCCAGCATTGACAGTCGAAACATTACTGAAGAAAGGGGACTGCGCAAGTCGTGGCTGATCATATTCATGAAATCTTGTTTTACTCTTGCCAGTTCCTTCTCCTTTGTAACATCGTGCGCGACGCAGAACAGACTTCCCTCCTGGTCCGACCAAAGGCACGACCATCTGGTTTCAATAGTTGTTGAGTCTGCCCTGCGAAGGGTCAGTTCGGCGGTTTCAAAATCGTTTGACTTGATAGATCGTCTGATCAACTCGTCGGCCGCAAAACTGTCTTCCAATACTGTAAGCTCATTGAGCTTTGTGGATACAAGATCCTCTGGTTGAACTGACAGCATTCGTGTGGACATAGGGTTTACCGTCAGGAAGGTTCCAGCTTCATCGAGAGAACAAATCAGGTCAGCTGCCTTTTCAATCAGGGCACGTTCCCTTACATGAGCTGTGTTCACTTCACTTGCTACCGTGTGAATAAGGCGGTCGAGGGAACCGAGTTCATCTGCCCTACTCAGAGCCGGCAACAACGGCTTGTTTTCAGAGAGAAGCTTCAGATTGCTGGAAATACGATTTATTGGTGCATTTATGCGTGAGGCAAAGAATACAGCCATAAACAGCGAAGACACGAAATTAACTACCACAAAAATTATCAACCAATCACTTACCCTGGCACGATCCTCTGAAGTAACGCCGGACAGCTGGGAATGTTTTTTCTTCTCTATATCAACAAGGGTTGCGAGCTCTGCAGTAAAGCTACCTGCAAAAGTTGCCATTCTGGGTATTACGGCGAGCCGCTCTTCTTCTGTTCGAGCACGGCGAACTCCCTCCAACATCCACTCGGCAAGAGACATAAGATCTCGCAGAGCCCCCTTGAGTCTCTTAATTTGCTCGGCACTCTCGGAATCAACACCAATTCCATCAATCACAGCAACAATACCTTTTCCTATCTGTTCAACTTCCTTCAGGACATAATCCTTATCAACGTTCTGCCGCGCTGAAAACAAAATGAAAGAAAACTCCATGACGCTAAGCATGCAGTCATTCATACGTGATATTCGATTTCTGGACTCCCTGGCGCGCAATGATTCTTGCTGTACAGACCACAACATCGTCAACATACCGGACAAAAAGACAAGTTGCAGCACAACTGGGACGGCGACCAAAATCAGTCCGAGGGAAGTAAGCTTAGTTTGTTTCATTGCTGCCTCCCATCAGTCGGTAAACTCTGTCAATCGAACCCAGAATGTCGAACCGTTACCAATTTCGCTATCAACCCCAACCTCACCGCCATGTGCTTTGATTATGGACTTAACGATTGCCAGGCCAAGCCCGGTGCCTTTCAATGCAACGTTTGAAGTTGCAGCCCCTTGTTTGTACTTATCAAACAAACTTTCTTTCTGATCGGCTGGAATTCCAGGTCCTTGATCGGCGACCGCCACTTCGCATTTTTCATTATGTCGCCGTATCTCTGCAGTCACCTTGCCGCCTCGCGGGGAAAACTTAATTGCATTGGAGATCAAATTAGTGATGACCTGCACGAGACGTCTCTCATCAGCCATCACTGCGGCATCTCCACCTCCATAAACTAGGGCGACACCGGCAGCGTGCGCCATCGCTTCCAGAGCCTGGATACTTGTTTCACAGACTTCTCTAAGACTGATACATTCCAAGTCGAGAGTAAACTTGTCCGAGTCTAGTTTGTCCAATTCCAGCAAATCATTGACCAGAGCAGACAACCGTTCCATATTAAAAGCGGCACTTTCCAGTAATTTCTCCCCGCCTTCCGGTATTGGTCCGCAAACACCGGAGGCAAGATTGGCAATGTTGACATTGATTGATGCCAAAGGTGTGCGCAGATCATGACTGACCATTGAAAAGAATGCTTGTTTGAGTTTTTCAATCGTTTTGATAGCGGTGATGTCGTGTACAACGCAGACAAACTCCTGGGCCTCGCTTGACCAGTTGACAGTCCAGAGAAAGTCTTTAAGCGTTCCGTCCTTGCACTTTATTATCGTTGTAACATCTGTGTCCGTTCCGGACTTCACAATTGACTCGAATGCATCGGGTGCACTACCTGCGGTTGCACCAGACAAAATCATCATTATTGACTTGCCGATGAGATCATCTGGTGCGTATCCCCAAATTCTTCCGGCAGACTCTCCAATAGCTAGAAAACGCAATCGTCTATCCAGAGAGGTGACAACATCGGCAGCATTGTTCAAAATGGCAAGTTCTTTCCTTTGAAAATCCTTGAGTTGCTTGCCTGTCTTATGCAAGGTCCGGTCCAGCTCCGCGATCTCGTCTGTTCCTACCAGTGGCACGGGCAAGTCCTGACCTGCTGCAATTCTGTAAGCATTTGTCGAAATGATTTCCAGCCGTCTGACAATGTCAAAAGTAAAAATGTATGCGATAAAAAACGACAAGCCACAACTTGCGACAAACCCGACAAGCAGACAGATTATCAATTGAGTAAATATGCGATTGAGTTTGGCAGGTTCTTCATCGCCCGCTTTGATGGTGGTGGATTTGATTCTTTCGACGAACGAGTTGAAGGTCAACATAGCGACGACAACTTGTTCTCGATCTTTGTTGGTATAGGAATGCATCGGCCCGTATACGGCGCCGCGCTCCAAATCCATAACCATTTTGAGAAGCATCTTCCTGGTCGCCTCAGCGTCTTCAAACAGTTCTTTGAATTCGCTGGAACTATCGAGCTTTACGTCTCCGAAATAACCGGGACGCAAGTAAAATTCCTCGCTTCGTCTCACCAATTTTAGTCGTTGCTTTGGGTCACCCTGCTGAAAGTTTCCAAGAAGCATTCCATCCCGGAGGATCGTGCTCACCATGTCAGTGAGCTTGAGCAGAACCTGTTGTGATTCCTTCAACCTTTCAAGGTCGCGAGCTGTCGAACTGAGCTGCTGCGTCAGTATAGTGATGAATATAAGTCCAAACATCAATGGCAGGATAACCAGGATCAGTCCTTTAGCGTTTACCTTGATGTAGCAAAAGATGTTCAACGAGACTTTTCAGGCGTAATTCAGGGGTTACTGCTATTAACAACGATAGCAGCGCTGCAAGAAACAGGTTCTTGGCGCCAGGAGTTGAGCCACGCGGAGGTCTGATATTCTCCCGATTGTGCTTAGGATAACGTCTTACGAGGAAAGTGATGATTGATAAGAAAAGGGAGTGCGATCCGTGTTGTCAAGAAAAAAGTCAAACCTGGTTTTCATGTCTTTTCTGATTGGTTGTTCAACGGTTTTTCCAATCGTTCAGTCTCAGCCCGTCCGCGCAGAGGGTGTGGAGACTAACTCCGCGATGTCGCAAGATCCATGCGGGACTATTGAAAAGCTAGTACGGCAATTTTATCCCAAAGCAGTGATAAACAAAGGGCGCGGAGAAATCACTTTCGAGTACAAGTCAAAAAAGAAGAACGGATTTTATCCTGACCGCCCGGCCATGGTCCCAATGGACGGTGGAATTGTCGGCACTGTTACATTGTCACCCGGGGAATATGCAGAGGCGGATAAAGATGAAATCCCTTCCGAAAAGCCCAATGGCTTTTACATGGTGTTGACCATGGCACCGTATTCGAAAAGACAGAACTCACATCTGCTCGCCAAGGTGATCTTTCCTGAAGACATCAACTCAGAGTTCAAAGAAAAGTTCAGAGGTCTTATAAAGAGTTTCAATGCCAGTGACCAACCACCGGTAACTGAAACGCCAAAGCCAGAAAACGAAACAACTGCGACAACAACCACCACGACCGTTACGACCGCTGCTGCCAAGCCAAAGTCGACTTACGCCTGGGCGTCGGTCGTGCGTCCAGATTATCGAATCTCATTTAAATTTCCGCAAAAATTTACCGTCAAAGACAGCCCGGACAAATCCAGTACAACCTGGAAAGGCAATGCCGAGGGAGTTGACTATACCGTTACGGTCTACCAAC
>JBGAVL010000191.1:0-12061 GCA_044228145.1 Obscuribacteraceae bacterium (SeqCode)
TCAGCAAAAGCTTCCGGACAAGCTCAAGCGAACCAAGCGGGTAACTCGGCTGCCGACATTGCCAGAGAGCAAGCTGTCCAAGCCATCGATTACTGTTCGCGCTTCATGAAGAACTTCACTGCCCAGGGCGGTAATAAATGGAATAGATTCCGCGATCAGGTCTTTGTACCGATGGCCATTCTCCTCCTTTTGCCCGGCGCAGTAGTTTGTCAGGTCCGTGCAATCATCTCGCAAGGTTCCCCTATCGTCGGTCAGGTCAGCCCTATTGAAGGCATTAATCGCGGCATGATTTCAGTCTTCCTCATTCCGGGAAGTTATTTGATCTGCAATTATGCAATCGACCTGGGCAACAGCATTCAATATACGATTGCTGATGAGTACAAGCAGCTGTTTGGATCAGACATGTATGAAGACGCCATGTGCGCAGAAATTCGCGCCTTTGGTGTGCGCTACCTGGCAGAAAACGACAGCTCGTTAAACACGCCTCCATGGGACTTCACGCCGAAAAATCCTCAGGGAATCTTTTCGAAAGCTGAAGCTCGAATTTGGGGCAAATTGGAAGACCCTTGTTCAGGCCTCAATTTGGTGCCTGCCAATAGAGATGACGCCAGTATAGAGTCCTCCAATACGGCTGTACGCTCGCTTCTGACCACCACCAATGCTGCGATGTGCACTGGTTGGTCAATTCTCTGCGCATTCCAGATGGCGTTTTTCTATTACCTGTTCTTCGTAGGACCAGTCATGGCAGCACTCTGGGTGTGGCCAATGAAATTCCTTCGCGACGCATTCGGCAGTTGGGTGGAAGGTGTGATCACACTGTGCTTCTGGAGCCTGTTCTGGAGCACCACAATCCTCTTGCTGGCGTGCTTTAAAGGCACAGATGACACCGGTATCTTCATGATCACCGCCATCAACTTCCTGGCCACGGCATCGGTCAAATACGCATTCGATTTCGGCGGACTCGTCAAAGCTGCCGGTCAGAAAGCTGCCGAACTGGCTGACAAAGCGGGGGACAGCAAGTAGGGTAAACATCGCACGGCGAAATTTAATCCGCGAGAAATACAACAAAAAATGCAAAAAGCCGACGATTGACCTCTATGGCAGTCGGCTTTTTTCGCGTTGTTGGATTTGATTTGGAAACAAAATAGATTAATTCTTTTGCGAAACAGAGTGAATTTGAGGGTGAACACGAGCGTGAACATTCTTGTCACAAAACAATTGAAACGCTCGCAGGCTCGTATTTTTCGACGTTCACGTGTATTTCACGCTCCTCTCTTTAATATCTAGACGTAGCCCCCTACACCCCAGGCACTTACTAGATGACACGCCGCGCTTCTTCGGTGAAAACTGCTAACAAAACAGCCACGTTAGTCATGTTTGCTTTGCTGGCAGCGCTTTCCACAGCGACTGCTTTTTGCGTTGATGCCAATGCGAAAGGCGATCCACTCTGGAGACAACAACGCAACCATCTGCAAAGAGAAAAAGAGCGAGAGTTGGAAGCTGAAGCCAAGGCGTACGCTCAAGTTCCGGGAGAGTTGGACAACCCGCAGCAAGCGAAGGTCATGCGGACCAAACCGGAATGGCATGTAGCCAAGGCAAAGAAGCCGAGTAATGCTACCAAGCAGGCACAAGCCACTCAACAAGCGCAAGCCAACCAAGCCGGTAACAATGCTGGCGACATCGCTCGCGAGCAAGCTATTCAAGCAATCGACTATTGCCAACGCGTGATGAAGAATTTCACCACCCAAGGTGGCAACCGCTGGAATAGACTGCGCGATGGTTTCTTCATTCCGATGGCAATCCTGCTCATCCTTCCCGGCGCAGTTCTCACACAAGTAAGAGCAATCATCGCGCAGAGCAACCCGGTAATGGCTGGACAAGCCAGCCCCCTGGAAGGCATCCAACGCGCAATCATCGGTGTCTTCCTCGTCCCCAGCACTTACCTCGTCGTCAATTACTCCATCGACCTCGGCAACAGCCTCCAGTACACAATCGCTTCCGAGTACAAGCGCCTTCAAGGCACCGACATGTACCAAGATGCTATGTGCGCTGAAATCCGTGCTTTTGGTGTTCGCTACCTGGCAGAAAACGAAGGTAGTATTGCAAACCTTCCCAAACAAGATAAGTCGCCCCGCGGCAATGAGCCTTTCGCCAAAGCCGAAGGCATGATCTGGGGCAAACTGGTTGATCCTTGTCTCGGAATCAACGAAGTTCCTGCCAATCGCGATGACTATTGCCTGGATCAAGGTTCGATCGGTATGCGCATGGCGATGAACATGAGCAACGCCGGCATCAACACTGCCTGGTCGATTCTGACCGCCTTTCAAATGGCATTCATGTACTATCTCTACTGTGTCGGACCGATCATGGCAGCACTCTGGACGTGGCCGATGAAGCTCTTCAAAGATGCATTTCCTGCATGGGTTGAAGGTGTAGTCACCCTGGCATTCTGGTCCTTCTTCTGGAACGTAGTTATTTTGATCATCGCCCTTTCTAAGAGCGAAGCTTCCACTGGTCTCTACATAGTCAGCGCTTGCAATTTCCTCGCTACAGCAGCAGTCAAATATGCCTTCGATTTTGCAGGACTGATGCGCGGCGCTGCAAGCGAGGCTGAAAAATTGGGCGCCAAAGCAGCCCAGAAAGCAGCCAAAGGTGGCGGCAGTGGCGGAAAAGGTGGCAAGGGCGGCAAGAAGAGCGGCAGCCAAAACACCGGTACACCAGCCGCTGCACCAGCACCAGCTCCAGCTCCGGCAGAAGCTCCCGCACCAGCCACTGCTCTCGCCGCCAGATCGCTTATTCCTAAACCAGTCGTAGTTGCAGATGCCAGCCTTGGACCGGATGGAAAGAAATTGCCGTCACTGGTTCCGCAATTCCTGACCGTCAACTCCAAACCGCTTGACCTTTTTGACGGCGCGGTGGAGCACCCACTTCCGCCTCTGCATGATGCGGCCGGTCGCATGCTGACAGACAACGATCTCGATCCCTTTGTTATCACTACAAACTACGAAGGTGCGCGCTTCAACCCCATTTCCAAAACATGGGAAAACCCAATCCCTATGGCTGGCGGACCAGTCGCTAGCGCACGAAACACGATCGGCAGCGTCATCGGCAACGCCATCCAGGCAATCTTCGCCTATCCGACTTTCGCAAAAATCGTCGATCCCGACTCGGCTGTTAGAACCGTCGAAAAGAGACAAAAACCATCGGATGACTTTGTTGAAACAATTGAATGCGAGACTGACATAGAAGCAGTGCAAGCCGCAGTCAAATTCGAAACTCCTCAAAAAGCAGCGATTCAACAACCAGCCAATCTCAACCAAACCCCAACCGAAATTATTGAAGCAGAGGAATCAGAAATGAAAAACGTAGCCCCCCCGAGCACCGTTAAGGTTGAAGAAGAACGGTTCTCATTCACGCCTCCTCCCCTGGTTGAAGCAGATCGCGGCAAGTCATTCGACGCCACCATGTCGGTATCCGACATTCCTCTGGAAGCGCAAACCTGCAACTCATTGCTCGATAAGATGGCAGATGTAGTCAGCGAAAATAACGATTTCGCACCGTCGGTAGTCGCCAACGCCAATCTGTTCGTGCCGCAAGCACCGCAAAGGCAACTCTACTGCGCACCAGTTCAATCTGCTCAACAAATGCAACAAGTTCAACCAATCCAGAATCAAGCACAGCCACTTACATTTGCCCAAGAATTGGCTCAAGTTTATGCCGCTCATATGCCCAGAGTATTCGCCGAGCAAGAAGCACAACGCCAGACTTCACCCAATTACACCGGTCCGATCCAGTCGTTCATAAGCAGCCAGCCAGTGCAAGAAGAAGTGATCACTGTGGTTGACTTCACAAAGATGGCAGCTCCTGTTGTTCATGCTCAAGCTGCAGCGCAAATGCAAGTACAAGCACAACCGCAACAGCCAAAACAAACCAATTCCGGTCTTGCGGGCATCTTGAGCAACCGCGGCTTGGCTAAGGCTCCGGTCAACCAGGAAGTCTCCAACAGCTGGTTTGCATAAGCGAAATCGACAAAGAAGATTTACGGGCGATGGTGAAGACCTCGCCCGTTTTGCTTTGTTTTGACCCGCCTGCATCTATTCGCTCTTTTGAGGACCAGTGGCTATTCCGTAATTTCTCAGCTTTTCACGCAGGAGCGGCATCGCTTCCCGAGCGGCCTTTTCGCCTGCTTCGACACATAAGCGAGCATCGGATTTCTTCGTTGAGATCAAGCTTACATTGCCGGTGTCCGGATGAATGGTGATATCAGCCAGCTCTGCTTGTGGTTTGTCCATATCCCACAAATCCCAGTTGAGCATGCGTTGGGTCACACTGCCAATCTTGTGAAATTTTTCTTTGCCTTCAGTTTTAAACGGCTGATCTATGTTTACAGCGATGACAAAATCAGCGCCCATTTCTCGAACCTGCTTGACCGGCAAATTGCACAGAGTCCCGCCATCGCAAAAAAGCATATCGCCAATCTCTACTGGCTTTCTCAAGCCCGGAACAGCAGAACTTGCCTGCATCGCAAAACCAAGATTGCCTTTGCGAATCATGTAGGGCAGTCCGTCCAGGAGATTAAGCGAAACGGCAGCAAAGGGGATTTTCAAATCTTCTATATTCATGTCGTGGCAAGAAAGTCCTTTTACCAAATACTTGCGAAACTTATTGCCGCGATAGAGTCCGTCAAATTCTTTTGAGCCAAACAATCTCGGCATGAGCAAAACCGGTGAGACGGCAATTCTTACCGCCAGTGACACGGTCATGAAACTTCGCATCAGTTTGCCGTTTTCGAACTCGTCTTCCAGATCATCCAGTGAAACACCGGCGTCGTACAAGCCACCGACCACCGCACCAATACTGGTGCCGGAAATATAGTTAAATTTGATGCCTTCCTTCTCGAGCGCGCGAATTACAGCCACGTGCGCTGCGCCGCGAGCGCCGCCACCACCCAGGGCCAGGCCGATCTTCGGTCGGGCAGGCATGGACTTCTTTTTCCATTGCTCTCTGTCGCATGACTCTGCGCGGCTTGTCGGTATGATGCCTATTGCATCAGGTACTTTCGAAACTGGAACAGTCTCCGGCGTGACCAATTCCCTCTTCTTGCCGGAAGCCGGCTTACAATCCTTACCGGCAGCGTCATCTGCTTTGACCGGATCGACAAACACTTCGCCGGGCGTGGTATCGGGCGGATTTGCTTTGGCGTCGCTAGCGTCATCTGCTTTGACTGGAGCGACAATCACTTCGCCGGGCTTGGCATCGGGCGGATTTGCTGTGGCACCGGCAGCATCGTCTGCCAGTGCTGCAGGACAAATGGCTCCTGAAAGAGAAATAGCAAGCAACAACGATCTAACTGACTTTCTTGTAGCCAAAATAAATGCCTCTGATTCCGGCGCGCACAGTCACGCGCGTCTAATGTAAATCGAAACCATAGCCTATTGGCGCGGGTTTAACCTTAGTCCCAGCTATTCTTTCAAAACGCTTACGGCACTTTCAAACACAGGGTAATTCAGTTTCTTGAGCCGAGCCATGTAATCGAGCGGATACACAAAGCGGCGCGGCGGTCTTTTCAGTCCGGCCGCTTCGGCAATTTCGTCGACATATGCGACACAATCGCGAACGCCCGTGTGAAACGTAGCATCGGCAACGAAGCGTGCTCTAATCGAGCGTGCCTTCTCATACGGCTTGCGATCGAGCCGCACAGCCAAATAATCGAAATTGCGCATGTTGCCGATCAGCGCATGATCCGCCATGACTCCACTTATGTCCGAGTAAAGAGAGGGGAGCAAATCAGCCGGACGCCCGGGTACAAAACCATCCGAATCCGCGTATTCAAGCCTTTCGGGCTTGGAGCGGTCCCAAACAATGTAACAGTGACCGGGATAGCCGTGCGGGTTGTTGGCCAGTCCGGCGCAAATCATGAGACAGCGGTCGTTGCCGGAATTTCCGCCGGTTTTGTCCGAGCGCAGATCGACCAGAATGGGCGGGCTGTGCGGCAAGCGGTAAATACAAGCCCAGATGACTGCCAACGCCGCCAATCCAAGAGTGACAACCAAACCCAGGATGGCAATGTGTTTCCCAAATCTAAAGGCGATCTTTTTCATCGATACTCTGAGGATACTGAGTTCATTTTCGACTGTAATGTAATCAAGCAAAGGCGATGCGCGATCGTCAACAGTTTTTCAACTGACCGATGGGCGCGTTTCTCAGCTGCTGTTTACAGTCGCAGAGGTCAAGACCTCCCATGGACTAAAATTTCAGTCCTTTTGCCGGTTCAAAAGTCTCGTCAAAAATATGGACCCTGGGTTCGGCTCGGACCACGAATGCATTGAGAGTAATTGGAGGCAGCGTGAAAAATATTGGCATCATCACATCGGGCGGCGACTGCGGCGGCCTGAACGGCGTTATCAAGGGAGCGGCGCTCACCGCCCTTTCCAAGGGCATGACCGCTTACATAGTGCCGAACGGCTACGCCGGACTTTACAATCTCGTCGATTTCAAATCTCTTGCCAAGCTGACCGTCGAGCGCGTCGAGCAAATCGACGTCATAACCGCCGGCAGTGAAGCAGGCAATTCGCGCGTCAAAGTTTCCAAAATCAAAGACGACAAAAAGTACGACCGCATCAAAGACGGTCTGAAGAAATTTCAACTGGACGCACTGGTCATCGCAGGCGGTGACGACACTGGCTCGGTCGTGGCGGATCTGGCTGCGCAAGGCATTCCCTGCGTGCACGCCCCCAAGACAATGGATCTCGATTTGATGCCGTACAGTGTGGGCGGCGACTCCACAATCAATCGCATCGCTGAAGCAGTGCGGGATTTAAAAACAACCGGGCGCACTCACAATCGCATCATAGTTATGGAAGTGTTCGGGCGTTACGCCGGACATACCGCCTTTCGTGGCGGCGTAGCTGCCGACTGCGACGCAGTTTTAATTCCCGAAATCCCAGTCGATTTTGATGTTTTGTACAAACAATTGAAAGCCAAATTTATCAAACGAATTGAAGAAAGCGACGTCAATGCAGGCACTTGTGTCGTCGTTGTCGCCGAAGGACTGCGAGACGCAGCCGGCAACGAACTTGTCGACATGAGCTCGGAGCCCGATTCTTTCGGTCACAGAAAACTAATCGGCGCCGGACGCTATGTCGTAAAACAGATTGAAGATCGCATCAAAGCCGACCCGGAAATCAAAGAATTCATGAAGCGTACGGGTCAATTCGTCGAAGGAGTCTATGAGATTCCCGAAGTTCGCGAAATTCGCCCCAGCCACATGGTGCGCTGCGGTTCGTCGTCCGCCCTCGATTCGAACTTCGGGCTGGAAGTAGGAGCAGCCGCAGTAGAATTGGTTTCACAGGGAATAAACGGCGTCACTGTTGTCAGCTATCGTGCAGGCAAGCTGGAATACATGGACGTCAAAGAAGCAATTGTTCAAAGACTGGTTGACCCGGCTGACGTTGCTTTGTTCGAAACGCTCGGAGTAACGTTTGGAAGAAATCCCGAAAAACCGAAATTCGAAGCCCAAAAAGTGACCGGCAAACCGGTGCGCGTGTACTAGGTCTGCAGCCGGCTTTCCAAACCAGCAACTTAATTGCGTCTCGAGAAAAATATGCCGAAATGCCCGAGAGAGAGGCTCGTAAAAGCCCCTCTCCCCCCTTGCACAAAATTGTTTGCCGGCAAGGCGATTCTTATTATGTTGTAGTGTGGGAAGCGGGACCAATCGAGGCGCGTAAAGCGATGCGTGAGTTTCGTTTACGCGCGCCCATAGCGATGATGTGGGGCAGACCACAACATGCTTTCCGATTGGTTTCTGGGACGCGGGCAGGAGGATGGTGAACCTGCTCTCGCCTTTATTATCGAAGCCGTCAATGATGTCGCTTTGACGTCCTCGATGACATGATAGTAAGTGCCGTCACGTGAATTAAACGTGAATGATCTTGGCACTGGCATAACAAAGGGTCAACGCCTGGCGTCGCCGCTCAGATTGCCAGCGCTGCCTGGTTTCAGGACTCGGACGTGACGGTCTGCTCGATAATATATCCTGAGCCCTGAACAGTCTTTATCACGCACTCAGAACCAGCCGGGGTGATCTTTCTGCGCAGGTTTTTCATGATTGTGCGCACGGTGTCCTCAGAGCTCTCGGTCTCGGACGGCCAGATTGCTTCCAATAATGCTTTGGCGCCGTAGCAACGATTGGGGTGGCGAAACAAAAACTCCAAAAGGGCGAATTCCTTGGGTGAAAGGACGACCCGGTCGTTGTTGACAATTGCCGTGCGGGTCTCGAGTTCGACAGAGAGGTAATCCACACTCAACTTGGTGGGCAACAGGCCTTTGGGGCGGCGCATCAGTGACCGAATGCGCGCGGAAAGCTCTCGGACCTGAAAAGGTTTTACAAGATAATCATCGGCGCCTGCATCCAGACCGGTCTCGATGGCATCAGCGCCTGATTTGCCGGTGAGAAAAAGAACAGGCATCTCGCCGCCGTTTCGCCGGTACTGCTTGCAAACGTCAACCCCGGATATACCCGGCAGTTGCCAATCGAGGATCAAAAGGTCGTATTGATAGCCCTTTACCAGCTGCAGGCCGTCTTCACCGGTTTCGGCATGCTCAACGGTGTGATTCTCCAGAGTAAGCCAATCGGCAATACTCTTTGCAAGTTCGCTATCATCTTCTACGATGAGTATTTTCGCCATCTATCTTCCAGCAACTGGACAAGCAAACCTTGTCGCTTGAAGTAATATCTTACACGAAGGCCAGAGAGCTAAATTCAAATATGGCGGAAACCAATTTAGCGACCCCAAACGTCAAATTTAAGAGGCGGATATTTACCAAGGGGATATTGCTGGTTCTTGTGCCGCTTGTCCTTGAAACGTTTTTGTTGCTCCTGGTCGGCTGGATGAGCCAACAAGCTGAACTGGCGCTTGTCGAACAGCGCAGCAGCCTGGAGCAGACGATTCACGCCAATCGACTGATTGCGGCAGGAACGGTCGGATATGGCTATTACTGCCGATATCTGATTTCTCGCGATGACAAGTCACGGGAAAAGGGCGAGCATTTCGTGCAGATTGCCCTCAGCGAATTCAAGGTCTTGCTGGCTCTGGCTGGAAATGACGAAGAGAAAAAGCGCGCTGCGCGCGAAGTGTACGAATTAGCCGTGCCGGAGATGGAAAAGCTCAAGTGGCTGCGCCCGTGGATACCGGGAGAATCTGCGGAGGAACCTTTTCGCCAGTTGCGCAGCGGTCGCAGTTTGGTTTCTACCGCATATGAGAATTACAAACGCTTCTACGCAATTTCTCAAACCGAGCAGGATCGCCTGACCAAGTCGATTGAAAAAGAGCGCACCCTGAGGGAAAACACAAGGCGTACTGTTCTATGGGGCATGATTGCCAACTTCGCAGTGGGGATCTTATTGCTTTTCGCATTCAATAAAGAGATCGCCGAGCGCATGTCCATCCTCATTGAAAATGCCGTCAAGCTGCCGAAAAGAGTGCCTCTGGAAAAGGAAATCCTGGGCGACGACGAATTCGCATATCTCGACCATATCATGCACAAAGCGTCCGACCAGCTCAATAAGGCAGCGCAATTCAGAAAGCATTTGATGGAAATGGTGGCGCACGACATGCGCTCTCCGCTCTCCGCAGTCAGCCTGTCTCTTGCAGTATTGGACAAATCCGACGGCGAAAAAATGGACCCGGAGGCAAAGCCGTTACTTACTCAAGGCATCGACAATGTAGAGCGCCTGATTGCGCTGGTCAATGATCTTTTGACTCTGGAAAAACTGGCAGCCAATGTCACCGAAGTCACTGCCGTAGGAGTGGAATCATTCGACAAGGACAGTCATGCTGGTATACACGAACTGACTCAATTGATGAAACTTGAATTGAGCGGGCAATCAGCCGAGAGAGTCGCGCAAGAAAAACGATTTCGTCCTGGAATTTTCAGGAAAGCAACAATGCTTGTAATTGTGCCGCTTACGCTGGCTACGATGCTTCTGACCATGATCAGCGGAGTGATCAACGAGCAGGAAATCGCCCTGATTAACGAGCATAAGCAAACCGAAATAGCCACGTACATAAACCGCATGATGAGCATGGGCGTGGTGTCGTATGGATTCATGGGCAACTATCTTCTGTATGGAAAGACCCAAGATCACAATCAAGGCCTCTACTATCGAAATATGGCCGAGCGGCAATTCGAAAATCTTTACTCGCTGGTCAAAGGCGATGATGAAATGCGCAAATTGCTGGACAGATTGAAAACGCTTGGCGAAGCCGAATTCAAACGCTTCGTCGGCATGCGTCCTTACATGTCGCAAGGTGACACGCAAGACGAAATGGAACTGTACAACAGTGTGATGCCATTCTGGAAATTCGCGATCCACAGACAAGAGGAATTTCTAAAACTGTCGGAAGCCGAGCAAGCACGCCTGAAATCCGCGCGGCAGGCGCAAGCCCAGCAGCACCAGCGGGTTGAGAGCATCGTCTCGGGCGGATTGATTGGCAGTTTTTTTCTCTCTTTGATTTTGGTCTTTCTTTTCAGCAGAGATATTTCCAGCCGGATGCAATCATTGACCTACAACTCAACCAGGCTGCCGAAAAGAGAACCCCTCAAGCCGCAAGTGCCCGGCACCGACGAGATTTCATATCTCGACTTTGTCTTGCATGACGTTGCCGAACAATTGGACAAGGTCTGGAAACAACGCACCACAATCATGCGCATGGTGGCGCGAGATTTGAGAGAGCCGCTGATTCTCGTCCAGGGAACTTTGCGCGCTTTGTACGGACAGGTATCAAAAGACATATCCGACCTGGGCGGACGGCAGCTCAATTCAGCGCGCGCCAACGTCGACCGCATGCTCGGGCTGGTTGATGACTTGCTTACCATTGAGAATTTGGAATCCGGCCGCATCGAATTGTCGCTTTCCGATTTCGATGTGATCGAAGCAATCGACCAATCGATTACATCCGTGCAGTCACTAGCTCTGCAAAGAAAAGTCACCCTCGCCAACAATGCAAAAGCGTGCGTAGTCACAGCCGATCGGCAGAGACTGGTGCAGGTGCTCGTCAATTACCTGAGCAATGCCATCAGCCATTCCCCTGCTGATACCACAGTCAGTGTCACAACGGTGACGACCAGCTATTCGACCGAAATTCACGTTAACGATAGTGGACCAGGTCTCTCCGATGAATTGAAAGCGAAAGTCTTCGACCGCTTCTTCCAGGCACCGGACTCAAAAACCCGCGGCAAAGGGTATGGTCTGGGACTGGCCATCTGCAAAATGATTATTGCCGCCCACGGCGGGCAAGTCGGGGTTGTTGACGCCGAAAGCGGCGGTTGCGCATTCTGGCTGCGCCTGCCTAAGGAAAGGTCCGAAGCTGATTTCTAGAGGGCCGGCAGGGCTGCCAAGAGATTCCGGGGAGATTTGCAGGATTTGGTTGGAAGTCAAAGCGTTAACGCTTTAACTTCTGGAACTGATATTAGAGCGTTCTTAAGATTTTGGCAGGACGAGATTCCTGTGAAACCATCACAGGCCTTGAAGATTTCAACCTTTACAGCCCGGATGCCAAGAACTTGCTCTGACCAGATCAAAATGACACCATAGAGGCTTCCAATAGGTGACCATTCAGGTCAACTTTATTGTTTTTCAAATCGTCCAACTCCCATTCCCTTGCCTATATGAAACTTTCACGCAGAGGCGAATATGCGACAAAAGCGCTGCTCATTCTGGGCGCTTGCGATCAAGAGCGTGGTGTTTCTGCATCTGAAATCGCCAAGAGCGCGCACAGTCCGGAGCCTTTTCTCAATCAAATTCTCTTGACCTTGAAAAATGGCGGAGTGCTGCGCAGCCGCAGGGGTTCACGTGGCGGCTACGTTTTGAACCGCCCGGCAGAACAAATTACAATAGGCGACATCGCGCGTTTGATGGATGGCCCCCTGGCTCCAATCCCCTGCGCTTCAGTCACGGCTTACGAGCCCTGCCCCAGTTGTCCCGAGCCGGACGCTTGTCGCTTGCGACTTTTGATGCGGGAAGTGCGTGACGCAGTCTCAGAGATTTTGGATAACACTT
>JBGAVL010000192.1:0-11951 GCA_044228145.1 Obscuribacteraceae bacterium (SeqCode)
ACATTCAACAGCAACAAACGCCGGACTGACCGCTGGCGCGGTCGCGCCTTTCATCTTCGCCCTGAAGGGCGGCCTTATGGCGCATTTGGTAAGGGGGCGAAAACTCAGTTCGACCAATTTATGCGCACATGCAGTCAAACGTGTGGCACGCATATTAAATGCGCCGCGAAGCCGCCTGGGGCTGCACTCTACAGCTCCGCTCCAACGCCAATAATTCTCTTTCTTTGCTTGATTTTGTGTTTGTCAAGATGATTCTTGTTGTGGGACATGCTATAGGTGGAATACAAATAGAGATATACAAAGGGAGTTCTGTTTTACCGTTTGGTCCTGGTCTTGTAATGCTCAGTGGTTGGTCAAGCGAGAAGAAGATTGTCGGCGGCTTCGGGATTGCCCTGATCGCTGTGGCTCTGGCGCTCTTCAGCCCTTATCTGGTGCATCCAGGCGCCCGGGAAATCAAGCAGTGGGTCGAGCAGCGGCAGAAGGTTTTCGACAACCTTCAAAGTGTCCTCTCCGATTTCCGCGAAGCTCAACTGTATCATCGCGACTTTGTTTTATCTGGCGATGTGCGTCACGCCGATGATTTCAATGAGGCGGTTGCACGTGTGAACGAACGTCTTTTTTCGTTGCGCACTTTGGATTCTGATGACACTCCGACCGCCGAGCAATTCAGACGGCTGGAAAACGAGTTGGAAAGCTCGATTACATCTTTGCGTTCGGCAATGAATTTACGCAAGGATAAAAATGCTAAGCCAGCACATTTGTTGGAGATGTCTGACAATGCTCTCGTGCAATCCAATGCCGCCGCCGCCGGGGTAGAGCGTTTGGAGAACGAACAGTTGAAGCTGCTCGAGCAGCGCATCTTGCAGTATAGTTCTCTGCCTAATTATCAGGTATTGGTCGGCGTGCTCTTAATCACGTTTTTGGCTTTACTTGGACTGGGGACTTTCCTTATGTCTAAGAACTGGCAGAACTCTGTCGAGTCGTTGAAAGAGCGAAATCAGCTTTTGGAAGACCATTTGAGTTCTGCCCAGGCGCACCTTGATAAATTGGCGAACAAAGATTTGCTCACTGAAGTGTTGAATGTCCGTGGACTGGAGCAGGCACTATTGGCAGAACAAAACCGCGCCGGTCGAGCCGGAGCACAACTCGTAGGCATGCTGCTCAACATTGATAATTTCAGGCGTGTCAACGAAGGGCTTGGTCATGCCGTCGGTGATGTGATTTTGAAGGAGCTATCCAGGCGCATCGGCAATACACTTCGCCCATCCGATCACATCGGTCGCATAGGACGCGATGAATTCCTCGTCCTGCTTCCCGACACGCAATTGGCGTATGCCATGAAAGTTGCCGAAAGAATTCGGCTGTCAGTTTCCGATAGCCCGCTGCGCAATGCTTCCGACTTGATTCATCTGACCGTCAGTGCTGGAGTTGCGACACTGCCTCAAAAAGTATCTTCTCTTGAGGAAGTACTTACTCTGACGCGCTCTGCGCTTAAGCGCAGCAAACTCTCGGGCAAAAATAAAGTATCAGTGGCACGCGATGGCGCATCAGAAGATGAAAGCCCGATCGCAAGAGATATCGTCGACGTCTTGTGCGATGCCAGTGCCTTCCGAACTGTTTTTCAGCCGATTATCGATCTCTCAACTGAGCAAGTCTCCGGCTACGAAATTCTTTCTCGTGGACCCGATGGTGCTTTCGAGAGTCCCGCGGATTTCTTTAGAGTCTGCGTGGAAAACAATATTCTCACCACTGTCGACCTTTCTTGCGTCAAGATGTGCATCGCTGCCACCACCGGCGTAAAACAGAACATGCGCTTTCACCTGAACATTTTTCCTTCAACTCTTCTTGATACTCCAATTGAACAATTGCTTTCCCTTTTTCCGACCCAACAAGATGGGCGTGTTTTCTGCGTGGAAATTAGCGAGCAGCAATTTGTCGGCGACCCTGCTTTTATGCGCGATCACGTCAATGCGCTTAAGCAAGCAGGGATTTTGGTCGCAATCGATGACGTGGGATTTGGCAGAAGCTCGCTGGAAAGTCTAATTCTGCTGGAGCCTGATCTGGTAAAAGTAGATCGTAAGTATGTGACGGGTGTTTCAGTTGAGCCGGCTAAAGCCCGGTTGATGAAACGGCTGGCTAACGTCGCTAAGTCTCTTGGAGCGGAGATAGTGGCAGAAGGCATTGAGAACAGAGATGACATTCCGGTTCTAAAAGAGATTGGCGTACACTATGGACAAGGCTGGCTCTTTGGAGAACTTCTGGAAGTGCTTCCCGGTACGCCTGCGTCGCGCAGAGCGAGCGACCAGGTAGGAGAAACAGCGTGACGCAGGAATTAGTTACAGTTGCGACAAACGATGAGAAATTCGCCATCGATGATGTAATCGGTTCGGGCTGGTTGGTGACGAAGAAAAGATGGTGGCCGCTACTATGCATCCTGGGCGTGAACGGATTGGTGGCGTCTCTGGTTCCGCTTGCCGGTTTTGTCATGGGATTTGGCGGCTCCATGTCCATGGACAATATTGGTATGCAGCTGCTCCTTGGGTTTCTCAGTGCAGTGGTTGCCTTTACTGTCGAAATCGGCATGATGAATGTATATCTCATGGCGCTCGACGGAAAGAAAATCAATGCAGACGATTGTTTTCGATGCATCAAATACTTGCCCAATTATTTTGTTGTTGCATTGCTATCGAGAATGGCTATTGGGCTGGGGTACTTGTGTTTCATCGTACCCGGCATCATTTTACAAATTTCATTTCAGTTTGCCGGATATTTTCTTGTTGAGAAAAAGCTGGGGCCGATTGCCGCTCTTAAAGCAAGTTGGATGATTTGCGATGGAGCTCGATGGCAGCTCGTATTGCTTGCTGTCGTCAGCTATTTCATACATGTGTTTGGTGTGCTTTGCTTTCTAATTGGTGCCATTCCTGCCTACATGGTCAACAGTCTGGCAAATGCTGCGACCTACAGATCTCTTCTGGCAAAAACGCCGGCGTTGGCGCATTTAATGCCTCCGCCGCCTCCGCCGCAATTGAGTGAAGAAGCCGTGTTAGAGCTTTTGGACTATGATTCGTGGCCAGAACATTTAAAGGCTAGTGCTCAAGCACCGGGAACGCAAGCACCGGGAACTCAAACAACTGAGGCACCCGCTGAAACACCAGCTACATCAGCGGAAGCATCGGCTGCCTCCGTTGAGACTCCGGTTGCCCCAGAAGCAGCACCAGCTTCTGAAAAGTCGCCTGAAAAGCCGGAAACTCTCCAATAAGTTATTGGTAATTACGGATGTACAGATTCGTCCCTGTCGGCACGAAGGCGCATAAGTGAGTTGGCCAGACAATAGTGCAGGCGGGGATCTTCCTTGTTTGTGACGAGAGCTTTTTGGAATGCCTTACGTGCTGCTTCAAAATTTCCCTGGTTGTAATGTTTGAGTCCGTCACTGACATCGGACGCCCGGGCCGGCTCAGTTGCGAGTGCAAAGAGGAGGCATATTGAAAGAATGAAACTTGAAGGGCGGGCTTTCTCAGACATATACGGGTGTCTCCGCGGCTACAAGCCCTATTATTACATGGCACTGCGATCCCAAGCGGGTATACTGCAGAGCGCCAAAGAGAAGCTTTTTTGCAGAGGATAACTGATGGCAGTGCGCAATTCGATACTCGTTCTTTTTACCGCCTCAGCTGTTATTGTGACGCCCTGCTTTGCTGATACAAGTGCCGCATCTACTGCAGCCGGTTCCACTCCTGCTGCAAGTTCCACTGCGACAGGCAGCAACTCGCCCTCCGGCAGCCCCGGCTCGTCCACGGGGATCAAGCCGGGTGCCGACAGTAGTCGCAAACCAACGACCGGACTCAATCCACCTGGTGCTTCCACATCACTGCAAGGAAATATTCAAGGCGGTGCTCCTGCTGTTTTACAGGGATTGCATGACGTCGGAGTGACTGTCCATCATCTTCAGGAGATGCTGAAAGGCTTGCTCTATGAAGCGCAACGCCAGGACATGGTTGTGGTTGCCGAGCCTGATGTTATTGGCCCGATGGTAATGCCGGCCATTCCTGACCCTTCCGGCATGATGTCTATGGGGTATTTGCCGCCGCGGAAAAAATGGGTCGACTATTTCATGGCGCAAATCGAGGAGATAATCCCAATGCTCGATCATGAGATCAACTCGTTGCCCAGACCGGACGGAAGCGACGCCGCATTGCAGCAAGCTTACATTGAGTTATTCGATGCCGCCCGCGGTTTCAATCCACCGTGGAGCGACCTGGAAACAGCAACGAAAGGACCTGAGTACAAAAACGCCGATATCTCGTCGGCTGGCTCAGGGCTGTGGTTTCAAGTGGAGAAATTCAAGAAACTAAAGGACAAGCTTTTCAAATTGGTCAAAGCGGAATCCAAACAAAAGAAGGAAAAGAAGAGCTAAAAGTATGCTGAGTATTTCGCGCAAACAGTTGGTAATGTTGGTGTCGGTACTGGCGATCTATCTTTGTACGGCAGAGTTGTCTCGTGCTAATCCGATTGATGCGAAAGAGAAGAAACCTGATTCCAAAAGTAAGGCGGTTGAATCAAAAAGCAAGCCTGTCAGTTCTAGCAGCAAACCGGTAGTTACAAAAGATGCGGATATGCTGTCCGATGATGACGGCGACAGCAAAGCTCGCCATCGAGCAGGAAAGCACGGTAAGCATCGGGACAGGGACAATCAGGGTGGGCGCCGGCGAAGAGATGACATACCGAATTTTCGCAACGTCAAGCGCTTAAAATCGCTTACTCCGGTGCAGGAAGCGAAAATCACGCACATCATTCGCTTGCAGAGAGAGCAGTTGTTGCCATTGGCGGAAAGACTCAGAGAAATCAGGGAAGCATCTAAGAATGCCGCAAGTGGCGAGCCTGGAAGACCAAAACAGTCTCCCGAAAGCGCTGAGCTGAGGAAGAAGATCCATGCAATCAAAAAAGATGCCTGGTTGCAAATGCAGAAAATTCTTACGACGCGACAGAAGATTGAATTGGAAGCGCACCATGATGACGAATCTGGCCCGCCACGGCGCAACAACCCAGACGCGCGACCGTCTGTGCATGACAGCGGCAAATCGTTCAGTCAGTAGATTCTATTCCTCGTCTGTGGTTTTTTGCAGCGTGGCAGTGGTTTCGCCAGCAGATGATTTTCTCAAAGGCAATGCTTGCATCTCCTGTCCAACATTGACGATGAGAGTGTTTCCGGTAGTTTCCGTCATGGTTTGAATGGCGCGCAATTGCAGAAGCATCGGATTGGTTTCCAGCATTTTTGCTGCGTTAGCCAGGCTCCTGAGCGCGGCAGTTTCACCTCTTGCTCTTTCGAGGGCCGCTTGTCCTTCCTTCTGCGCTTTTACGATTTGACCGAAGACTTTCTTGAAGTCACCGGTAAGCATGATGTCCTTAATATTGGCGGATATCAGCTCCAAGCCAATTTCAGCTGCTTTTGGCTGGCAAGCCGCCAGAAGTTTCTCACCGATTTGATTGCGTTTTTCCAAGAGATCTTCGATCTTCAGCGTTCCGACTATTTCGCGCAGGTCGAGCTGCATCACCGTATATAGTGCGCTGTAATAGTTCTCGACTTTGTTGGTCGCCAGACTCGGATCAGTTACTTTATAGTTGGCTGCGATCGAAAGTTTGAGGCCGACGTTGTCCAGGCTAAGGAGTTCTTGACCCACTATCGCAATACTTCTTTCGCGCATGTCCACTTTCACAATCGACTGCCAGAGCGGGCAAATCCAGTGCGCACCTGCAGGCAATACGGCTTCGAGCTTTCCGTCTCTATAGAGCAAAGCTTTTTCGTATTCCCAGACGGTAGTCTTCTTCGCCACTTTCGAAAACAATTTTGTCAGGGCGAGCACGCAGACAAGTATAAGCGCGATGATAAGTAGGATTTCCGGCGCATGTTTCATAGAAACCTCCTTAATTGCCTCATCTTAAGGGACTCACAGTCAGAGCGGAGGTCTGAACCTGCATGGCTCATTCCGTGTTGCCTTTCGGCAGCCCCTTAAGACGAAAGCTGGTGGGAGTTGAACCCGTTACGATTAGCAGTCGTACCATCGGATGCCAACACGCAGAACGATAGTGGAAATTGCACTTCGCTGCTTGCCTTTCCGATAGAAGCGATTATTGCATATTGTCTAAATCATTGCCCGGCGATCAATTGCCAAGCTATATCTCTATCCATACAGGTGCGCTTTTGAAAGCTGGTGTTTTGGAGCGCGGGTCGACGTTTGCCTTGATGAGCACATTCGATTCGGGGTAGAACATTGCCACAGCGCCTGGTCTAATTGCCCCTACCACCACTTCGATGTTTTCCATGCTGCCGGCTTCTCCGCGCACTTTCACGCGCTGCCCATCTTTGACGTTCAAGTTCTCGGCGTCTTCTTTTGAGACAAGTATGCAATATCTGTGAGGCATGCCCCGGTAAAAATCGTATTCATCGTATACAACAGTATTAAATTGCCCTTCGGAGCGCAATGTGATCAGGATTAAACCATCAGAAACCGGCTTGGGTAGAGGCGTCGGATGCATAATCGCCTTGCCGGATTTTGTGTTGAACGCTGGAGTGTGGTAGACGCGACCGGAAATTGTAAATTCCTTCTTGGTGTCATCGATGGTGCTCAATTGCTCCCAGCCTGGAATTGTTTTTGAAATGATTTCTCTTACTCTTTTGTGATCTCTTAAAGCTGTCCAGTCAAATGGATCTTTTCCGAGCACTCGATTAGCAATGTCGCAGATAATCTCGGACTCCGGCATCATCTGCCCTTTTATGTTTGGCTCTCCACCTTCCGATAGACGAATGAAATTGAACATCGACTCCTGCGTTGTCGATTGCGGTTCTTCATCGCGCGCAAGAACCGGCAGGATTAAAGTTGTTTCTCCGCGACCGAAGAAATGCCCGGGATTCAATTTTGTCGAAAGATAGACAATTGTTTTCACCTTGTTCATGCTTTCCTGCGCCCAGGTAGAATCCGGGTTTGAACCCCAGAGATTGCCGCCCAGTGCAAAGAGAAAATCGATGTCGCCTTTGCCGCAGGCGTCGATCATTGCGTGCGTATCCAGACCTGGGGCATCGGTGATTTTTGTTCCATATATTGTTTCCAGAGACTTTCGCACATTTTCCTGGAGCGCAGGAGCAACGCCGACTGAGCCAATTCCCTGAACATTTGAATGTCCGCGAATGGGCAACAACCCGGCGCCGGGTTTTCCGACATTGCCGGTGGCAATTGCCAGGTTGCAAACGGCAAGCACATTGTCGACACCGCTTGCGTGGTGCGTCAGACCCATCGCCCATGCAAAAATCGTGCGCTTGGATGTATCAATGATGCAGGCGCAATTTTCGATTGTCTCTCTATCGACACCGCTTTGCGCAGTCAGAGTTGCCCAATCGGCACTGCGCGCGTAGTCGAGAACTTCCGCTGCGCCTTCGGTATAGTTGTCGATGAATTCATTGTCGACTTTTCGTTTTTCGATAATAGACTTGAGCACCCCGACAAGAAATGCAACGTCGCCGCCCGGAAGCGGTTGTATGTATGTAGATGCGATTTTGGTTCCGAAGAAAAGCGATTTGAATTGCGACGGCACATGGAAAGTTTCCAGAGGCGATTCGCGCACGGGATTGACGACTATGACCGAACCTCCGCGGGCTCGCAGATTGGCCAGCTGAGTCATCAGCCGCGGGTGATTGGAGGCAGGATTGGCGCCGAGCAAGACAACCAGATCGCAGCGCGAAAGATCTTCCAACTCGACTGTTGCTGTTCCTGTGCCGAATGCCATTTTGAGCGCGACGCCGGAAGCCTGGTGGCAGTAGTAAGAGCAATTCATTACATTGTTGGTGCCGTATACTCGCGCGAATGCTTGCAGGAGAAACGCCGCTTCATTGGACGAGCGTCCTGAAGAATAAAAGGCGGAGCGGTCGGGAGTCGTTGACTTGAGAGCGTCTTCGATGTGCTTCAGCGCCGCTTGCCAGGTAATTGGTTTAAAGTGACTTGCCCCCTTATCCAGTACGACCGGGTAGGAGAGGCGTCCGGCATCTTCGGCTTGCTTGGGTGTCAACTTTTCAAGCTCTGCAAGCGAGTGCTTGTCGAAGTAATCTGCCGGCAGCGCGCCTATCATGTCTGCCACTTGCGCTTGCAGGCTCTTTTTGCAGACCTCGGGCCAGTGCCCCGCTTCGTTGACCATGCCGCCTTTCATCCCGCCCATACCGACAGCGCAGGTCTTGCAGGCGTTGCGTGAATTCATGCGTTTGAGAAGCCGCAAGGGGCCGACTTGAAAAGCTTTTTCAAGTGAATACATGATGGCTGGAAAGCCGCCGCCGGGATTGAGTTTTCGTGCCACTTCTTATTGCGAGCTTTGTTGCGGTGATTTAGATGATATATTCGTTGACTCTTCAACAAAGATTATATAGCGAGTTTTACTCCCCCACTCTGGCAGCAAAGATTCTCATGACGACGTCGGACAAGGCGCAAGCAACCAGGTCGAAAAAACCGCGGATTTTTTTCCTGCTCGGTCTGATTGCAACACTCGGCTATTTGACCTTCTTTTCTGTGAAAGCGACGTCGCCGGCTATGAACAAGATCAAGCTGCCACCTGGTTTTTCCATCGCGCCGTACGCGACCGGAATCAGAAATGCTCGGTCGATGGCAGTCAGTCCGTCTGGAATTTTATATGTAGGCACCAGGGAGCTAAACGGCAGCGTCACGGCTGTCGTTGACACAGATAAAGACGGAAAGGGTGACGCCAACTACGTTGTGGCGAAGAACCTGTACGGTCCGATGGGCGTCGCCTTCAAGGATGGGACACTGTACATCGGTCTGGTCAATGGCGTAGTGAAGGTCGTTGATGTCGAGAAACATTTGAGCAATCCCCCTGAGCCTACGCCGGTCAATCTTAAATTGCCGTCCGAATTGCATCATGGGCACAAGTATGTCCGCTTCGGTCCCGATGGCTGGCTTTATATTCCTGTAGGCGCCCCTTGCAATGTCTGCGAGAAAGACTGGACGAAGTACGCCTGCATCATGCGTATGAAACCGGATGGAACTGGTCTGGAGCAATATGCGCAAGGAATTCGCAACACGGTCGGCTTCGATTGGCATCCGGTCACAAAAGAACTCTGGTTTACCGACAACGGCAGAGATTGGCTCGGCGACGATCTTCCTCCTGATGAGTTGAATTGCGCGCCACGTCCCGGTATGAATTTTGGCTTTCCATATCGTTTTGGTCTGAACGTCAAAGATCCTGAGTTTGGCTTGAAGCGGCCCGACGATGCCGACTTCACGCCCTGCCGCGTTCCGCTTGGACCTCATGTAGCAGCGCTCGGCATGCGCTTTTACACAGGCGACATGTTTCCTCCAGAGTATAAAAATCAGATTTTCATCGCCGAGCACGGATCATGGAATCGCACCAGACCACTGGGTTATCGCGTTACATGCGTGAAATTTCCGCCCGGTAAAGATCCTGTCTACGAAGTGTTTGCCGAAGGGTTTCTCAACGAGACTGGCATTCCATTTGGAAGACCGGCAGACATTTGCCAGATGGCCGATGGCTCTTTGCTCGTCTCCGACGATTTCGGCAATACTGTCTATCGAATCAGCTACAAGAAATAACCAGGCGCTTGCCCGTCCTCAAAAACGCGCGATTTTGAGACATATGTGCTTCTTGTATACATTTGGGCGCGAAAACTGAAGTAAAAGTTGAAAGTGTGTACAATCTCATCTACAAAAGTAGGGTGTGTCGCATCGCTTGAGAACCGCGAGCGACTTTACATCCTCTTAGCATTCCTGGGGAAACAAGTTCTACGCAACCGGCGTCATTTCCCTCAACGGTGAAACGCGGTTTTAGTTCTGGAGGATTTTGAGATGCGTCGCGCACAACTCTTTGCCACGGCGGCCCTGTTTCTGGCTTTGCAACCCGGGTTGATTGCTGCGCCGGCATCGGCCAACGACATCACTAATTGGCTCGGCGGCTTAACTGGATTTACTGACGTCGACACCCGGCAAGTGCAAATTGAAAGACGCATCAGAGATGCAATTTCCTCACGGCGTTTGACGTGGGCTGAGGGCGACGCTTATTTAAAGCAGCTCGCTCAAATCGAAAGAGCTGAGGCGGACTTCAAAGTTTCCGACAACAAATTGTCGACATGGGAAAGCATGCGTCTTTCTATGGATCTCGACAAGCTTAGCCGCGATCTTGAAACACATATGCGCGACCGCAGCTCCGGCGCAGTCGACGTTGATGCCATGCAAGCCGATGTGCTGAAGCGCTTGACCGACGGACTGTCTTCAAAAAGATTGACGCAGCAAGAGTATGACGATCTTAAATATGATTTCGATCGATCTGCTGCATTGGAAGCGCTATACCGCCAATCAGAAAATAAACTGGATTACGATGAAACTTTGAAATTGGCGCTCGACCTCGATCGCTTGAGCGCCAGGTTGGAACGCACGCTTCACGAAAGAGATTTCTCCATCGGCAATACCGATGCGCGACAAGCCGAGCTGGATAAGAAGATCGCCGACGGTCTCAACTCCGGGAAATTGACCTCTCAGGAAGCACAACAGTTGCGCCTGGAATTCAATCGCATCGCCGACCGTGAAGCAGCTTTGAAAGCATCGGGTCGTCCTATTTCAGCAGACGATCGTTTGTCACTTTTAATTGATTTGGAAAGGCTCAATACTCAAATCGAATTGAAATTGAACAACACCGAAGTTGCATCTGGCGGTTCCACGCAGGTCCTTGCCTGGCGCCAGCAGATTGAAACGCTCCTCTCCGATTCGCTTGCGCAAGGGCGTCTGACTCCACTGGAAGCGCAGCAATTCAAAGCCAGTCTCGAGCGAATTCAAGTATTGATTCGCGATATGCAAGCTGACGGACAACTGATTCCGTTTGAGCAGCAAACAATCTCCGTTGAGTATTCAATGCTCAATACCCGGATCAACCGCATGATGATTGGACGTACCAATGTTTGGCCGGGTATCACCGGACGCCTTGCGGATATCGAGCAGCGCATCAATGATTCTGCGGCAAGCAGAAGATTGACCGATGCTGAGGCGGCAGCATTGCGCGCAGACTTGCAGCGCATCAAAGAGACTGCCGTGAGCACAAGACGAACAGACGGTACATTTACACTCGACAGCTCGCTGGCAATTGCAAGCGATCTGGAAAGATTGAGTGGTCGTGTCACGCAAAGTTTGCACGATCGCACCGAGATTGCGGTCGATCTCGATCAAAGACAACAGGCTCTCGACAAACAGATTGCAGATGGTGTTTTTGACGGAACTTTGACCTTGACCGAAGCGCGCGAGTTGGATTCGGAAGGCGATCGTATTGCCCGTAAGGAAGCCGAATTCCGTGCTTCGCAAAACGGATTGAGTTATCGAGAAAAACTAGCTCTGGCCTATGATCTCGAGCAACTGGCAACCAGAGTTGACGAGCAGATTCGCGACAGTGAGAAAGAGCCGATCAATCTCTCCGCCCAGAAAGCAATTGTAGATAAGCAAGTTGCTGCTGCAAGCATCAACGGTCGTCTCACTAATGATGAGGCGCGGTCGATCAAAGCAGAAAAAGACAGGTTGAATGCGCTCGAGCTTCAATGCCGCTCATCGGATGGAAGGTTGACTGCAGGTGAAAGCATATTGATTGTTTCTGAATGGGACAAGCTGCGCCGCGATGTGAAGAGACAAACTCAAGACAAAGAGCGAGATCTTTCCGACATCGATGTCCGTCAAACTCAAATCTCCAGGCGCGTCGCGGAGGGTATAGCGACCGGGCGCATTACTGCTCGAGAAGCGGATAGGCTGGGCAAGATGTTCGACAACATTGCTGCGCAAGAAGCTCAATTTCGCGCTGACGGCGGCTTGAGTTATGGAGAGAGCCTGACTCTGGGAATCAGCCTGGAACAACTGACGCGCCAGGTGGAAAACGCAATTGCCAACGGCCGCATCAATTTG
>JBGAVL010000193.1:0-11906 GCA_044228145.1 Obscuribacteraceae bacterium (SeqCode)
CTTATTCGGAAACAAGAGTTTTACAATCCGAACTATCAATCTCCTCTTTCGACTTGACGTTCAAGAGGAAATCTACAGGGCAGTTCTTACGACGCATGGCGTCGCCCCTAAGTGGCGGTTCTTGCGACGCTGCGGTCGAGCATGGGCAGACCTTGTTGTTGTCTGTAGATCATGAACCAGCTCGGTACTTTGGGATCGGCTCCCTCCAGGATTTCGATGCATCTCATTCCTTGGGTGGGATTGAATTTGCCGATGCCGCCCGGATAGTTTTGCAAGGCTTCTATAAAGTCTCTATTGGCTCGCGCGACCTGCTCTTCAAGCGTTTCATTCACATGCACGGTTTCTTTTGTGACACCAAATCTAGTGCTCTTGAACTCGATTGTCTGAGGGTTGCCTTGCTCATCCTTATTGATCACGATATATGGCGAGTCGCCGCCGAATTTGGCTCCGTCTTCGGCAAGCTTCTTCAGAACTTGGTCTCGGAAAGCTTGATTGGGATCGTTCATTACCTTTTCGAGTTCTTTTCTGAGATCTAACTTTGCCTGTTCGTCGCCGTTCAAGGCTTTGGTGGCCAGGTCTTCAACTTTTCGAGCTGGAATTTCCGGGTGTTTTACGCGCTCTGCCTCTGTTGCGGCTCTATCGGTGCGGGTTTCTTTCTCAATTTTTCTAAATGCTTTCCAGGTTTCGTCACCGTCAAACTCTACTTGAGGTAGGTGTCTGGTAGCTTCTGGTTTGACGGCGGTCGGGCAATTGTCTCTGGAAGGCTCGGTCTGACCACGTTTTACCAGGTGCATGCCATTTCCGTCCATGGCTAATGTGAGATCCGGAATACTGTCATTGGGATTTTGAATCTTATTTAGTTCTCTATAGGCTGCCATTTGCCTGTCTCTCGTCCAACCTTGAAACACGCAATCGGCATTTAATCCTTGCGCACTGGCACCTATAAGGCGGTTTGCATCTTCGAGCGGCTGCTGTGGAGCGTCAACTGTCATAGTCAACTCCTGGTAAATCTCTATATATGGTGGGGAAGCATCGACTGCGGCTCAGGCGCCGCTTGTTCGACAGGCTGAAGCTTACGCAGACTGCGTGAAATAAATGTGGCAGGTCTGTGGTTTTTTTGTGACATTGCGAAAAAGTCGGTTATTTGCGCAATTCCACGTTTTTTTCACAAGACGAATGGACAATCCTGTTTTCTCGGGAACAATGGCGGTCGAAAAATGTCTTTTCACACAGCAGACGAAAAGCGCATGTTAGAGAGTCCGAAGACTGAAGGTCCGCGGAATGCAACCTCTCGACGAGCGCGAATTTTTATCGTGGAAGCCAGGTAGACAGGTGAATCGAAATGTTTGAAGTCAATGAGAACGAGTTGGAAGTATCCAGTGAAACGCTTATCAATCTGACCGCACAAGTGACAGATTTTGAGCTGGAACAACTTCTCTCTAATAGAAATGAATCGACTGAGTCCTGCGCTGGTGGTGTTTGCCAGGTGAACTGGCGCCCAAGCCGCTGCGCTCAAGCTGCCTAGCATCTTAGTCGGATACTTGATTTGCCAAAGCCTTTAATCAAAACAGTCACATAGGTGTTATGTTCGGTGGATAGGATGTCCTCGGTAGATCTCAGGCGCTCCCGCTGAAGTCTCTACCTGCGGATGTTTCAGGGATCCGATGCCAATTTTGGCTATGTGGGGCTGAGGCATAAATACAGGCCATAGTCACTATTTAGTAACTTGATTCCAGTAATTTATCCTCATGCCACAACTTTTCCACAATTGATCAATAAACTCTGAACAACCCGAAGGAGCCCTCGTTCCTATCCCCTTTCGCTTCTAAAAACTTACTATCGTGAACCTAATTACTAAGAAAACCGCCTATGGCCGGTACGCCGCCCTTGTGGACTTAGCTACCGGACTCCAAACAAGCCTCCTTCTCAACGAAGTGCGCATCGGCCGCTCACGTGAGAACGACTTCGTATTGGAAGGAGATTTGACTGCGTCCCGCAAACAGGCACGCATCACGCGCGTCGGTGATTGCTATTTCCTGGAGGATCTGGCCAGTACCAACGGCACCCTCCTGAATGGAAAGCAAATTCACGGGCGGGCATTGCTGAATCATGATGATGTTCTCAATCTGGGAAGAAGGGTTTTCCTCTTCTCGATGGTTGAGCCAGTTGCCGACGACGTGCCTACAGTCAACCTTGATAGTGGCTCCATGGTTTCGCTGTTGCAGTCCGCACAGCAAGTGTTGTCCGGCGTGCTCGGCCGTTTCGGCGGACGGTCGTCGGCACAAACCAGCTCACTGTCTTACGCCGAATCGATGGCAGCGACTGTGCCTCAATCAAGCAAAAACCGTTTTGCACAGGGCAAACTTCTATCGTCGGCTTTGAAGCAGTATCAAAAGAGAAAGCATATTCCGATGAGCGTGGATGCTCAGGTTCAAGCTCAGGTTCAAGCTCAAGCTCAAGCTCAATCGCTCAGATAGAAAAGGGAAACCTTTCAACTGCTTTTCCCGGCGGCCGGGCGACGCATGGCGTCGCCCCTACGAGGCTCTGCCGGTGACGCATGGCGTCGCCCCTACGAGGCTCTGCCAGTGACGCATGGCGTGGCCATGTAACAGACCTTACGGATTAGTAGGGCTTGCCTTAGTGGGGGCAGATTTCGCTTCGGTCTTGCTGTCGATTTTGCTTTCTGTTTTGATTTCCGGCTTAGCTTCAGGTCTGGCCTCACCTGGTTTGGCGGGCGGCATTTCGACAGCTCGACAAACAAAAGAAAGGTTGCGTCCTGAACCTGTGCTGATCATGATTGCTTCGATAAGCGGTGGGTTGACTGCCATGGCTCCTTGCCATTCGACAATAAAGCTGGCTCCAGAACCACCGGAGGTGTCATCGAGACGGACGACGAAATCGGCTGTCGCCATCGGCTCAAGCATGACCGGCTTGGGCACGTATTCTCGAATCAATTTTCCCGTAGTCGACTGATAGCGAACAGAATCGATAATGATTGGGTTGACGTCATCAGTGTTTCTTACACTGACCGTTTCGGCCAGGTTGAGTACGCTGTCGCGTCCTTCGGTGTAAATGTGTGAGTAAACCGGCACATAAGCACGTGCATGTTTTGGGTAGGCGGACAGATCTTTGCTGTCGACCGGCTTAAGGTGAGGTTGCCAGAGCTCCGGTGAGTCGACTTCCGCAATTGCAGCCGGGTTATAGCGGCCGCATCCTTGAAGAACCAGTACTGAGCCTGCAAGAACTAATAGGCACAAAGGACAAAATAAGCGCATTACTGATTTACCTGCGGTTTGCTGCTCTATTGTAGAGGCGTGAAGCTCTGGATGGAACTCCAGGAGCCGCTCCGCGTCTAGCTAGTCAAGTGGATGTATGGTGAGGCTGATGCCTACTCGGTTGCCAATGTTGCTTGATCGCTACAAAAAGCACAAAAAACGACCGCTCGAAGACCCCTATTTTTCAGGATCTGATGGTCATTTTATAAAACCGACGCAAATCATATTCTTGAAAACCGGAGCTGCACGTATAATAGGAGTACTTTAGATAGCTTCTCTATTATTATTGAAGTCTGGCATCACTTTCGTTTGGTCCAACTCCCCATGTAGCCTAGGAGCAATAAAGGGTGGCAAAAAACTTATCTTTTTCGTGGTTAGCACGGGCACGCTGGAACGTCCTCGACATGATCAACGTGATCGGCCGTGGTTCAGTACCGACTTACATGTTTTACGAAATCGATATGACGTGGGCTGAGACCCTGCGTCAGGAGCTCAAGGAGAAGGGAGTCAGGGTGACTGCCACCGCGATTCTCTTGAAAGCGATTGGCATTGCTCAGCGCCTTCATCCAGCCAGCCGCACCGCCATTTTGCCGTGGGGACGCACAGTTACTTTCAATGATATCGTCGCCGGCTTTACCGTCGAGCGATACGTCGGCCCGCAACCGGCAGTGTTTTTCGGCTCAATTGATGCTCCTGATTCCAAGCCTCTTGTTCAGGTAGCTGAAGAGCTTCGTGCTTATGGCGAAGACGAAATTTCCACTGTCCCGCAATTGGACATCGAAAACAAATTCAACAACATGCCGTGGTTGTTCAGACGGTTCATCCTCTGGCTCGGTATGCGCTTTCCGAAGGTGCGTCTGCGCTATCTGGGAGCCACATTCGGTGTTTCCTCGCTGGGCAAATTCGGCTGCACCATGTTGATTCCGCCTTGCGTCAGCACCTCTACCTTCGGCGTCGGTGCCATCGAACAGCGAGCATTGATCGATGGCGCTCCGGCTGCCAGATTTATGCAAGATGTGCAAAAGCTGGTCGAAGGCGATCTGCAAAGCTACATCGAAGAAGAATTGCGCCTGCTTGAGCAAGGAGCAAAATCGAAATCTCCTTCGCCGGCGTATTCATAAAAGCTACTAATTCTTTAGCGAGTCCAGGTCCTCACAGGGTGTTCTAAGCACCTTACCTTCCACCATCCAATTTTCCGGTCCGACCAGCTTGAGAATTTCCGGCAGCGCTTTTTCGCATGCGGCAATTCCGGCCGCGACTGCCGTTTTTGCATCTTTGCGTTTGGTCGACACCATTCTTATCCCATTTACGTCAGGATGAATGACGACATCTGCCAGCTTGAGCGACTCCTGGTCTACTTTCGCCAGGTGTAAGCAGATGACGCGGTGAGCGACGCTGCCGAGTTTTTCAAAATCGCTCATTGGAATATTGTCGATGCTCTCGTCGATATCAACGGCAATGACGATGTCTGCTCCCATGTCGCGAACCTGCCGTGTGGGCAAATTGACGAGCACGCCACCATCGACGAAAAGTTTGTCGTCGATTCTAACCGGCCGTCTAAGCATTGGCAGCGCGCAGCTTGCTTGCAAAACTCTGCCGAAATTGCCTTTGCCCAGCGCGTACGGCTTGCCGTCAATCAGATTCAATGCCACTGCGCAGAACGGAATCTTGAAAGATTCGATGTTCTTATTTTCTTGCGGCACTGATTTGTCCAGGAACTTGCGAAAAATATTTCCTCGATAAAGCCCGTCGTATTGGTGCGAACCCATTGCTTTGAGCGGCAGGAAAGCCGGAGCAACAGCCAACCTTACGCTTATGGGCGCGGTCATAAAATGCTTCATCACATTGCCGTGAGTAAACCTTTCTTCCAGCTGGCATATCGGCACACCGGCAGCATACAAGCCACCGACGACAGAGCCCATGCTGGTGCCGGCAATATAGTCGACGTGCACTCCCTCCCTCTCCAGAACTTCCAAAACGCCTATATGAGCGGCTCCGCGCATGCCACCACCGCCAAGGGCCAGCCCGACTTTGGGACGTCGTTTGGCGGAAACGCCTGGATTTAATTGCGGATTTATTTGAGTACTTATCTGCGGACTTATTTGAGTACTAATCTGCGGATTTATTTGAGGATTTATTTGAGGATCAGGCTGGCTGATTTGCGAACCAATTTGAGAAGCAACGTCGGTTGTTTGGGCCAAAACCGAGCTTACACCAGCTCCCAATGTCCACAGAAGACCAGTCAAAAGCGCTGCTTTCAGGCAGACCTTCGACTCTTTTCCTCTTGCACTTTTGACTATGTCCAGCTCCATTGCATTCGTATCGGAATTGTCCAACCCAACTTAGCGATTGCTTCATCTACAGTAAGTGTGGTTTTGACGCACATCTTCAGCAATTCGATTGCCTGATCCGACGAGAGCAAACCCTCTTTGTACAGAGATTGCGTGCGCAGGACACTGTAGAGCATCTGATCATTGATTATATTGGCATCGAGCAATTTCTTGCCCACTCTCACTGGTTTTTCGCCTTCGGTGGCGATTTTTTCAATTATGGAGCGGTCTGCGACTTTTGCCGCTACCAGCAAATCGCCAAAGCGCATGAGTTCGGCCTGCATCTGTGGCGGCGGGTTGAGCTCTGCCATTGCCTGATAGACGCCGATGTTTTTGATCTTGCAATTTCTCAGTGCTTCGGCAGCCTGATACGGCTTCAAGTAGCTCTGGACGAGATCGAGCATCGTCATCGCTGCTTCCAGAACAGAATGGGTAAGCAAACTTGCATCCAAAAGCAGCTTGTGCAGCGGTACTTCAAGCAATACTTCGTGCTCGAGGCAGTCCATCAGGTCGGATTCGGATACAACCATCGACATGGCGAGCAGCTCAGGTAGCCGCAAACTGGCGCCCGCGCAGTCTTTGTAAATGCCCTGTTCAAACATGACCTGCCAAACCGACAGCCGCTTGTCGCAAGCCATTCTGAGCGCTCGTACGGCTTCATCTCTTCCCACTTTTTCTTCGCGAACAAGTTTGAGAAGAGCAATTGATTCGAGAACCACCCGGCGGCTCTGGTAACGATTGAAAATGATGGAGCGCGTCAAAGGCATGCCTGTCTCGTTCGCCTTGGCTATCGCGCTGCCCAGCTGTTCCATAGTAATTGCCGAGGCTTCAATCATCAGCTCGGTCAAGGGATTTGTTTCGACTTTGGGCGGCGGTGGTCTGTCCAGCACAATGCCCATCATTTCCAGCGCCTGCAAAATGGAAAACTCGTTTTGTCTGGCGCAAATGACAGCTTGAATGGCGGTGTCCACACTGATTCGTTCGGCTTTGACCATTTCATGTGCATCCATGGCAAAGCGCAAGGTCGGCTCGGTAGCGTGACGTAAAATGAGAATCGCCTGGCTTAGGGACATGCCCAGCTTTTTGGCTGTTGCTTGTGCCTCCGACGCTTCCTCCGGTCCAACTATTTTTGCCGAAACTACTATCTGGTAAAAGCTATCGACCTGAGTCGTTCTGTCGTGCATTGATCACCATCGCCTTTTGGTGGGGTCAGGTTGGGGGGTGGTACTGGCGGCCAAAGAGTATCCATGTATGTTATTCCACCGCTTTTCGTCTAATCTCCGGTAATGCGGGCGCGGGCAAGATTAAACGATCTGCCAGAAGCGTCCAATAAACGTGGTTTTTTGGTTGTGGCGCCTAGCCGCGCTCGTCATAGACGCGGCAGCGGAACTCTTGCGAAAACAGGTCGTCGATAACGTCCGCCGCATGCGAGACGTTCCAGATGAGAGTATTGAGCTCCTCAGGATCCAGTCCGGCAATCGGTCTTTGTGTCGTGACCAGAATGATTTCTTCGTGCGCACTCAAAGAACAGCAGCTCAGCTCCTGATTGAGCTCCAGGCAGCGCTGGAAGAACTTTTCGCGGTCCAGGTCAGGGAAGTGAACAATCGGGCTGGTGCATCTGATTACGATATTGCCAGATTTATCTTCCTGCAAGAAGATGTAAACCTTGGCGGAGCCTTCCTTAATCCACCAGCCGCAGCTGTCAGCTTCCGAATCCAGGACGTGCCCGTCGATTTCCAGATGCCGTCTTTTGAAATACTCGGAAAGCATCGCGACAACGCTCTCGACTGTGCCTTTGGGTGGTGTTCTAGTGCCGAAAAGACCCATAATTACCTCTTGATTTGAAGCGGGCCGCCAAAGCGCTTATTTTAGCCGAACGCGGCAACTTCGACGACAGTGAACTGACCCGCGCGCTTGTATGGTTGTTCGACCGATTGTAGGGGCGACGCCATGCGTCGCCCGGCCGATTTTTAAACCGGGCGAGGCATGGCCTCGCCTCTCCACAGGTCATACAACCGGCGTGCAAAGTCGCTAGAATCTCGCGGATGGGTTTGTTGGTTTTCAAGCCCGCACGTGAGGTTTGCGCCGCACAGGATGCATTGTTTCAGCCAACAATGGAGAATTTTGCCATGAGAGAGAAGGGTTATTACCGGTATTCGACCGTTCACGGCGACTCGATAATTTTTGCCTGCGAAGACGACCTCTGGCATGTATCTAACAAAGGCGGGCTGGCAAGGCGCCTTACGACCGGCAAAGGCGAGTTCTTCCTGCCGCGCGTTTCTCCGGACGGCTCCACAATTGCATTTTCGGGGCAAGAAGAAGGGCACCAGGAAATCTACTCGATGCCCTTTGACGGCGGAGCGCCGAAGCGTCTCACCTACCTGGGCGGCACGATGGCGTTCACACTTGGCTGGTCCAAGGACTCCTCAGAGATTTTCTTTTCCTCCGAAGCAAAGTCACCCTACGTGAAAGAAGCGGAAGCGTTTTCTATTTCCGCAGCAGGCGGCGAAAGCAAGCAGCTCAATCTCGGGCATGTCGCCACCCTCTCTAAGAGTTCTGACAATCGGCTGGTGATCGGGCGCAACAATACCGACCCGGCAAAATGGAAGCGCTACCGTGGTGGCACTGCCGGTGACATCTGGGTGGAAGAAAAGAAAGGTGGAAATTTCAAACGCCTTTTGATTTTGCCAGGAAACGTCGTCTGGCCGATGTGGATAAGAGACCGGATTTATTTCCTTTCCGACCATGAAGGCGTAGGAAACATCTATTCCGTAAACGCTGATGGCGGCGACATCAAGCGCCATACGAATCATGTCGAGTATTACGTTCGCTATCCGTCCACCGATGGAGAACGAATTGCCTACACCGCAGGCGGCGAGATTTATGTTCTGCATCCTGAGACAGGAGAAAATCAGAAGATAGAAGTGCGCGTGCCGCAAGCGACACATCAAATCGCCAGACGTTTTGTCGAAGCGAAGGACAATATCGAACATTTATCCGTGCATCCCGAAGGTCATTCTCTCTCCTTGATTGTCCGCGGTCAGCCGGTCACGATGCCCTTCTGGGAGGATGCTCCTATTCAGCACGGCGCCGGAAGCAATGTACGCAATCGATCGTCCGAATGGCTAAATGATGGAAAGCGTTTTGTTGTTTTGAGCGACGCCGATGGCGAAGAACGCTTGGAGATTCACCATGCCGATCGGCTCAAAGACCCTGAAGTCTTGAGCGGTTTAGACATCGGGCGTCCAATTGAAATGATTGTCCACCCGCATGAAGATCAAGTGGCGATTGCCAACCACAGGCAAGAACTTTTGCACGTAGATTTGAAGAGTAAAAAACTGAAAGTGCTCGATCAAAGCAAAGCTGAGAGAATCACCGGCGTGAGCTTTTCGCCGGACGGCAGATGGCTGGCATATTCATGGTCGGACAATCCGCAGACTTCAATTATCCGCATCTGCGATCTCAAATCCGGAAAGGTCCGCGATGTAACTACCGCGATCAGAATGGATGTCTCGCCCTGTTTCGATCCCGATGGTAAGTATCTCTACTTCCTTTCAAACAGGGACTTCTATCCGATTTACGATGACATGCAATTCGCGCTCGGCTTCTACAAGAGCGTGCGACCGTTCATCGTCACGCTGAGAAAAGATGTGCCGTCGCCACTGATTGCAAAACCGAAATCGGTTGGGCCGACCGACAAGAAAGATGAGCATGATAAGAAGGCAAATCAGAAAGTCCCGGTAGAGATTGATTTCGACGGTATCCAGGGCAGAATTATAGGTTTGCCTGTGGATGAAGGAAAATACCGCCAGCTCTTTGCCATCAAAGATCGGATGGTTTTTACCGACTATCCAATCAAAGGAATTCGTCCAACTTTTACGTGGCTGGATGAGCAAGAGGACAACGGCAAGCTGATCGCGTATGACTTTAACGAGCAGCGTGCGGCGACTTTGGCGACGGAAGTAGGCGAGGTCCGCCAGCGTCATTTCTCGACTCTGGCCGTTTACAAATCGAAGAAACAACTGCGCGTCATCGATCTTGCTGCAGCGCTTCCCGATGAAGGGCAGGAGCCGAAAGCGCCGACCGGAAAAGGCAGAAAGAGCGGTTGGATAGATATTGAACGCGTAAAGGTCATGATTGAGCCGCGTAAAGAATGGCGGCAGATGTTTGAAGAAAGCTGGCGTTTGCAGAGTCATCATTTCTGGACAGCCGACATGTCGAAGGTAGATTGGAAGCTCGTGCACGATCGCTATGAGCGGTTGGTTGATCTTCTGCGCAGCCGATCTGAATTGTCGGATCTGATCTGGGAAATGCAGGGTGAGCTGGGCACATCGCATGCTTACGAGATGGGCGGCGATCACAGGCGCCCGCAAATGTATGCAATCGGCGGTCTCGGCGCCGATCTGGAGTGGGAGCCGAAAGCGCGCGGCTATCAGGTTGCCAAAATCATCCGCGGCGATTCGTGGCAGGAAGGCTTCGACTCTCCTCTGGCTGAACCCGGAGTTGGCGTTGAGGTCGGCGATTTGATTTTTGCAGTCAGCGGCGTGCCGGTCACCGAGCATTTGACTGTGCAAGAATTGATGATGAATCAGGCCGAAAAACGCGTGGCGCTGACGGTCGGCAAAGGCAAGAGCGAGCGCAGGATCGTCTACGTCAACAATCTCGCCAACGAACGCTTACTTCGCTATCGTGAATGGGTCGAGAACAATCGCAAAATCGTGCACGAAAAATCCGGTGGCAAGCTCGGCTATGTCCACATTCCAGATATGGGACCGTGGGGATTCTCAGAGTTTCACCGCAGCTATTTGCCCGAAAGCAATCGAAAGGGTCTGATTGTTGACGCTCGCTACAATCGGGGCGGGCATGTTTCACCGCTGCTTCTGGAGAGGCTGAGGCGCAAGCGCGTCGGCTACGGAATTTGCCGCTGGGGCGCTGTGGAGGCGTACCCACCCGAGTCGGTTCTGGGACCGATGGTCTGCATCACCAACCAGTTTGCCGGATCAGACGGCGACATTTTCAGCCATTGCTTCAAAATGTACAAATTGGGACCGCTGGTCGGCAAGCGCACCTGGGGTGGTGTCATCGGCATTACGCCGCGGCACAAACTAGTCGACGGCACAGTCACGACGCAGCCGGAATACTCTTTCTGGTTTAGCGATGTGGGCTGGAATGTCGAGAACTACGGCACCGATCCCGATTACGATGTGGACATTACGCCACACGACTATCGAGACGGGAAAGATCCGCAAATGGTTAAGGCTCTGGAGCTGGCGATGCATGAATTGAAACGATCTCTTCCCGACATGCCCGACTTCAGCATGCGTCCGAGCCTGCCCTTGCCGAAGGAGTTGGCGCAGAAGAAGATCGTCTCCGGGACACGTTCCTGATCGAGGGAACGTCTTGAGGAACCACAGAATCGTACTGATTGCATTGAGCGTTTTGCTTTCGGGCGCTTTGCTCGTTTCTTGTGTCAAGGAAGTTCAGAACCATCCGATTGTCAGCAAATTGGCTGACGAGAAGCTCATAGGTTGGGATAATGCGCGTGTCACTGACGACTCCAACATTGTGATGTACGCCGGCAAACCATTCAAAAGAGTATCAGCCAGAGATAAGGTTGCGGAAGTTGCCGTTGAAGCATATTGCAAGTGGAAAGGTGGGAATGCTCCGTTTTTGCCGGTCAAGACCGCTGTCGGCGAGAGAGTTGTGGAAGATTGGCGAGCGATTGCACTTCCGTCAGGCGAGGTTTTCATTGTAGGCGGAGCATTCAAAGAACCGCCCGGTGTGATCGACCAGACGTGGCTGTTGGAGCCCAAAACATCACGTCTCAAAGACGGACCTCAACTGCTTCGTGCAAGAAAAGCATGCACACTCAGTTATCTTTCCTCAGGAAAAATTCTGGTCAGCGGCGGACTCGATGGTAATGCCGAACCCATAAGCGACTGTGAGTGCTTCGATCTGAAAACGCAGGCAATGTCAAAGTTTTCCCCATTGAAAATGCCTCGCAATGGTCATTCGGTTATCGAATTGGGTAACAATCACTTGATTGTCGTAAATGGAAAGACGAAGGCAGAACTCGCAGATTCATCCGGGAGGCTGAGTTCTTCTATCGAAACATGGAAGCCTGAGGAAAACGCATTTAGTGTCATTGGACGAACCAGGAAAGCCCGGTTCGAGCCGCAACTTTTCTTGATCGATTCGAGCAGGGTACTTATCGCGAAGGGACACATGTTTTCCGGTGACATCGAAACATCGGAAAGTCCGCCGGCTGAGGTTTATGTGGAGAAAGTTACTCCAGTAGATA
>JBGAVL010000194.1:0-11891 GCA_044228145.1 Obscuribacteraceae bacterium (SeqCode)
CCGGCACCAGCCATTCATAACCGAAGCTGGTGGATTGCTCCATTTCTGAATTGGCGATCGCATCATATATACCGGAGTCGAAAGACATCGAAAATTGCGACCACTCGTTCATGGTCATGTCGGAGGGCTGTTTGTGCCTTTCCTTGCAGTATTGAATCAAGTCTTCTACCGCCCTCTCGGCTTTTCTGCGATCGACGCCCCTGGCGACCAGAAACTCGATTGCCGACTCGCCGGACACGATCACGGGATTGGATGCGTCCTTCAGAGCTTCGACATCAAATTCCAAGTTGGGCAGGAAGGCGATCAAAAGATCAATCAGGAAATCGATGTTGTCGGCAATATCAATCGCTGCCGGCACACACTCTTCAAAATCCTGGCTGTAATTTATGGACAATCCTTTCATGGTCGAGAGGGTTTCCTGCAAGCTGCCAAAAACTGCAGCAGGACGCGATCTCAAGACAGCAAGCACTTCCTGGCTGCGCTTGTGGGAAACTTCTTGATCGTAAAAATTGAACGGTCGGGTCTGCCGCACAAAGCCGTACTCCTGGGTCGACCAGGTCATCAGGTCTGCCGACAGTTGAGAAATGTGCACGCTCATTATCGAGGCGAAAGCCGCAAACTCAAGAAGATAATCACGGTCGGTCGCAGCATCGAGATTGTTTTCAATGATTGTGTAAAAACCCAGATACTGTCCGATTTTCTGCCGCTCAATCACTTTGCCGGTAGAGAGTTGCACTGTTGCAGTGAGAGGCAAAGTTTCCAATTTCTTTCGCAGTTCTTCCAACCGTTTGAAGTCGCGGGCAAAGCGCAACTCGTAGGTGAGCCAGAAATCGGACAGTGTGATCGAGCGAGACTTTTTCAGATGCACATACGTAGGCAACAAGATCTCTTTGTGATATTCGGCAAGATCGAGAAGCGTAAGACGCAACTGGACAATACTGGCGGCGGTAGCAAGGGCGGTGTCTCTCATCCAGAGACGCATGTCTATCGACTGCTGTTCGCGAGCAGTGGAAAAAAGTCTGACGGCGTCGGCATGCGATCCGACCTTCTCGTTGAGATGACGAACAACAGCTGAAAGGACATCTTCATCAGTCTTATGAAGAATCGATTCGCCGTTGCCGACCTTTTCCCTGAGCTCGCCAACCGCATCTGAAAGTTCGACGGCAATCTCGGGATCGATGAGCGCACAGTCGCCCAGCATGCGCAGATGCGCTTGCGTGGACTGCAATGTGTAAGGCAAAAGTATTTGTTCGATGCGCGGGCTCTGCCAGAGACGGCGCGCGTTTCCAGCCGTCAAAGGATCCTCCGAAGAGCTTCCGTTGCCAGCTTTCGCTTTCTTATCTCGTGTCTTTTCTTCCTGCCTCATGAATCTATATTTATACCGAAATCGGGACGAAAATATCGACTGCAAAGGCAAAAAGTAGAGCTATTTCCGAGTTGTTTCGACTTTTCTCTTAGACTTTTCGATCTGCTTTTGGTAGCGGTTCAATTCTTGCTTGTAGCGCTTCTGAACTTCTTGAAAATTCTTGCTGGCCACACTGGGGCTTGTTTTATATTCTCTTTCCATCTTCTTCTTTTCTCTGGTTAAAAATCTTGGTATCAAATTTTCTTTGATGCAAATCTGGCCAAAATTCGTGTTTGTCTAACGGGTTTCCACGAGCCCCACTGCTATGTTTTGAATTCTCGGATTACTACGGTTTCAAACGTCAATCTTGCGATTCAGCAGCTTAGCTCTAAAGCTTTTCGTATCAGGACAGGTGAGACGGGATTTGATTCCCGTTTTGCGGAGGTCAGCGACACCCCGGCGTTCGAATCCTCTGATGTTCGGCGACAAGCCCCACATCAAATACGTCTAGAAAGACTATAACACGTTTTAATAAATGTCAAAGGCTAAAGCCCCTGGGTTTTTCCGAGATCGCAAAATCCATTTCGGCGAATTCGACCGCGTATCGGCTCGCTGTCAGGGTTCTCAGGCCGCGGTGTCCGGCAATTTCAGGCTCAAAATAAATGCCACCACCATTGCTACCGCTCCGATGAAATATGGACTTGACATGCCGAGATACTGAAATGTAATGCCGCCCACAATCGGTCCTGCAATTCGTCCCAGAGTGGAAAGTGACTGGCCTACCCCGAGCACACCGCCTGTTCGCTCAGCCGGAGCCAGCTTTGACAACATGCTTTGATTAGCTGGATTGTTCAAGCCGGAGCCGATCGCCAGGAAGAAAAGCGCCAGAGCCAAAACCCAGAGGTTGCCTGTGATGGGCGTGAGAATCAGTCCTATGGCGACCATGATGCAGCCTACTCCAATCAGCTTTTTCTCCCCGTATTTCTTAGTGAGGCGATGGATCATGCCGCCCTGCACAAAGACGATCAGCAGTCCGATGTAGGTGAACATCCAGCTGTTTTGCTCGGCAGTGAAGTGAAATTGCTTGTGCGTCAACATGACAATTGTCGCTTCCATATTGGCAAACGCGAATGTTGAGATGAAGAAAATCAGAAGGGACGTGCGCAATTTTGGATCGCTGACAGTTTTGAAATAGAAGTTTTTGTCTTTTGAAAAACGCTCGGTTGCTGCATTGCTGCGCACCGGTGGCTCGGGCAGCAGGAAAACTGTCAAAACCAGGTCAAGCAGGCTCAATCCGCAAGCGATAAAACCAATGGTTTGCAAACCCATGCCCACGCAAAAGCCGCCGATTGCCGGTCCTAAAACAAAGCCCAATCCAAATGCAGCACCGACAAGGCCCATGCCTTTGGCGCGATTTTCAGGCGTGGTGACGTCGCTCACATAAGCTTGCGCCACGGCGATATTAGCGTTGCCTGCGCCGGCGACGGCACGAGCGATGAAGAGCATGGCGAGAGAATGCGAAAAGCCCCAGATCAAGTAACCAAGCGCGGAAGCGGCCAGACTGACAAGCAAGATTGGGCGCCTGCCTACTTTGTCTGAGAGCCTCCCCCAGAAGGGTGTGAACAGAAACTGCATCACCGAATAACAGGCAATCAAACAACCGACTTCCCATTCGCTGGCATTGAGCTGTTGAGCGTAGGTAGGCAAGACCGGAATGATCAAACCAAAACCGACCAGGTCGATAAAGACGGTGAAGAAGATCAGCAAGAGCGCTGCTCTGCCCTTCTTCTTGTCTGCGCTTTCAGGCTTGTTTTCTTGAGTCTCTGAATCGGTTTGATTCGGCTGAGCCGGTTGCATAGTGTTTGCCAACTTTGTTTCCACAAATTGCTAGTAAATCGCGTGCGTCTAATTCACGCCTTCTGATAATCCGAAAAGACAAGTCATGATATTAAGACGAATTGGGATATTAGGTTTGTGAGAGAGTATCTGTGGTAATTAAAAGTAATATAAGGGCTAGCGTCCCTTGTGCCCAGCGAATTGGCGTCCGCGCCCCTTTACCATGGCACCCCCAAACCCGGCATCCCCCTTTCGGACCTAAGCATGAAGCTTTGTCTGATCTGCAATTTCCAGACAGCTAGCGACGGGCAAGACATTTGCCCGCGTGACGGCTCTTCTATGGTCACAGTCGGCGAAGATCCGCTGCTGGGTCTGGTCGTCGAGGGACGTTATCGCATTGAGTCGGTAATCGGGCAGGGCTCGGCAGGCACCGTTTACAAGGCAATCCAGGAACTTATCGGTCGTGAAGTAGCGATCAAGGTCCTTCACGATTACCTGGTATCCGACGAGGAGTTTCTCAAGCGCTTCAGGCAGGAAGCAAAAGCATCCAGCCGCCTCAGCCACCCCAATATCATCACCATATACGATTTCGGCGTGCTGCCCAAAACGGGTCGCCCGTACATCGCCATGGACCTTTTGCGCGGCACGCCTCTTTCCGAGATGATTGCCGATCGTGGCTTTTTACCTATGGAAGAAGGCATTCCCATTCTGGCGCAAGTTTGTTCGGCACTTGGAGAAGCGCATCGTCAGGGCGTCGTGCACCGCGACGTCAAGCCGGAAAATATGGTTCTCGTCGAGCGCAGCGGGCAAAAGATGTTCCCTATAGTGGTGGACTTCGGTATTGCCAGACTGGTGCAGGAAGAGTCCGATGTCGCCAAAATCACGCGCACAGGAACCGTTTGCGGCAGTCCCACTTACATGAGTCCGGAACAGTGCACCTCCAGTAAAGTCGACCATAGAAGCGACATCTATTCGGTCGGTATCGTCATCTACGAGACACTGACCGGCACAGTACCTTTTATGTCAGACGAGCTGGCCAAAGTCATGGCCATGCATTTGACCGACCCGCCTACACCAATCAACAAAGTGCGTCCGGATCTGCAATTTCCCGAAATGCTGGAGAGAGTGGTGGCTCGATGCCTTTCTAAGAGTCCGGACGATCGCTATCAGGACATGGACGATCTTGCATCGGCAATCACCGAAGCAGCCAAACAAACCGACAGACCCAACAATCTGGCAGTCTCGCAACCTCTGCCAGTCCTGCAGCCAGGACCTCTGGCGACAAGCGAAGACTTCGGCGTTCAAGCAGCCATTAGAAGAACTGCGGAGCACGACAAGGACAGTCGCGAATTCATTTCTCCCAAGCCAAACACGAAAGACCTGGCCACGCGCGCGCTGGAAGAACTGCAGCAGCGCACCTCTGGCGAGTTTAGCGAGTTGAGCGTCAAGGCGCTCAAGACTACCGCCGCCAATCAACGCCAGACAGCGCCTCAGAAGTACAGAAGTGCACCCGGCGTTGACTTCGGACAGATCATGCGTATTGCTGTTCCCGTGCTCGTAGGCGTGGTACTGGTAGCGGTGGCACTCGTTTATGCAAACGGTGCCATGACCAGTAAAGTCACTCCGGTTCGCAAACCGCAAACGATTGCCGATGCGGAAAACCTGATCAAAAACGGCAAGGAAGAAGAAGCACTACCGATCATCGACTTTATCAAAAAAGACTCGAAAGGCAAACTGCCGAAGCCGCAGATGGACAAGATCAACAGTCTTTATCTCAAGGTGGCGAAGAGCTATGCCTCAGACGAGCGCTATTCTGAAGCGATTACCCTGCTCAACAAAATTCCACCCAAGACGCAAGATGCAAGAGAGATCAAAAAACTGCTCAGGCAGTATCGCCGGTCTCAGCAAGAGAGCGTAAAAAAAAAGTAGCTAAGAGCCAGTAAAGAAAAAACCGCTCAGGCAATTCCTTCGCGGTGCACAAATTCGCGTAAAGGCGTGAATACTCGAATACCTCTAAATGCGCCTTTTGCCATTTTCATGGAAGTGGCACATTGAATACGCGCCAATCTAGGCTGTCGCTTCGTGGAAAGCGCCTATCTCTCTGAATTTTTTCTGGCGGTCGGCGCGCACTGCGTCACCCGACATCAATACCAATTTTTCCAGTTGCTTGATCACAGCCTTTTTCGCATTGGCAGCAGCTACGTCATAGTCGTGATGAGCGCCGCCCAGAGGCTCGGGAATCACTTCGTCGACGACGCCAAGGGCAAGTATTTCCCTGGCTGTAATTTTCATTGCCCGCGCGGCGTCTTGAACCTTTTCAGCGGAGCGCCAGAGTATAGAGGCGCAGCCTTCCGGCGAAATAACTGAATACACGGAATGTTCCATCATCAAAATACGATTAGCGACGCCCACTGCCAGGGCACCTCCCGAGCCGCCCTCGCCAGTGACGATGGCGATTACGGGCACCTTCAAACCGGCTAATTCGAAAAGATTGACGGCGATAGCTTCGGCCTGGTTGTGCTCTTCGGCTGCCATGCCCGGGTATGCGCCCGGCGTGTCGATAAGCGTCACCACAGGCAGTCCGAACTTTTCGGCGTGCTTGAACAAGCGCAGAGCCTTCCTGTAGCCTTCCGGTTGAGGCATGCCGAAATTGCATTGTTGTTTGTCACGCAACGAACGTCCTTTTTGCGTGCCGACAGCCAAAACCTTGAAGTCACCCAGGTCGACCAGAGCGGTGACCATGGCCGGGTCATCCATGCCTTTACGGTCGCCGTGCAATTCCACCCAATTGGGGTCCCAGCGGTCGAAGTAATCCCTTGTATAAGGTCTTTGAGGATGCCTGGCGATGTGAAGGTGATCGATGGCGCTTAAATTCGAATAAAGCGAACGGCGCAAATTCTCATACTGCTCCTGCAGGCGGTCGATGTCATTTTCCAACTCGGGATGGTCGCCGACCTGCTTTTCCAGGGCTTCAATTTGCTGCGCCAACAATTCCAGGGGCTTTTCGAATTCCAGTGGAATCGGCTTCTTGTCTGTCAACTTACACCTCTAATAGCTGGGAGCTATCCCAGGGTTTGGTCTTTCCTATCTCGTGGCGGCTTTCGGTCTGGGTGGGGTGCTCTGAGGCTTAGACTTGCTTCCCGCATGAAACCTTATTAGGTAGGCAAGCTTCTTTTTCATTTCGGCTCTTTCGACAACCATGTCTACCTGCCCGTGCTTGAGCAGATATTCGGCAGTCTGGAAATCAGCCGGCAATTTCTGACGGATGGTTTGCTCGATCACGCGCCTGCCGGCAAAGCCGATGCGGGCGCCGGGCTCGGCAATGATGATGTCGCCGAGCATGGCAAAGCTGGCGGTGACGCCACCATATGTGGGCTCGGACAAAATCGAAATGTACATTAACCCTGAATCGGCAAAGCTTTTCAACGCAGAGCTGGTCTTGGCCAATTGCATGAGAGAGAAGATGCCTTCCTGCATGCGCGCTCCGCCAGACGACGAAACGAGGACAAGTGGGAGTTTTTTCTCGGTGGCATATTCAGTGATGCGGGCCACTTTCTCGCCGACCACGGAGCCCATGGAGCCGCCGAAATGCCCGAAGTCCATGACACCAAAACAGGCCTTTTCACCTTCAATGTCGCCGGCGCCGGTGATGACGGCTTCTGTCAGTCCGGATTTGCGCGAGGCTTCAGCCTGTCGCTTCACATACGAGTCAGTATCGACAAATTTGAGCGGGTCGGAAGACTCTAGATTGGCATCCAGCTCGTGGAAGGTGCCATGGTCGATCAGTTGCTCGACGCGCTGCATGGCGCCGATGCGAAAGTGATAATGGCACTTCGGACAAACATGCAAATTTTGGCGCAACTGGCTGGTGTAAAGCAGTTCTCTGCACTGAAAACACTGCGTCCACAAGGCACAATATTCATCAGTGGCAAGCGGTAATTTGACTTCTTCAGCTTCGCGTTGCTTTTTGCGCGACGCAAACCATTCTTTCAAGTCCATGCGACCGGGTCCTTACGGTTGGCCTTCACGCCGTGTGAGTCTTGCGCGGGCACTTCCCCTGTAAACTACCCGGAGGGTGGCTGAAGGGCTTATGCTATGCAAGCAGGCAGTGATTATATCAAATAGATGCAAATACCAAGGTTTTTCATCCAAGCCGGGCAAATAGACGAAAACGTCTCGTCAGCCCGCATAGACGATCCGGACCTGGTTCATCAGATAGTGCGGGTGTTGCGGCTGGGTGTGGGCGCGCGCGTAATCTTGCTTAACGGGGAAGGCGGGCTCTTTCATTGCCGCATAGAGCGCCAGGACAGAGGCGCAATCGGGCTTGTCATTGAGCAGAAAGAAACACAATCAAGTGGCATGCACAGCGAATTGACTGTGGCCATACCCCTTATCAAACCAAGCCGCTTTGAATGGGCTCTGGAAAAACTCACAGAATTGGGCGCCACTACTATCATTCCGATCATCACGCAGCGCACGGTGCAAAAATCGAGACAGGATGGCAAGCAGCAAGTAGAAAAGGCGCGCATTGTCAAGAAAGAGCGCTGGCAAGCAATCGTCAAAGAAGCGGCCGAGCAATCAGAAAGATATGCGATACCAAAGGTGGTTGCACCACAAAATCTGAGCGAATACCTGAGCGATATTTGCCGGCTGCGCGAATCCGGAGAATGCCGCGACGCTCTGCATTACATATTGGCTGAGCGCAACGAATGCCCCCATCTGTCCATGCAGCTTTCCAAGGAGAAAGCCAATCACGGTCTGGCAAAAAACATCTCGCTCTGCTTTGGCCCCGAAGGCGGTTTTACTGAAGCCGAACTTTCCAGGGCAGCTGAAGCAGGTCTAACCTTTGCGTCCCTGGGAAAATTGATTTTGCGATCGGAGACGGCGGCAGTGGCTGCTGCTGCCATTATTGGTGCAATACGCAATACATAAGCGATCCAAATGCAATAAACCAGCGATCAAAACATACTAGTGATACCACCCACAATGCGCACCACTGGAGATACTACCAGCATGTGCATATACAACAGTAGCATCATCGCTATATCGCAATCTATAAACCCTTGTTGCTAAAGGGTTTCCAGACTCAAGCTCTCACTTGGAAATGGTGCGCCTGTGGTATCAAAACACTCGTTTACGATGAAGATAATTTCCAGAAAAATTCGCTGTTTGACTTGACAAAGCAGGGTGTTGCGAGGCTTAATAGTAGGCGTTTTAGAGCGTCAGCATAGACGAGGTCGGCGAGTGTGATCTTCTCAATTCGCTTTGCTTCTCCAGGAAGGCATGAGTGTGGCTAGCAACCTAGCTCGTATACGGGGCGCCATGGGCGGCAACAAAGTCACCCTCATCGCAGTAGCGAAAAGCGCTTCGCTTACACAAATCGAAGAAGCATTCGAGAATGGTGTCACCGAATTTGGTGAGAACAGGATCCAGGATGCCATCGATCGGCGCACCAAATTGCCCGACAGTATTGCCACCAACTGCAATTGGCATTTTATCGGTCATTTGCAAACCAACAAGGTGAAGAAGGCCGTTGGATATTTCCAGCTTATCCACTCGGTAGATTCACTTCGACTCGCTTCGGAAATTTCTTTGGAAGCGGCCAAAAAAAATATGGTGCAAGCTGTGCTTTTACAAGTTAAGATATTGTCTGATGATACTAAATCTGGTTACACTCCAGAGACGTTGAAGAAAGAGATGGCCGAATTGCTGAGTCTGAGTAACATCAAAATCGAAGGATTGATGACCATCTCGCCCCTGATCGAAGACCGGGACACCTGGTTCGACTGCTTCAACGGTTTGAGAAATCTGCGTGACGAGCTGGCGCAAAAACACTCGATCGAGCTGAAAGAACTTTCGATGGGTATGTCGGCAGACTGGTTGGAAGCAGTGGAAGCAGGATCGACGATGGTCCGTCTGGGCAGAGCGATATTTCAAGTTTGAACCCCGCTACAAGCGGATTTTGGATAAGGGCAAAGGAAAAGCGAAAAACAAGTTATTTCGACGAGAGGGTAAGGAGGGACGTAGTGAGCATAGTTACAAAGCTAAAAAGTTTCTGGTTCGGACCTGCAGACAACTACGACAGAGAAGATTTCGAAGATCTGTTCGATACTACTGACGAAGTTTATGCGACAAATGGACAGCTGGCATTGGACAAGGCACCGATGGACGCGGTAAAACCGCCAGTCAGACAGCCTTCGAGCAATTACGGCAGTCAGGTTGTTACGCACCCAAGCGCGCAAGCAGCCAGTGAAGTATTGGTTATCGAACCTCGTCAATTTGAAGAGTCGATCGATATAGTTGAGCACCTGCGCGGACGTAAATCCGTATTGCTCAACCTCCACATGCTGGACAACGAAAATTCCCAGCGCGTGGTCGATTTCCTCTCGGGCGCCTGCCACGCCATCGACGGGCACCAGCAACGCATCGGTGAAGGTGTGTTCCTGTTTGCACCATCCTCGGTGGTAATCAATTCGGAATCGACGTCCTCCAAGGCAATCAAGGACGCTTTCTGGAACAAGGCAACGACCATTTAGCCGGCTAGTATCGGATTCTAAGACATACTGGTGAATCAGTTAAGAGCCGCCTCCGGGCGGCTCTTTCTTTTTGGTGGTTTAGGGTTGTCAGTCGAGGTTTGCCATTATCGCCGGTGCGAATCTCATTTCTCCACCGCTAAAGATGGCAAATGGCGATTGAAAACAGTCGCCCATGCTTATATGTTTCATTCGCCAACCTATTTAATGGCGTTTGCAAACCAGTAATTTGGATTGCTGGCCGCCTGATTGCAATAGATGCTGAAATGCAGGTGCGGCCCGTTTGCACGCCCGGTCTGACCGATCTGCCCGATCAATTCTCCGGCTTTTACCTTCTGACCTTGCACCACATTCAGTTTTTTCAAATGAATGTAAAAGGAGACGATGCCCTGCCCGTGATCGATGGCAATACAGTTTCCGTGCAGCTTGAAGCCTGTTCGCGCCATGACCACAATGCCCGGCGCGCATGCCACTACCGGTGATCCCTGATAGCCGGCAAAATCCAGACCGGAATGAAAGTAGTCTTTGAGCAATTTGCCGTTGACGACACGGCGATTGCCAAAAGCAGAAGACACTCTAGCCTTTGAAGGGCGTGTGAAATTGCCTGTCCAAAAGCGCTCTGCCGAGGCGGTTGCTTTGGCACCATCAACGGCTGCTTCTTCGCCCGGCGACATATTGAAGTTGTTTTTGGTGGGAGGCAGAGACATATATTGTGTATAAAACTTGCCGTCCAAAACTTTCAATTTCACCGAGGCATTTTCGTTTTTTAGCGTATAGACGCCAGGATCGAGCTCCAGAGATGGAGACAATATCGCTTTGTATATATGTTTGCCAGCTCCCTCTGACGTTTCAGCGGGAGCCGGAAATAATTTATAAGTCTGTCGTCCAAAAGTAAAAGTGGGGGAATCCTCGGCTGTCTCGGTCGTATAAGTAACTTCTACCGGTTGCCCTTGCTTTGCGGAGGAGGAGGTCAGCGAAAGCTCGGCGCAATTGGCAGCGCTAAATGCGGACAGCAAAAATAAAGCCAGGGAAAGACAGATCCCGTGCAAACGGTGCAAGACTGGATGCGGTCTTAGCGATTTGATCAAGTTGAGGGGATTCCCTTGAGCCGAGCTATTTCTTTTTCTTCTCTGGCTTCTCTGCCTTTTCAGCCTTCTCAGACGGCACCAACTGATCGATGGCGTCGGTGAGCGCATCTACCTTTTCCATAGGAATGGCAACGCCCTTCTTGGTCGGCTTTTCTTCTTGATCTTTATCGAGATACCATTCGCGAATATGCAAATATCTGGTGCCGCGATACTCGCCAACATAAACGTTGATCGACTCACCACGGGCTTTTTCATGCACGGTCACCCTTTCGTCGAGCGATCCGTCCGATGGTCCGATTTGCGAAATTGCATCTTTCAGCGCTTCACATTTCTCCACCGGCAGTGCCACACCTTTTTTGGTCGGCTTCTCTTCTTGATCTTTGTCGAGATACCATTCGCGGATATGCAGATATCTGGTGCCGCGATACTCGCCGATGTAGACGTTAATCGTCTCGCCTCGAGCCTTTTCATGAACGGTGATACGCTCTTCCAATGGATGTTCCTCCTCACCACTAAGACCAAAGAGTTCTGCTTTCCCGATAAGATTTATCGGAGACTCAAGACCTTCTTCTATCTTTTCAATTTGCCCCTGAAAGACAATGTTTAACTGATCTCAGTATATCTATTACTTTAAAAGATCTAGATCTGATAATCATAAGGATCATGATCTTAGGTCAAGATCACTGTATGGTTATCCGTCACTGATACTTACAACTTATGAGCCAATTTATAGATCACGTCCAAATTAGCGTACGTTCGGGCGACGGCGGCAACGGCGTCATCGCTTGGCGCAGAGAGAAATACGAGCCTCTGGGGGGTCCTGCCGGGGGCAATGGCGGGCGTGGCGGTAGTATCTATATCGAAGCGACAAACGACCTGACTACGCTCGTAGAATTTCGTTTCAAGGCGATTTTTGAAGCCGAAGCCGGAGAGCGAGGGCGCTCAAAAAACCAGCATGGCAAACAGGGCAAGGATCTCGTCCTTAGAGTGCCGGTAGGTACCCTGGTCAGGGATAAGAAGGACGGCCAAGTGGTCGCCGACCTGGTGGCTGCCGGACAGAAGGCACTTGTCGCTCAAGGCGGGCGAGGC
>JBGAVL010000195.1:0-11837 GCA_044228145.1 Obscuribacteraceae bacterium (SeqCode)
ACAGATCCGAAGACTGGAACTCCAGTGGCGACAGATCCGAAGACTGGAACTCCAGTGGCGACAGATCCGAAGACTGGAACTCCAGTGGCGACAGATCCGAAGACTGGTGCTCCAGTTGCAACAGATCCGAAGACTGGTGCTCCAGTTGCAACAGATCCGAAGACTGGCGCTCCAGTCGCGACAGATCCCAAAACTGGAACCGTTGTATCAGCCGATCCTGCAAAGGGCACTGCACAGACGGGCGCTCCAGTGGCGACAGATCCGAAAACCGGTGCTCCAGTTGCAACAGATCCGAAAACTGGTGCTCCAGTTGCAACAGATCCGAAGACTGGCGCTCCAATCGCAACGGATCCTTCCAAAACGCTTGCAACAACCTCAGTTACATCGTCAGGAGCCGCCGTTGGAAATGGCACTGCGACAGTTGCTTCAGGTGGCGATAAAGCGGCCTCAGACAAGGCGGTCATCGAGAAGGCGCTTTCCGATTCAGGAAAGGCATTGCCCCCTGTTTCCGAGATCAACAAAATTCAAGCGACAAAAGAGGTTGCGGTTACAAAAGACGCTGGCGCAATCAGGGAAAATCAGAATACATCGCCTACTCAGTCGCCGACCGATGCTGGAGCGACGAAGTCTACTGCGTCGAATGCACCGTCCAATTTCCAAACTACCGAAACCATCGACAAGAATGGCTCAAAAGTCACAACGCTGGTGGACAAGTCTAGTGGCTATTCGACTACATTTGTATTCAATCCGACAACCGGAGTTCTTGTCACCAGATTTAGTGATCCCGCTGGCAATGTGCTCAGCGTCAGTCTGTCGGCGCCGAACGAAGCCACCAGAACATACAACAACCACAATGGGGAGCTGGTTCTCGATACATCCACCAAGCCGCAAACTGCTATCTTGCCGCCAGCAGAAACCCTGGTCAAATCACCGGGAAGCACTGGCTGGTCCATGGCACCTGACTCCGCAGGCCAGACAGCCCTCAGGTTCGATCCTGGCGATGCTCCGATCATAAGAGTCAATCCTGCTGATTCGAATTCGCAGAATGGCGGTACGCTCAGAATTACGCTCGATGCCAATACACCTCAAGTCGATACAAGCACAACCAACATAATTCGACTCGAGGCTGGAATCAACACCGGTCTGGGTAACTTCAGTATTGAGTTTACGGTTCCATTTGGTTATGCCCCGCCTCAAGGTGGTTCGACCATTGTCATGATGGATCCGGCTGATGCAGCTCGTGTAACCACCGGTAATACCAGAATCTCTTACGTGACACCAGACGGGCAACCTGCCAATCTTCCTCCTTCCACTGGTAATGTTGTCTGGACAGATTATGAAGGACGCCCACTAACTTTCGGTCAAAGCCAAGGAACGGTAGAAATAATAGGTGTTCAGCCTAGTACCGGCAACACGCAACAGCAGCAATCTCAGTATCCAATCCAAATCGGTAATGAAGACGTTGCGGTAGGTATCGGCATTAATCCAGCCACCGGCAATCCGACGGTGCAAATTGGCCTTGGACCTGTTGATATTGTTCTTGGCGGAGGCTCCGGCAATCAACAGCCGACAACTGGACAATCTCCGACAACTGGGCAATCTCAGACCACCGGACAATCTCCGACAACCGGATATCCAACGACTGGTCAATTCCCGACCACCGGTCAATATCCTGCTGAGCCTGTCATCAGTGTTCCGGCGACCGGCGCTCAGCAGCCACAGCAGCCTCAATATCCGATCAATTTCGGCAACGGCGATGTGAATGTTGGAGTCGGATTCAATCCCACCACTGGTAATCCGTCACTTCATGTCGACTTGGGACCAATTGGATTTGATATTGGCGGCTCGCCACGACCGGCACCAGTAACTGATCCGTACAACAGCGGATATCAGCCGCCTCAATACACGAGCACAGGCAATGTTCCGACCAGCAACGGTTCATACGTTGATCCGTATGGTGCCGAACACTGGTACGATCCGCTAGGTCGAATCGTGCAGACTGTGACTCCAAATGGCACGAACGTCATCTACAACGACGACGGCTCTCGCCTCGTATATGGTGGCAACAGTCCTACACCGGCATTCATACCACCGAGCGACGGCGGACAGATTTACAGCGGCACCCAGGTGCCTGTAAATGCTCCCGGAGTCGATCCATACGTCGGCACACCACCAATCAATTATGGAACACCGATCGCACCTCCGGTAACCTATAGCGACCCGTTGCAACCGACATATGGTGGCTATCCAGTCAGCGATCCTTATCTTCCAAATCCGTCAACGCCGTATACACCGCAGCCGACGCCGCCACTGCCGTTCGAGCCTGCAGCTTCTACACCGGCACCAGTTGGTACTGCGCCGTCCGATCCTGTTTCCACGGCTCCCGCCGGTACACACGATCCGCTTCAGCCAGCGCAGCAACAGCAGAATGCTCCGGCTGCATCACAACAACCGCAAGATCCGGAAGACATCGCCAACAAGCTCACAGTCAATTTCGAACCCTTGCGTCCGGAAGTGGCTGAGCCTAAGCCTGAAGCGAAAGCACCGATTATCTTGGATCAGGAAGACCAAAAAGACAGCAACGGCAGTCTGCTTAGCGATTACGAACATCGCATCAGAGAAAATCAGAATGTCGTTCACAATGACGGCGCTGAAGGTCTCAAAGGCGCAGGAATCGATGCAGTCGATCAGCGGAATCACGTCTCGGCGGCAGAAGCAACAGCGATGGCTGCCGAAACACAAGCTGCTATCAATGCGCTCATGCAGCATCTCGCTAACGAACGGCATGAAGACTACACTGAAGCCGTTCAAAACGAAGATCGCAAGTATAGCGAAATCGCTGAAGAACTTCGCGAGTCCAAACAACGCGAAGACGACACTTATAGAAAACACGCCGAGCTCATCGCCGACCTCAGAGAGAAAGAACTCGAAGGCTACAAGCAGCGCGCGGAAGCTGTGGAGCGCAAAGAGAAGGAAGATGAAGAGGCGAAGAAGCTCACAGATACGATGCTTACTGTGATGGCCAATCGCCGCGAAAACGATGCCATCATCAAGGCTCGCCAGGATGCATTCTGGGCCGAACAGCAGAAGAAAGAAGAGCAAGTTCGCCAGGACAACAAGCAAACCAAGTATCTCGTTCGCCCGAACGATACTATCGAATCGATTGCCGGCAAACGTTTGCGCGATCCGCGACTGGCCGAGCTGATCTATCAAATCAACAAAGACAAGATCGAAATCAAGTACGAAAACGGCAAGAAAGTCTACGTCGTCAAGGAAGGTTGCGTCCTTACTTTGCCGAGCCCACGACAGATAAGAGAATTCCGCCAGCAACAACGTCTGGGCATTCTCACCAACCAAGATACATCCGGCAATGTTGTCGATATTGACTCCAAGGCGGCTGCAGATCAACGCAGAGCCAATGTCGAAAAGCTGCTCGGCAAGATCGGCAATGCCGCAGAATCGGCAACCAACAAGTACAACGTCAGACTGGGAGATACTCTCCGTTCTGTCGCGATGAAGCATCCTCAATTGGGTGATGTAACTCTGTGGAAACTCCTGGCAGAGAAGAATGGCTTGTCGACAACGACAGACCATAAGGGCGTTCCAACATCAGCTCTGCGTCGGGGCACACAAATCATATTGCCGACAACAGAAGAGATTGCGCAGTATCGCGATCGTATGAGAGGCGACAGCATCACCAGCTGGAATTCCTCACGGTACGAAACCCACAGCCGTCAGTGCCCGAATTGCCATCGCCTGACGACGACTGAAGCCAGCAACTGCCCCGGTTGCACCTATGCTTTCAATGGCGTCGGAAAAGAAGTTGACGTGGAAGTTCAAAACCAACCACTCATTGCAGCATCAACAATTTCCGCCACGATCACGTCTGCCGTGCCGACTCCTAGAATCGTGCAGGAAGACGTCAGCGAAGCCACTACTGTTTCGCTTGCTGAAGATGAAGAAGAAAACACAGTCATCACCGGTGGCAAGGGCGCCAATTCATTTAACGTGCTTTCGGAAAACCTTGATCCTGACGAAAGAAAGTGGGTTGAAGAAACAATCATCAACAGCTTGATTGAAAAACTCGGTGAAAACTGCCGCGTTGTCGAAACAACGTCACCGGACAATCACGTCGTCCGCACTCAATTGGAAGTGCTGACCGGCGATACGTGGATTCCGATTCTTTCTTACGAAATCAACGAAAATACTTCCGTGCGCTATGAGTTTGCCTCAGACGGAAAACAAAGAACGATGCCCATCGATTTGCCGGCTGCTGCTGCGCAAGAACTCATCCACAACGACCTGCAATCCAACTGGCAAGAGTACTGTCGCAAGTTCCTTGCCGGCAAGCGCCTGACTGCGTAAGGATCTAAATACTTTTAGATCAGAAAGCGGATTTTCTGTCGGCAGCGTATTGCTTGCTGCTCTTGTTTCTCTCATTCGATGCTCGATACAGAAGTCCCAATACCTTGAGCTCGCCATCCCGATTCAGTCCCAAAAATCGATTTAGACTCATGTGTATTATGCTGGCGATTACGTCGTTGGAGATACCATCATCGGTGCATTCAGACTTTGCATTGTTAATAATTTTAGCGATGTCTTTGGAACGCTGCTGCAAGTGTACTGTGATCAGTGAAGGCCTATCTAGATCAGTTGTGGAAATTCCAGGCAACAACGAAATTGCACCTTTCAACCTGCGATAGTCGGCAGAAGTCAAATTCTTGTTGTGTTTGTATCTGCGAAAAAATTCATCAAACTTTTCTTGAGTGGTTCCGATGGAGCGGACAAGCGCTGAGATCGACTCAATTGCTGCTAGCAGTCTTTCATCCGAAAGAGCAGTTTTGTTGCGCGTTAACGAAAGTAGGTGTGCGCACGCTATGCTGTCTGCGTGAAACACCTTTTCAATAACTTCGAGCATCGCAGTTCCGCCGTATCTCTCAATCTCTCTATCATAAGTATCGAATGCAAATTCAGTGCACTGTCCAGATTGCATAAGCTGCGAGGCCCAGTCCGAGACACGTTGAAAGAGTACGGCTGCAGAATCGCCCGTTCGAAATCGAACGCGCAAATGTTTACGCTGGTCAGAGTAGCGGACAAAATACCATGACTGGCAAATTTCCTCTTTGATCAGTGACTCTCCAAACGGAAGTAAATCATTTGCAATCAAATCCTCTTCCAGTTGGCTTATTGCATAGAGTTTCAAATATAGCCATTCGGTACCCGGAACTTTTTTTCGTTCAAAGCTAAATGTGGATGGTTGGTCAGAGTGCACTACATGCTCATCTTGAGTCGGTTCAACACCATCCGCCTTTCGCAGGTATAGCGATGCGACTATTTCGGTTATATATGTTTTGTTGTTTTGCTCCGTCCAACCAAAATCATCGAGTTCAAATGCCTCTTCAATCTGAATGGTCGGCGTTGGTGACGACATAACATGATTGTGAAAAATCTGAAAGTGTATTGAATTGCTGAAGTCCAGTAGAAGACGGTTGTCACCAATCCCAGTTATACATCTGATCGGGATATCCCAGTCCTGCCGATATCGCTCAAATTCTTCGATAAACTTGGTAAGGTTTGACCTTTTTTCGAATTTTGAGGTGTCTACCTGCCAGGTCGCTGGTGAGAGAATCATGTTGTCATAACTGATACGCGGGACAAAAGGATTTGCTGTCAAACCTCCCCAGGAAAAGGAGAGCGGGTAAACGGCGCCGTCGCGTGATGCGTCGATGAGGAACCTGACCAGAGGCGGCTCAGAAGCGAGGTTAAGCAGGTGGGCCGCAAAAACGTTCAAGGTGTCTCCGGTTTGCATCGACCTCAAGTGCCATTTTCCATTCCTTACCCCTATCGTCACATCACGGGGAAAGAGATATTTATCTTCACCTGAAACACGCTTTCCCGGCACACAATTTAGATAGAGCGCAACATCTCGCATGAGCGGGCTTAATACCACATTTGATGACCGAGATCTTTGCGGCAGGCAGACCATTTGTACTATGCTTGCACCTTCAATCATTGAAGATAGAAATACCTCTCGAAACTTCAATGCAGTTGTGTCCTTCAAATAATAGGCAAAACGCCCGAGCGCCCTTCCTGCAGTGAAAGCCATTCCGTAGGGACCCGGTGCAATTTTGAAATCTCCTTGCGCCAAAGCTGCCCGTGACTTTGCATACAAGAAGACGAAGGTATCGAGGGATTCAGGCAGCCTGGCATTATGATCTCGAGTCTTCAACAGGTCCAGATCAAATCCTGTGAGCTGAATTTCTTTCTCTCCATTTTTTAGAGCTCGAGAAAATAAAAAATTGAGATGTGAATCTCTTTGCATCGAATATGGTCCGCCGGCATTTACGGCAGGCAAATCATAAGGATTGCCAATTCCTATATCTGGATCTAGGACCTCTAAAATTGGTATGTATCGATGTTCTCCGTATTTTTCCAAGTATCTCTTTTTTGCTTCGCTTAGCTGCGGAACTCCCGAAGGAAATGTACTGAGTTGCAAAAAGACTTCTGACATTTTCGCGATCGCTGTCGAAACAGATTCTGGCAGACGAACTTTTGAACCATAGAACGTACTATCAAGTTGAAAAATGTGGCGATTATCTAAATCCTTTTTCGATCCAGGTGCACCATTCCCGTTTTTTGCGCCGGAAAGTTCAATTGCTGAGGCCGAAACTTTTGCAGCTAAAGCCTTGATCTTGTCAAATTGGTTGAGCTCAACGTCTGCTGTTTGTTCTTCTAAACGATAAGACTCTTTGATCAAACTCGAAAGATGTTTCGCTAATGTCTCGGCGCCTGATATTTGTGAAATCTTTGCGAGCAATGTTTCTGCTGGAGCACGATCCGATGGATCCGGTTCCAAGGATGAAATGAGAAACCCTTGATCAATCAAGCTATTGATCATTAAGATTACACTGCCCCGCCGTTCCTCTCCAGCGACTTCTGTTAGCTGATTCACGAGTTCTTCATAATGTATTTGTGAGTCCGCTAGTCTCATTACCTCAGTAACCATTCTGTTCTTCTTAACGGACTTGCAGTGTGCACCACTTAGTCCGTGTTCGCCACCAATGTTGTTTAGATAGATCCTTCCACCAAATTGGAAGCAAGTTGGATGGAGCGAGTATTCAATTTGTTGGCGCACTAATTCTATTGAATTCAGATGCGTTTTGACGGCTAGTAACCAACCCATATCAAGTCGACAGTGTTTGCGGACATCACCAAATGTCACGGCAATCTCGCTTTGAGACGTCCAGTTTCCTACACCAACTGAAGCAAAGCAGCCAAATGGAGTGGGGCGAGTACACATGCGAATCGCATAGTTCAATAATTTTCTATAGACTTTATTGTTGTTTGATGAATGTTCCGCTTTTTCCCTCTGCCATGCATAGAAGAGGTCTTCTGTTGCCACTTTCAGGGCAAAAGAATGTTCTGGCTCTTCAAAGAAATCATTCAGAAGCCTTTCTAAATCATCTTGATTTTTAGCATCCGCCAGCTTAGAAAATAAACTGGTGGAGGCTGAAGGCGCTCGAAAACTGAACATCTCAGCAGGTTGATAAGCAACTGGAGCCTTAACATCAAAACTGCGTTTCGAGTCCTTCATATTTCTGCTCAAACTCGACTATGACAACAAAAGTATCCGATCCCAAGCTGGTTCGACAGACCCGACGCAGCTAAGAATTGCAAGAATAACGCCTGCAGATCCTTCCAGGATCCCCGGTTTGTCTAAGGGTTTTCCAGATGAGTCAGGACACGTAAAACCAAGCATCAAGTTGCTGTCATACATATCCAGTAGTTTGCTCAAGTGAATGTTACATTGATTCTTGAGAAAGGAATCGTCAGAATCATTGGCAAACCGTATGCAGATCTGCACCAGCCCTGCTTGTCCGTGACACAGTCCACTTCCGGCGAGCATCAATGATGAGTCAGGTCGATTCATGATGCTTTTCATTGCTGCCAGTGAGAAAGCGGTCAAAGACTTGTCATTTGTTGCCACTCCGGCCAACCATAATGATCTCGCGATGCCAGGTGCACCATAGCACCAAGCGGCCTTGCTGATCATCGTGTCCGTTAGGGGCGCTTCTGGTTGACCATCTACCTTACACAATGGAATGTAGTATGGCCAATTTGCGCCCCACTCGTCCCGAAGGACATTGTTCATCAACCATGATGCAAGCTTGTGTATTGCGTCGTCTAAACCCTGGACAGTTCGGTTCTCAATTTTTGCAATCGAAAGTGCAGCAAGAGGACCGGGAATGCCGTGTGCCAAACCAGCATTTAGATTGCCCTCTGGGCAGTGGGGCTTTTGCAGTTCTGAAAGATATTGATAAGGAGTAAACCAGTTTGGCAGGCCATCTTCCGAATCAGCAAGCCTAACCAGAAGCGATAGGATATTTTCAATCTGTTGCTCGAAGCAGTTGTCGCCGCTGCTGAGCAAATAGCCAAGTGTGCCGCAGAGTCCAGAGATGACATCAAATGCTGCGGTTGGTGGTCCGGGGATCGTATTCGCTAGCAAATCTACATCGGACAAAAGGCGCTCCAGCAAAGCTTCGTTGATCTTAGCCCTGAGATTCTGATATCGCCTTCCATCACGAGACAATTGTTTTGTCACAAAGGCAATCCCAGAAATTCCATTAAGGCCGCTCTGCAAATGCATTCCACTGTTAAGCGCTTCAATTGCATCCTTAATGTATTGATGCGCTGCTTTATCGAATCCCTTTTCAGGAATACATTGATCTAAAAAACCAGAAGCCAACGCCAGGCCCACATTACCTTCCCACAGCGCTGTGGGTGTCCAATTGAAAAAATCAGGAGGGGTTATTTGTTCTGCCGTTGTCCTAATTGCGTTTGCAACTAATTCACGGTCGCAAAGCCTAGCTCCAACTGTCTCTGCGATAGCAAGCCCGCGTGCGGTGAGCGATTCGTCAAATATGCTCCGCACCTTGAGTTGCGAGGAATTCATAATCGGTATTCTGGGCTATTTCCAGCATTTGGTGCCGCGCATCGGTCGCTCTCACAGCTTCCCACGCACGTATACGGGCACGTCCTTTGACACGTATCAGCACAAGTGTATTGGCAGGTGCGAGGGCATGTATCCTGACATGTAGCCTTACATGTTTGTTGGCAGGTATTTTTGCAGGTTTCATGACAAGTATTGGGGCAAGTTCCCCAGCATGTCCACCCGCAGCTTCCCCAGCAACTTGCTGTATCGGTGCTTACTGAAGTTTGATTTTGCCCTGGTTCTGACAGCTTCAAATCGAGATCGAAATCATCGTCAGTTAATCTCTCAGACATACAGCATCCAGTTCACGTAGTTCATGACCAAGCCCAATATTATATACTAATGGAAGGTCACACTTTATTCGGAGAAAGCAATGGCAGCTAATCACGCTATCGAATGGGATCTGTGTGGCAACAATTGGCAAGCATATAAGGTACAGTCCGTTATTGCAGAAAGCAAAGGTGCTACTGCTACTGCAGATAGCTCAGTGTATGAATTGAGTTCTGACACGGCTGATGAAAATCAATTTGGAGCCCTCGCACTTGAGATTGACGTTAAGGCATACTTGGGTAAACGACTGAAATTTTCCGCAAAGATCAAGACTGAGGAGGCAAACAGCGGTGCCGGACTTTGGATGCGTGCCGACCGGCCAGACGCTGATCCGGCGTTCGATAATATGTGGAACAGGCAAATAGTAGGTACGTTCGATTGGACCGAACACAAAATTGTCCTACTAATTCCTGAAGACGCCACAAAGCTTATTATTGGAGCCACACTGCGTGGGAAGGGAAAGTGTTTCATTAAAGATGTAAGAGTTGAGACAGTTGGAGATGATGTCCCTCTGACTCAAATGGTTTTCGCTCCCAAGCCGGAATGATTTCCTTGCGCTGACCGATTTAAGTTAACACTTCTTAGACGTTTCACAGCCTATCGTCTCATCGCATGCGCGTGTCACGCAGGGGTGGGCAGAATCTGGGACGGGACACGGATAGGCGGTATTTGGGTAGGGACAGGGGTAGCAAGAGTACTGGGTAGAGTAGGACTGAGTAGGCCAATTGATCAAAACCGTTTTGAGGTCGAGATCAAAATCGAAGTCCACCTTTGAACTAGGTCCTAAAGATTTAGCCCTTGTTGACATCTGGATTTTCTCTGTTTCCTACGTCTTATTGTCGTGACGCAAAAATATGGACACATTCTACATAATAAATGGAAGAATAATTCTCCATATGCGAATTTCTCCATTCTACTTACGTGAACTTCCAAAGTTGATACTGCCGCAAGTTCCTTGCCGGCAAGCGCCTGACTGCATAACCAATTGCAGGGCCGACGCCTACCACCTTAGTCCGTCGTCACATCCGCGAAGAAGGAAAGTTCTCCGTCGTGAGTCTTGTTTCTCAAGCGGAACACAACTTCTACCGTCAGTGGCTCTTCGTTGACATAAAGCTTGTGAGGTCTGTTGTCTGCATCAAACCAGGCGACCAGATATTTTGTGGTTCCGGGCAATTGTTCGCCCAAATACCAGAGAATCTGCCCTTTGAATTTCGCACCGGCAATGTGTTTTGCATTGCCTAATTCATCGAGCAAAACACCTCGCTTGTCCACTTCGGTATGAATCTCCTCTGCCGGTCCATCTTCGCTAAATGGCAGCTGAGGCGGATGCATAATCACATGTTCGTCGGTGAATTCGACCAGTGGAGAAAACCTCCCGGCAGCAGAAAATATTCTGCCTCGACCGCCGCGTATCGGAATATCGTCTTCTTCAATCCCCAACTCATCGACAAAGGGCAATTCTTCAGGCGGCACCGACTGATGGTCTTGCTGCACCGGCGGCGTAGCTGATGGAGGGGGCGGGTTGAAATCTTTTTGTTGATTGTCGTCAGGCATTTTGCTGCTGTTGCTCCGCCTCGCTCTCGTTTTGGAAATTTTCGAGCGCGGTGCGAACTTTGTGTAGCAGGACTAACTGGGCGTCGGTCGAGAGCTGTTGATCTTTGATCAAATGGACTGCAAGGCAGTAGGCGAGGTCAACATCACCCTGTCCGATCAAACGCTCGGTCAAGAGCCTGCAGAACCATGCTGCAGAGTCTGAGGCCGGAGTGTCTTTTCGGTTGATTGATGAGTTGAAGTCGAACTTGATTTTTGGATCTCTTACAACCTCGGAGACTTCGAAGCGGTACAGGCATTTTGAAGTGCAAGGGCCGCACGTGGGCAGCGGACCTTGATCGCGTTTGTGCAATTCAAGGAAGTCGTCACGCCACTGTCGAAGCACGGCGATGTCCAATCTTCTGTTTACTTCAGTCGGTTGGAATGCAGGTCTGAGAAGATTGAGCCAGCGCAAGTGTTGTTCTCGAACTTGATCGTAGAACCAGTAGTTCTCCTCCCCTTTTCTCTCGAAGTAACGCTCGGTCGCCTGGGTGAGTGCACACCACGTGATGCCGGTGATATTTCCAGAGCGCGCTCTACCCCCGATAACCCGTTGGATTTCGTGAATGATTTGCGCTCTAAAGTGAACGAGTTGAGTCAGGTCTTTTAGAGTAGACAAAAGATAGCGGTTGTAAACTTGCCTGAAGAGCGTGTCGTCAGCGACCATCTGCGCTGTGTCTAGAATGTTGGAATCACAGCGGTGCAGGCAGAATTTGCAGCCCAGGTGTCTGTCGAAGGTTGAGACGATGTCGAGACCCTTCATGGCATCTCGCACGATCTGGTCGGACTCGGCCGGTGTGTCAGGTGGTGGCACTTCCTTTGTTTTGTCGAACATGATCGCCAGGTGATATGGCTGTTCCATTTTTTCAGCATAGACAATTGCGCGCCCCGGTCCGAGCGCAGTTACGTGTCGCTTTTGAATATC
>JBGAVL010000196.1:0-11783 GCA_044228145.1 Obscuribacteraceae bacterium (SeqCode)
AGGGTCGACGCCATGCGTCGACCTGCTTAAAAGCAGAGGGCGACGCATGGCGTCGCCCCTACAAAGATCTGAAAACAATTTGCGCGTGCCTTTCGTAGACACGCGCAAATCAAGCTTAAAATCGTAACTCTGAACAGACTGACTATGCTGCTGTTTTCTCTGTTTGAGCGGCCTTCCAAATTTCCATCCACAACCAATAATGGAAGGGATTGATATCGTTTGCGTCGGCTGGTTCATCCGGCTGCAGCAACGAGAGCCAGGTATGAGGATTTGGAAAGCGCTTCGCAAGAGAATAGCAGTCCGCCATCCAGAGAACTTGTTCTGTTGTGTCCTGAGTAACCATAGCGGCATTCCCCGTAGAAGCGATGTCAGCACAACTGGAAAAATCTCTTTTTCCGGCTGATTTCCATTTGCAGAGGTCTCAATTTATGCGATCAGGCTTGATGCCCCTGCAATTAAGTAATACCCACTTCTGACAACGGTAAAACCGTGGTGATTTTGTCATTACACTACAAAATCGGCGTGGGATACCACTTTCGAGTGATGGCTGAGGTCCGCTTCTAGCCTGGCGGCCAGCCCATTGCTCGCCCACCCAAAATATGAATGTGCAAGTGATGAACCGTTTGTCCACCATCATCGCCGGTGTTTACCACTAGCCGAAATCCGCCCTGCAACTGCTCTTTCATAGCAATCTCTCCGGCTCTCGAAAATAGATGTCCGACAAGCGAAGTATCACTTACTTCCAATATGTTTTTTGCATGCCTGCGTGGAACCACCAAAATATGCGTGGGCGCTTGCGCGTTGATATCTCTAAAGGCAATCAGGTGCTCGTCTTCCGCCACCAGCTTTGCAGGTATCTCTCCGGCTACTATCTTGCAAAAAATGCAATTAGGTTCTCTGTGTTCACTCACTAATCTCTTATCTCCAGGTATTGCTTCAGGGTCGCTGGTTCTTGACTCGGGTAAATGCACCTGCCGACTTATCCGGCGTAGTCAGGTGGAATTTGTTACCGCACAAAAAGGAAAAGTCCAAATCCAACATAAAATAGCAATTTAAGGCCTCGGTTTATGGTAAATACGTGTAACTATTCCGGGCATAATGCGAAGACCGGGTTGTATCCCTATATAAAAGCTTCGGGGCGTGCATTCATAAAGGGGAGATTACATGACCAGTGAGACCAACCTTCTGCCGCGTATGGTGCAGATGCAGAAGGCTTTGTTGTCGTCCTTGCGATTGAAAGATGTGCTGGATGCAGCGGTCTTGCAATTCGCCGAGCTTTTGGGCGGCGCCAAGGTGGCTATTTTCCTGTCCGACAATGAAAGTTTGGCGCTCAAACTGATGGCTGCCAAAGGCTACACGGACGCCTCACTCGAGCAGATGAAGGTGCTTCCTTTCTCGGCTGAGAGCTTGCTTAAATATGTTGTGCAAAAACGCACCCCGATCGGCGTGCAAAACATCCAGCAGGCGCCTGAAATCAGCAATCAAATCATGCGCCGCGAAGGCAGCAACGGGCAAATCGCTTTGCCTCTCATCTCTGCTAATCTCCTGGTGGGTGGGGTTCTCATCGAAGTCCACAACCAGACTTTCCTCAGCTATATCGATTTCCTCAAAGACATTGCCGACATAGTCGCGCTGGCCATCGCCAATTCAATTCTTTTTGGACGCAGCGAATACGAACGCGAGAGGCTGAGCACACTATATAAAACCTCTTGCGCGCTCTCGGGCAGCGTTTTGGAAGTGGGAGATGTTTTGCAAATCGCCGCGGACACCGCTCTCATCCTTGGCAACACAACCACTTGCGCCATTTTGCTACTCGATCAAAGCAAGCAAGGTTTCCACCTGGCAGCTTTCAAAGGCCTTGACGGCAGCAGCCTCAGTGATTTTGAAATGGGCACCCAGAGCACGATTGCCGGAAATTGCATTCGCAGCGGCAAGACCGAATACATCGGAGACGGCAACCGCGAGCCTTACGGCTTGCCACGAGCCATGGGCGGCTCGCCCTTTATGTCCGTGGTCGCTCTGCCGATGGTTTACGACGGACAGGCAGTGGGCGTCCTGGAAGTCTTCTCGACAGACGCCAGAGCCTTCCACCGCGAGCAAATCGATTTGCTTGAGTCTCTGACCAGCCAGGTGGCCACTGCCATGCACGTGGCTCTCACCCATGAATCGACAGCCTCTCAATCGATTTTGGACGCCCACACAGGGCTCTACAATCGCCGTCACTTCGAAGAATCCCTTTCCAAAGAAACAGAACGTGCAGGCAGGCACAAACACGAATTTGCCTTGCTTCTCATCGACCTGGACCACTTTGCCCAGGTCAACGACCATCTCGGGCAGGACAAAGGCGACGAAGCCATTAAGCACGTTGCAATGGTTATAAAGAACGCGCTGCGCGATATCGATATCGCCTGCCGTTACGGCGGTGAGGAATTTGCCGTCATCTTGCCGGAAACACCCAGAACCAGTGCTGCAGAAGTGGCTGAGCGCCTGCGCCAGACTATTCGCAACTCTACCGCTCCCGGTGTCGGCACAATCACCGTATCAATAGGTGTGTCCACCTATCCGGGTAATTCGGAAAATGCCGCCGAGCTGATCAAGTGTGCCGAGCAGTCGCTGGACATCGCCAAATTCGAAGGGCGCGATCGGGTCAAAGAAGCGGAAACAGGCAATTACATCGCCGCTGGTCCGATTTCCTGGGAAGAAATTGCCAATCAAGCGAAAATGTCCGTCGTCAATGAGCGTCAATCGCGCCTGCAAAGCCGCCTGACCGTGGCTCCGGAGTACGCTTCCTGGATGACCAAGCAGCCCGCTCTCGTCAAAAAGAAAGCTCCAAATCAAGAATAGTATCTGACGATCTTGGGTTTCACGTTTGGGGCGATGCCCTGCATTGCCCGATTCAAAATTTTGGCATTGCACCTTTTAGCCGGGCGAGGCATGGCCTCGCCCCTACAGATCATCTAGATTTGTAATACCTGATCTCTACCGGCGTTCGGAGGTTGCGGTGCGCACCCGGCGGCTTGGCGGTTAAAACGGCGTGTCCACAGGCAGACCAGTAAAGATTAAGAAAAGAGCAAAACCAGCGGAGGCGCTTGTTTGCGTAGTTACACTTCAAAGCAGCAAGGGTGTATGCGCTTCTCTCAAGAAGTGCGTGACAACCCTTTGTACACACTAAGTGAGTGGTTACTCGCGATTAGGAGGATATACCATTGGCTACTGCATCTCAGTTGAAGACTCAATTGAAACCGCTGGCAGACCGCGTTGTGGTCAAGAAGCTTGAAGCTGAAGAAAAGACAGCGGGTGGAATAGTCCTGCCTGACACTGCTAAAGAAAAGCCCCAACAAGGAGAAATCCTCGCTGTTGGAGCAGGCGCTCTCGATGAAAAGGGCGGTCGTAAACCGATGGAAGTGAAAGTCGGCGACAAGGTTCTTTTCGCTAAGTACTCGGGCACCGAAGTCAAAATCGACGGCATCGAATACTTGATTCTGGCTGAGCGCGACATTCTTGCAATCATCGGCTAGACAGTTTCCGACAGTTTTAACGTCAAGCAACCCAGTCTAATTACAGACAACTTTTCCAATCAGGAGAGGAATTCCAAACATGGCAAAGCAAATCGTATACGCGGAACAAGCTCGTCGCGCTCTGGAGCGCGGTGTTGACCAAGTCGCAAATACCGTCAAAATCACCCTCGGTCCTTCCGGCCGTAACGTGGTTCTCGAAAAGAAATTCGGATCGCCCCAAATCATCAATGATGGCGTTTCGATCGCAAAAGAAATCGAACTCGAAGATCATTTGGAAAACGCAGGCGCCCAATTGGTGCGTGAAGTTTGCTCCAGAACCAACGACAATGCCGGCGATGGCACCACCACCGCTGCTGTTTTGGCTCAAGCGATGATCAAAGAAGGTCTCAAGAACGTAGCTGCCGGAGCCAATCCGATGGTACTGCGCCGCGGTATCCACAAGGCTGCCGAAGCTGCTGTAGAAGAAATCAAAAAGATTTCCAAGCCCGTTGAGTCCAAGAAAGAAATCACCCAAGTTGCCACCATCTCGGCAGGCAACGACGAAGCGATCGGCACCATTATTGCTGACGCCATGGACAAGGTCGGCAAAGACGGCGTTATCACCGTTGAAGAATCCAAATCCCTCACCACCGAACTGGAAGTGGTCGAAGGAATGCAATTCGACAAAGGATACGTATCGGCTTACTTCGTGACCGACCCCGAGAAAATGGAAGCCGTCCTCGACGAGCCTTTCATCCTCTGCGTCGACAAGAAAGTCAACCTGTTGGCCGACCTGGTTCCAGTTTTGGAAAAGGTGGCTCGCTCCGGACGTCCTTTCGTTCTGATCGCAGAAGACATCGAAGGCGAAGCGTTGGCAACTCTGGTTGTTAACCACCTGCGCAAAGTACTTCCTTGCGTCGCTGTCAAAGCTCCTGGCTTTGGCGATCGCAGAAAGGAAATGCTCAAAGACATCGCCATCTTGACCGGCGGTCAAGTTGTATCTGAAGAAGCCGGAACCAAGCTCGAAAACGTAACCGTTGAAATGCTCGGCAAGGCTCGTCAGATCAGAGTCAACAAAGACAAGACCACGATCGTCGCCGGCAACGAAAACAAGGCCGAAGTCGACAAGCGCGTCAGTGTCATCAAGCGCCAAATCGAAGAGTCGGATTCCGAGTTTGACAAAGAGAAGCTCCAAGAGCGTCTCGCCAAGCTCTCCGGCGGCGTAGCCGTAATCAAAGTCGGCGCCGCTACCGAAACCGAACTCAAAGACAGAAAGCTCCGCTTCGAAGATGCTCTCAATGCCACACGCGCAGCCGTTGAAGAAGGCTACGTACCGGGCGGCGGAACAACTTTGTTGAACGTAGCGAAGAAGCTCGAAAAGATGAAAGATCAGTATCACGGTGACGAACTCACCGGCTTCTCGATCGTCGTCAAGTCGTTCGAATCGCCTGTTCGCCAAATCGCCGACAACGCCGGTCTTTCCGGTGATGTTGTCGTCGACAAAGTGAAAGAGCAAAAAGAAGGCTGGGGCTTCAACGCCATGACCTTCGAATACGTAGACATGGTCAAGACCGGTATCATCGATCCGGCTAAGGTAGAGCGTTGCGCCATCCAAAATGCCGCTTCGGTCGCCGCTATGTTCCTCACCACCGAAGCTCTGGTGGTAGACGTACCGGAAGAAAAGAAGTCCATGGGCATGCCGCAAGGCGCCGGAATGGGTGACTTCTAAGAATTCTCTGTAGGGGCGACGCCATGCGTCGCCCGGTCAGAAATTCTTTGGACGAATGATGAATCAAACGTCCAGGCAGAATTAGAAGAGGGAAAGCGGAGATCTTCGGATCTCCGTTTTTCTCTTGAGATACTTCTGGAGCGCCGGCTTCCTGCCGGCACTAAAAGCCGCCACTAAAAGCCGGCTGGAAGCCGGCGCTCAAGCGGTGTTTGCTACGCTTGTCGCTCCTCAAGTCTGGCACTTAAGGCTGCCAATCTGTTGTGCGTGATATCGCAACTCGATACGCTCGGATAGATGTTGGTGATTTCGCGTGTTTTGTCGATGACAGACTTGTGCGCGGAACCTTCTTCCGCTGCCGGGGGGAGGCTGAGATTCTTTAGGGCTTTCAGTCTGGTTGACGATTGTTTGGCGTCATTGATGCGTTGGTTTTCCCTTTCGAAATCGCCAAGCATGTTCTTTACGCCAGTGAGCCAAACTCTAAAGACTTCCATCGCTCAATCCTCGCTCCCTGTGAATTAGCTTGCTACCATCGTCGGGTAGGCACATGAAAGTTCTGTGAAAACAGGCACAGGCGCGATTGTGGGGCTGCGTGCGGGCAAAGGCGCCGTAATTTGGGCATAAAGTAGGAACGCCGCTTAGAGGTTCCGAATTCATGTCGTATGCCCAAGCGTCGGATTTTCGGAAAGTTTGTCCGCAATGCAACAAGGCTTTCCAGGATCAAGATGCACTGGATATTTTGACCGAGTGCCCGGAAGACGGCACCACTCTGGTATTCGATACGATCGATCCGATTGTCGGTACTCGGCTGGCCGACCGCTATCAAATTGAGGAGATGATCGGCAGGGGCGCCACGAGCACTGTTTATCATGCCTTCGACTTGAAAGCAGAACCCGGTCAAAACGGCAAATCCGGCGCAGCCACCAATTCATCTGCTGCACACGGCAGCCCGGTTGCCATCAAAGTTCTGCACCCGCACCTTTCCAGCGATGCGGCTGTGGTCAAACGCCTCAGCCAGGAAGCAAAATCGCTCAGAGACTTCAGTCACAAGAATGTCGTAAACATCTTCACTCTGGGTGTGACCAGGCAAGGACAGCCATTTCTGGTCATGGAGAGGGTAGAAGGGCAGAGTCTGCTTGAATATCTCCGCCAAAATGGAGCCTTGAGCAATCGACTCTGTCTGGCCATTTTCGATCAAATACTCGATGCGATTGGCACTGCTCACAATCGCGGCATTCTTCACCGCGATCTCAAACCCGGCAATATAATGCTCACGCCCGACGACAACGGTGGTTTTTGCGTCAAACTGCTCGATTTCGGCATCGCCAAAATCGTTCCACTGCAAGGCGATACATTTTTCCGTCTCACCCAGACCGGTGAAATGATGGGCAGCCTTCTATATATGAGTCCCGAGCAGTGCCTGGAGCAAGACTGGGATCGGCGCGGCGACATCTATTCTCTTGGCTGTGTTCTCTATGAAGCGCTCACTGCTCGCGCGCCGCTGATCGGACGTACCGCATTCGAGACCATGAACAAACATCTGACCGAAATGCCGCCGCCACTATCTGTGGTTCGTCCTGATATTGAATTTGCACGCGGCATCGAACAAGTCGTTATGAAAATGTTGGAAAAAGATCCGCTCGCGCGTTATCAAACTGCAGAAGAGGTGCGAGCACACTTGAGATTGGTGTCCGAGGGAAAGGGAGCGGCACTGGAATCTCCCGGCAATCGTAAGTCAAAACTCTCCGGCTTTAAAATCAGAGCGCTTACAAAGGACTCGCCAGTAGCAAATAGCACCGCAATCGTCGCTGACTCCAGCGTCCGCGGAGATATGCTCGCGGCACAGATGAAAGACAATTCCCGCCAGCGCATGTTTGAAGTCGGCATTTTTCTTGTGCTCATGGTCATCTGGGCAATTCCCTTGCTGTTTGCCTTTTCATCCACGCCCAATGCTTTGATTGCAGCTTGCCTGTTTGGCGTCCTGCTGCCGTTTCTCGCGGCCGTTTCCGCCATGGTGGTTGTGAGGCTGTCGCGTGTAAGCGGAGTAAGCAAACTGCATCCACTTTTGTTTTTCAACCCCAAGAATATCAATATGCGCCGACTAATATCGCGCGGAGAGCCTGGCTCAATGAACCTTGGCGTCGAGGCAAAGTTTTTGACGAAAGGATTTTTCTTTGGACAAGCGGCGCGCAAGACCATTGAGACGTATCAACGCGCGCAATCCATGCCTTTCCTTCTTTTGGGCAACCAGTTTTCCGGAAAAACCAGACTGATGGCGACGCTTGTCACCGGCGATCTTGAGGATACCAGAAAACTGCAAGTGGTGCTCAGTCCCGACGGCAAACTCGCTGATCTTGTTGTCAACTGGATCGCCTCACACCCCCAGGGAGAGACAATTGCCAGGCGCGTCCTATTCATTGATATGACGAGCAAGAGGACTGAGTTTCATACCGCCAGCGGTAACGGTGATTCGGCACTGACTTACATATCGGAACACATGAACACTTTCATGTCCGCGAAAGACCCTGGACACGGCTATGGATCCTCGTTGATGCGGGAGGAAGCACGTGCATTGATCAGGGAGTGCATAAACAAGCGCAAAGCACTGATCATCAAAGGCTCGAACGAACAGGATTGTCACCAGTTTTTCAGGATGATATTAAACGAAATTCTCAAAGAATCGCGCCCGTCTGCACGTTTGTCCGATGCTGAAAATAATCCTGTCGTCTACATTGATGATGCTCATGTCTGCGGTGTTTTCGATAACTGTGCGCATGCATTTGCTGCTCCATCTGAAACCGGGGTTGAATTTATAGTGGCGACAGACACAATCGCCAAACTTGCAAGAAGCGAGCCAGTCAGTATGGTCTCCAGATTCGGTGGACTGGCAGTTTTTTCAGTGTTGGAAAGCGATGCGCTCGAGCTCACACCATTTTATGATGCACAGTTGAATAAGCAAAGAACGCACGGCAATTTGGAAAGCGTGGAGCGTGAGTTTAAGGTCTTTGGGGATGAAGTACCCACTAAATTGTCGCTGGATTTCTCCGTGAAGACTCTGTCAAATCAACCTCAGCGTAGTTTTTTCTATATATCAAAAACCTCAAACGACAGACCTGTTCGGTTGCTTGCGCCTTTCTTCCCAGAGATTCGCATAACAGAGGTAGAATGGTCGATTGTTGAATCAATGCGGACCGGCTGGAAGTTACATTGGTGAAGAAGGCAATTTTGCAGAGGAAAGTAAATTCACGGAAGAGTGTTATTTTACGGAAGAGAGTTTTTTCAGGGAAACTCTTTCTGTCTGAAGTATCAATCAAATTCGGCGCGTCAATTTTGACCGCTTGTGTTATTGCTTTGACACCATGCGTTTCGCTCAATGGATCTGTTTCGCTCAATGGATCTGTTTCGCGCAATGGATCCGTTTTGCTCAATGGAGCCGCGCAGGCGCAGGGCACGAGCCCGGCAGCGCGGCAAGCAGCCACACAAGCCAGACAGGCTGCCATGCAAGCAAGGCAATTTGCTGACTCCGAACTTTTTGAGCAGATGGAACGCGTCTCACGCTGGATGGATCAGTATGCGACCTGGAATCAAAAGTTTCCCGATCCAGGCGATGAAACGAATTGGGCTCGTACACAAATGAATGCGCTTGTTCCAAATAATCCTTACGCGGGCGACAAATTGCAATTGATGGCGGGGCTGGATGCCGAGCCTGAATATGCGGATCCCACAAACTCGCCCGGCTCTTACGGCACGCCCCCTGAGATGCAGGGCGCCGCATTGCAAGAGTCCACTTCCGCGCAATCCGTAAATGAAAATGATGATTCCGGATCGATAGACACAGATACGGCTGCCAACTTAAATCGCGTTTGGCTCACTTACGATCCATCGCTCAATGAGAATATGGCGCAAGAATATCTCACAGACCCGCCCGACGATTGGACCGGACAGCCCGGTTCGATCAATGTAGTGAGCAACAACCAGAACTTGATTGTGATCTGGGGCGCAGGCGCAAACGGCAAACCGATTAAGTTTCCAGGATCGAACAAAACACGCTTGATCATCGGTCGTTATAAATTACTGTATGGGCAGTCTTCTTATTAAGAAATGAAACTGCTGAACGGAAAGTTTTTGAAGGTTTGTGTTTCGGCTTGTGTTGCCCTTGCCTGCCTACTGGTTAATAACGAGTGCACTGCATATGGTACGGAAACAACTCTCGATAATCGAGCTCAGAGCATACATGATGCTTTTCGCTCTGCTATGTGCTGGGGGGGAGCAGACGGCGCAATGACGGTGGAGCTTGGTCCACAAAAGGTACTCTGGTTGTTTGGTGATACTTGGATTGTCGGTGGCAATAAGATTGGCCGCACGCGAAAGATGATCAACAACTCTGTTGCAATTCAAGAACCGGAAAGCAATTTTAGATCGAGCAGCGGAAAGGGTTTTGACATTGTAATCATAGATTCTACTAAATGGAGCTTCTGCTTTCAGGGTACAATTGCGAATCCCAAAAGTATTTTCCAATCTAATGAAGAAGGTTCATACTACTGGCCTGGCTGCGGTATCAAATATGGTGGCAAGCTTTATTTGTTGCTGAAGAAAATACGAAAAAAGGATGATGCAAATCCGTTATTTAGATTTGATTGGTATGCAGAAGATCTTTTGATTGTGAGCAATCCTGGCGATGCCCCTGCGTTGTGGAAATACAGTATCTCTCCTGTTTCTGCGAGCGATCATAAAGTCCAATTTGGGTTGGGCTGCACAAAAGATCGCAACTATCTCTACTCACTTTGTTATTTGGAAGAAAAACCGAACTCGCCGAAGAAAACAATTTTGGCGCGTGTTCTCTTGAACAAATTGGATTCAATTTCTGCAAAGAGTTGGGAATATTTCTGTGATTCGACAAGCATGCCCAAAGGTTCATGGCTAGCTGATTTTCAAAAGGCGAAAAACATCATTCCTGATGGCGGGCCTGAGATGAGTTTGTTTTTCCACGATGGTCTCAAATGTTTCGTCAGTGTGTACCAACCTCCACTTTCTCCGGCTGTCAATTTGAGGGTGGCACGAAAAATTGAAGGTCCGTGGAGTGAACCGATGGAGATTTTCAAAGTTCCGGAAAGAACGCTCGCGGACGGAAAGACGACCGCCCTTGTTTATGCAGGCAAGGCCCATGAGTGTCTCTCTGATGGGCACACAATAATTTTTAGCTACTGTGAGAATCCGGGCGGGTTGGAACAGCATATGGCCAATCCGGATGTTTACTTTCCAACCGTGAGAACCTTTACGATTTCGGACAGGAGTATCAGCAAAATGCTTGATGCTGCGGACGTTTCGGCGGCTAAGCCCTAAACAATGTTCAGAAATTGAGCAAATGGTAGACTGAACAAATTGTTGTTATATATTGGCGTTTTGAGGCTCCTTTTATGAAGAAACTTTTGCTGGTTTCAGTCGCATCAATGGTTTGCGGCGTCGGAAATTGCGCGGCTTTTGCTGAGGATGCAGCGAAGGTTTTGGGAGTTGAGAAAGGATCGACGAAGGAAGTAACTAAAGACGCTGCCAAAGACTTGTCTAAAGATGCAGCAAAAGATGCGGCAAGAGAATCGGCTAAAGATGCGGCTAAAGAACAGTCTAAAGAACCGGCTAAATTGCCGACACCTGTCAAAGATGCAAATGCGAAGCCTGGATTGATTATTGAAGAGGAGCCACTGGCGACGGTTTTGCCTGACAACGCTGCAATCGAAAAGAAGATACCGCTTCTGGATGAATTGATTGCTCGCGAATCGAAAGATGAAAAGCTTTATTCCGAGCGGGGCGAGTGCTATGCCCGTCTTGGAAAGGACGAGAAGGCTGTCGAAGACTTCTCGAAGGCGATTGCTCTCAATGCGAATTTTCAGGAGACCTACAGGCTCAGAGGGCTTTCGCTCGCGAAGTTGAATCGCGTCGCTGAGGCAGTTGCCGACTACACCCAGGCGCTCAAATTGGGACCGGTAACATACGAGCTGTACGTGCGCCGCGCTGCCGGTAAAGGTCTGTTGGGTGAGCACCAGGCGGCAATTGATGACGCTACAGAAGCGCTCAAGCTCAAGCCGAACAGTGTCGAGGGCTTGGTCGTCCTGGCCAATCACGAAGCTGCCCTGGGCAAGCTGCAAGACGCTCTGACCAACTTGAACAAAGTTTTGGAAATGGACATGAAAAAGGGCGACGCCTACTTGCTGCGCGGGTTCGTCAACAAGTCTCTGGGCAACTTGAAAGCCAGTGAGGCGGACTTGAAAATGGCTGCCGACCTGGGCGTGAAAGTGCCGGAAACGACTACCAAATAAGCATCTATGCTTTCAGGGTATTTGTGCGGATTCGCTCACGTTGTTCGCACGGCTGCACACGTATAACTTTGGCGTGGCAATTCGCCCCCCTCGAAAAACGGGCAGCCCGCAAACCCCGGCGGGACTGCCACCCTGTGGTCTACTCTGAACGGCGTTCAGAACCTGGAGAAGCCAAAGAAAAGCACATTTGGGTCTTTGAAAACTAAAGAAGTTTTGCGAAAAGAGAGAGAAAACGGGAGAGTCGAT
>JBGAVL010000197.1:0-11761 GCA_044228145.1 Obscuribacteraceae bacterium (SeqCode)
TTGGCTTCCGCCTCCGGGTATTGTTTCTTCAGGTATAAAACTTTGCCGAGATGGTGCAGGCTGGTGGCAAGAGGTCCGGCATAGCCCAGACCCCGGGCCTGGCTGAGGGCGGTCTTGAAATATGACTCCGCCTGGTCGAGATTGCCCGATTCCATAGCCTTTTGCCCGGATTCATGAGTTTGCGCCCACTGCTCGCGGGCGGACAAATTGTTTTGCGCCAGAGAAGGTAGTGTGAGTGTCCACACAAACAAGCAAAGGCTAATGAGAATCAGGGTTTTCTTATCGTGCACGGCTTCTTCTGCCTTTTGAAATCTCAAGATCCGGTCTAACATCATTGTGTTCCACAAGGGGTTTAGAGTCCAGGCTTCAATCAGTGGGAGGCCGGGTTAATCCTGCAATGGCGTCATTTCTGCCAAAATAAAGTCGAATCACAAGAAAGATACCCGCGGCTGGTGAAACCATGAGTAAAACGGCTGAAACAAAAGACCTGAACACCTTTGAGTCCCTTGATACGGTCGACCATATAGCTGTTGCCGTCGACGATGTGGAGAAGGCGGTGGGCTGGTACCGTGAAACTTTCAAATGCGAGATCGAGTACCAGGATAAGACCTGGGCATTTCTTCGCTTTGAAAACATAAAATTGGCCCTGGTCGTACCAAACCAGCACCCGCCCCATATCGCGTTTCTACATGAAAACGCAGACCAGTTTGGCAACCTGAAAACTCACAGAGACGGCACCCGGTCTGTTTACATCGAAGATTCGGCTGGCAATTCGGTCGAAATTGTTGCCAAGGATTCTGTTAAGGACTGACTGGTCTGTTTTTCAAAGTTTTCAAGATTCGATTAATTGTCACCTAAATACAGAGGACAAATTCATTACCAACACGACTAGAACAATCAAGTGGAACAATCAAGCTTTTGCTATTATTGCCAGAGCTTACAATCAGGCTTAATCTCCCGGCGGATCAATCAGGCAAGGACCAACGTGACAGAGGGCGCCAAAAAACCACAAAAAAAACGGTGTCCGAAATGTCACCGAGAATTTCCGGCGCAGTCGGTCATTTGCGACGCGGATTCGACCTTACTCATGCTGGTTCAAGAAGACACTCTGCTGAACGCCTTGTTGGGCGAGAAATATCGAGTTCTCAATGAAGTCGGTCGAGGCGGCATGAGCGTTGTCTACAAAGGCGTACACGAAGCTGTTGATCGCGAAGTGGCAATCAAAATCTTGCAGTCGCAATTGGTCAGCGATCCGACTTCGGTAAAACGCTTCCAGCAGGAAGCGCAAGCAGCCAGCTTGCTCAGGCACGAAAATATTATCAAGATGTACGATTTCGGCATTCATGACGGCCGGCCCTATCTCGTCATGGACTTTCTCACAGGCGACAGCCTCTCCGATATCATTCGCAGAGACAATCAAGTCGACTGCGACAGAGTCATCAAAATTTTCATTCAAGCCACCGACGCACTTGCCCATGCCCATCGTCACGGTGTCATCCACCGCGATTTGAAATCGAGCAATATCATGCTGGTTGACGAGCCAGGCAAACCGGATATGGCCAAAGTCGTGGACTTCGGTATTGCCAAATTGCTTCCTAATTCCGGACGCCAATCGCAAAACTTGACGCAAACAGGCGAGATTTTCGGCAGCCCCATTTATATGAGTCCGGAACAGTGCATGGGGCATATTCTCGATGCGCGTTCAGACATTTACTCGATGGGCACCATGGTGTACGAGTCACTGACGGGTTATCCGGCATTGATGGGAAAAACGATAGTCGAGACGATGGAAATGCAGGTGCGCGAAACACCCAAGCCATTTGCGGAAATTCGCCCCGATCTTCAACTTCCCAAAGAAATGGAAACCATTGTTTTGAGAGCTCTGGAAAAGAAACCAGATAATCGATATCAATCGATGGAAGAATTCCGTGACGCGCTTGTGCACGTGGGCAAGATTCTGGCTAACAGAAAACCAGCCGGCCCGCGCTCCACGGTTACCAATATTTCCCCTCCGGAAAAGGGCGGACAAGACCTTTCAAAGGCGCGCATCTCAGGCGGCGTCGAGTCGATGAAACTGAAAGAACCTGTTGCCGCAGGAAGTGGCAAGTCCGCGCAGTCGCAAACAGGCACGCAAATCAAGGACAAGTCAGGCACAGTTGCCGCAGTGCCGAAGCCGGATGCGCCCGCTAGAGCGTTTTACGAGAGCCCCAAAACGATCATCATTTTGGTGGTGCTGCTGATCCTTGTCACTGCAGGTGGATTCATTGCCATGCAAATGACCGGCGCTCGTTTTTAATCAGCAGACCGAGCGACTCCTTACGAAATCAGCACCAGAACTCACTCTCCTGAGGGAGGTTTGTTCACACTCTTTACAATTCCTGGTCACAAGCTCACAGTTTTCGCGCAAGAGCGCATAATGGAAGTAACGACAAGAAAACAAGACATTTCGATCACGAAGCGCTCCAAAAACCGCTTCGTCAAAAGATCAGGTGCAGCTAGCGTGGGCAAGCTTACGAGGATTCGGGTTTGCCATGCATTTATTTTTGGTGGTTTTAGAAACTAATGAATTGAAACTTCTTGGACATGCAGATCAGCATGCGGGAGGTAACCGATGATATTGAACTCAATCAACTACGCACTGAAAGACGCTTTCTATAGTCTGGAAAAACTTTTCTCCGGCAAGAGATCATTCGTAGATTCATCCTCAGAGCATTACTGGCAATGTGAGAGGCTACATGCCATCCATTACAAAAACAACGAAGCATCTCTGGCTTCCGGAGAATTTCTGTGCCGCGCCAGACGCGGTGAGAATCTAAAACAGGACAAGGAAAAACTTGAAATCGTCAAAGAGTATATAAGACAGAAAGCAGTTTCGGTCTCAGACGAAATTCCTTCTCTCGACGACTCGACGGTTGCAGCCAGGGAGGCACTGACAAAATCAATAAAGGATGAAATACCGGTATTCGGGCTGAAGGCAAGCTTGCACGCTACAGCCGACCACGCATCTTTTGATGCCTGGAAAAATGTTCATCATTTGTCCGTGTCCACAAAGGAGGAAGGATCTGCAGACTATCTGCCAGGTCTTCACCTTGACCCTGCCGTTGGGCCAACAATGACTCCATCATCCTGGAGAGCGCTTTCGGTGCACACCGCGTTGCGCCTTATCGATCACCCTAACACACCGGCACAAGTGCTGTTTGAACTGGCCAATCACGCCTCAAGTGAAGTGAGGGCGCAAGTAGCCGACAATCCCAACACGTCTTACGAGGCGATCATGTTGCTTGTCAAAGACGAAAGCATAGATGTCCGTCTGTCTCTGGCCCAATGTTATCACCTGGGCACAGCGGTTTTGGAAAGTCTCACGGAAGACGAAAACCCCTATGTTTGCAATCGCGCCGAGACGACCCTGCAACGCTTGAAAGCAAGCACGAATCCGTCAGTGATTCGCACCTTATTCGGCATGACCGCAGTCGAAAGCGATTCAGAAGTGACCCTGCTTCGTGATCGCGCTTGATTTTCATAACCGGTCACTTATTGCCGATATTGACTATCTGATCTATATTCATAATAAGGGTTTTTGTGAATGTTCATCCAGGCAGGTCAGTAGTAGAGGTGCCGAGCGCGCCCCTATTTAAATCCTGCTTTTTTGCAGGAGCATTCGCGGATGATCACCCCATCAAGACCATTTGACACGTTGACAGAACTTGTTCCCGTGCCGTGGACCGAGCCACCCTGTCTTAATCCAGTGACAGACGACACAACAGCAAGGATCAGTCAGGTCTTTGTTCTGCTTGCCTACTGGTGTTCATTCATCACAATGGCGATCGGAGTGCTTGCCTTGACGGGCTGGTTTTTGAATCAACCCTATCTGCAAAATCCTATCTCGGGCAGTTCACCTGTATCCAACTCGGGCTCTCTGGCATTGCTCTTTCTGGGAGCTTCGCTTCTGTATTCGTTAAAATTTGCAGACAACAAAGCACAAACTGCAGCCCAAATTACCGCTACGGTCCCGATCCTGATTGGAGCAGCCGCGCTCGGTTCTTATTTCGGTCTATTTTCTGTCGATCTGGATCAGGTTCTCTTCCATTCGTCTGTGAATCCACCTGCCGGAACCACTTCGGTCTTAATTGCTCCCAACAGTGCTCTCTGCATACTCGCCTCCGGCTTGTCGCTTTTGTGTATGGGCGCGGCGCCAATTGGCAAAGTGCGAGTGTTCCAGCATCTGGCCTTCATTCCTCTTCTTTTTTCCATCTCGGCGCTGATTGGCTATACATACAAATTGCCGTTCTTCTCGGCACCGGACAGCTTCAATTACATGATTCTGCCGACGGCCATTGCCTTTCTGGTTCTCAGCCTGGGAATTCTCTCGTCGCGTCCGCGTGAAGGCTTGATGGTAGTGATAAGCAATGGCGACGCCGGCGGCATGATGGCCCGAACGCTACTGCCCACCGCCATCGGTTTGCCTATTCTTTTCGGCTGGCTGAGAGTGATGGGTGAAAGTTCGGGCATGGTCAACACCGAAGCGGGCAGCATTTTGCTCGTCATCTGCATGATTACAGCATTTTTCTGGGTGGTCTGGCGCACCTGCCGCCAGCTGGGACGACTGGATATGGCACGCAGGCTGGCAGGCGCTGCATTGCACGAAAGCGCCGACCGCACACGCTCAATTCTTGACCGCGCCTATGATGCATTTGTAGCTATTGACAAAAACGGCAGAATTCTCGATTGGAATCCCCAGGCGGAAAGAACTTTCGGTTGGTCCAGACAAGATGTGGTCGGCAAGACTCTTGAAGAAACGATCATACCTGCCAAATTTGCCGACGCCCACCATGAAGGGCTTGCGCATTTGTCTGCAACCGGACAGAGCCAATATTTCAATAAGCGCGTTGAGATGATCGCCTTGCACAAGGCAGGCCACGAATTTCCGATAGAGCTGGCCATCTTTCCTGTCGGCAGTGCTGAGACAGGAACAGTCTGTGCTTTCATGCACGACATTTCCGAGCGCAAGGCCCATGAAGACGAAGTAAATTGCCTTAATAAAGCGCTTCTGGAACAGATTACCGAGGCCGGCTCCAAAAACGACAGCCTGAAATTGCTGACCGACGAATTGAGAACCGCCTGCGAAAGAGCGATCGAATCTTCCAAGACAAAATCCGATTTTATTGCCAGCCTCAGCCACGAAATCCGTACACCTTTGAGCAGTGTGATCGGCATGGCTGAGCTTATCCTGGACGGACACCTGGAGGACGATCAAAGAAAGCTGGCCAATACTCTGCACAGCTCTGCATATAACCTTCTGGGAATCGTCAACGACATTCTCGACCTCTCAAAAATAGAAGCGAAAAAACTTGAACTCACTTACGAGAGTTTCGACATGCGCGCTCTGGTGGAAGACGTAGCCGAGATGTTGGGCACGACAGCACGCAGTAAAGGGCTTTCCTTATCGACTTTTGTCGATCCGGCATTGCCATTGATTCTCAAGGGTGACCCCAAGAGATTGAGGCAAATTCTGGTCAATCTTTGCGGAAACGCATTGAAATTTACGGAATCAGGCAGTGTTTTGATACGTGTGGAAAAACTTTCTCTGGCCCATCACTCAGTCACTTTCTCGGCGTCTGTAATCGATACCGGATGTGGATTGACGAATGAGACGAAGCAGAGTCTTTTTTTGCCATTCAGTCAAGCCAGAGGCAAGAAAGGGTCACAGACGGCAGGAACAGGTCTGGGACTGGCAATCAGTAAGAGCCTGGTGGAACTGATGGGTGGAGAAATCGGCGTGGACAGTCATGAAGGAGCGGGTTCAAACTTCTGGTTCAAAGCCAGCCTTCGCACAGACAGCGTCGATTACTTGGCTGCACAACATGGTGCTCATCACCATATCGAGCCGGAATCGACACGACTGATTATTGTATCCAACGATCGTTTTACCTCCGAAGCTCTGACAATGTATTCATACGCCCGGGGCATCGAACACAAAGCAGCCGTTTGCATTGAGGAAACCGCTTCGATCATCAATAAAATGGCTAATGAAAACGACAGACCGATCAGGCTTTTTGTCGACATGTCCAATGGCGCCATCGACCCGCGCACCGAAATCGAAGAGATCAATAAGTCTCAATTCGCCGACAAGGTACGCTGGGTGGCATTGACTCACATAGACTCCAGAGAATATCACCGCAAGCTGAAAGAAGCCGGTTTTGCCAAGGTTCTGGTCAAACCTTTCCGCTTCGGCGATTTCTTGCATTCTGTGTCCAATGACTTCGATCAACAAGTGGAAACGCGTGAAGATTTGCCCGCTCTTGATGCAGCAAATGCAGCTGCAATGCGGCTGTCAGCCAAGACCGTTTTGCTGGTCGAAGACAACCCGGCCTTGAGAGAACTGGCCACACGCCAGCTCAAACGGCTGGGCGTCGACGTAGCCACGGCATCCGATGGCATGGAAGCGGTCAGCAGCGCAGCCATAACAAACTACGATCTCATCCTCATGGATTGTCAGATGCCTGTAATGGATGGTTTTGAAGCAACCAGGCAAATAAGGCGCATTGAGGAGCGCGGTCGCCGCCACACTCCGATTGTTGCTCTTACCGCATCGGTCTTGCCGCAAGATCGTGAAAAGTGTTTTGCTGCCGGCATGGACGAGTTTCTCACCAAACCGGTCTCTTTAGACGACATACGCTCTTTAATCAAGCGCTGGATGAACGAACAGGAATTGCCGCCTAAAGAATTCGTGACCATGTCCAATGAAGAAGTCGCATTTTCCGATTTGATTCACAGTGCACGCTTTCAAGTCAGTGAAATGGACCAGTTAACCTCAATACCAAGAGAAGTGTCACTGCCTGACCTTGAAGAAAGCTTCGCGCCCACGCCTGTAGATTTGCAATGGTTAAACGAACAGTACGGGCAAGAGGCCTTAGGCGAAATTTTGCAGACTTTTAGCGATGAAGCTGAGTCTCTGATGAATTTGCTAAAACGTGCCGCCCTCGCGCATGATTTCATTGAAAGTGCGCGAGTGGCTCATCAGCTTGCCGGAATCGCTTCGGTAATCGGTGCCAAACAGATGCAAGCGCAAAGTTTGAACCTCGAGCACGCATCAAAAGAAACCGACACTTATCGAGCCAACGTGGCTCTCGATGATCTTCAAAGAGCGTACGAAGACGTTGTGCAATGGATTAAGGAGAAGAAATAGCGCCTCAGACCGGCACCGGTGCCGGAATTTCTTCGACCTTTGTTTGCTTGCCAGATTACATTTTCAGATCAACTACCGCATCGGCAAATTTTGCACAAAGAACTTGCTCGCTGAACTTACTGTTGACTGCGTCTTTGATTTTTTTCAATAGCTCCGGGCTGGGCGGCGAAACTCTAATTTGTTTCAGACGTTCCGCCAGGGCACCGGCGACGGTGAGATCAGCGTCTGAAACATATTCTTCGAGAATGTATTTCGTACCGGCATTCGGGTGGCAGACAATCGGTTTTTCCGCCAATGCCGCTTCAATGGTTGCAGCGCCGAAAACCTCATCGATACTGGCAATTACATAAACGTCGGCAGCATAAAGAGCGCTGTGGACACCTTCAGCCGGCAAGGTCAACCACTGGATCCGATCGCCCAGGAGTCTTTTGCCAAGCTCCTTCAAAAATGCCGTGTCAGGCTCGGGGTGCCCGCACATGATCAGTTTTACTCTGTGATCTTCAATTTGTGCGACTTCATTGATTACGTAATCGATTCTTTTGTGATAACAATTCCACGCCGAAACAATGATCACGGCGAAGTCATCGTCTGCCAATCCAAACTCTTTTCTGACTAGATTGCGGTCTTTTTCCGGTTGCTTATAGCGTGCGAAATGGGGAAGCACTTGCATCTTTTCTTTGGCTATCCCGAATGAAAGCGCACTTTCATAAGATGTTGGTTGAAGATGTTGAACGAAGTCGAAGCGTTTGATCGTATTGGGTTTAAATCCGCCGCCATTGGCAATTACTACTTTGAATTTCAGTTTGAGCAGGTCTCTGAAAAATATGAGCACATGACCGAAAGGCGCTTCTTTAGTCCAGACCACATCAGGGCGATAAGAAAAAATGTGAGGTAAAAGTCCTATTGCAAATGTCACCATCTCCGATCCGTATGCAAATTCCCATACACGTCTTTTGTTGAACAGCGAAGCAATAAAGAGAGGCCAGCGCAATAGGAAATCGCGCGGCAAATTGGCTACTTTGGTACTGTCCGGGAAATCGCCACCGGCAAAAAGACGAACATCCAGACGCGGATCATTCTTTAATGCGGAATACCATCTGGCCGTTGAAACTTCAAAGCCTCTATTGACATGACCGAGACCGCAGCTGACCATCGCCAATTTCACTGGCGCATCCGTAGCAACCGCGGCCTTGGCCGAGGTCTGGAAACGATCGCAAAACGTATTAGTAGAATCCATTACAGTCAGTGCGGAATTACGGCTGTTATGCGCGGGACCAAGACTCATGTCACTTTGCAACTTTGAACATGCTCATGCAAATCTTATCAGCTTCTCAAGCCCTAAAAGGGCGACAGACATTGAACTTCAAAGAAATCCACCGGACCGGGTTTTATGTGGATTGACAGCGAAAGTGGCTGAAAGTTCCACCAAATGGTGGCTGTATAGTCTTTCCTATACTCAAAAGTGATAAAGGCATTTCGAGAATTCACAAGAAGCGCCAGGCGGCGTAAGATGCAAATATGAGCGCGTTGCGCACCGGCTAAAGCAAGGTCTGAGGAGGCTTTTGCCGTGTGCATGTGCTGCTGCCTGCCGCTTTCAATCAAATATTTTTCAAAAGGGGTCTAGCCATGTCCACCAACCCTTACTACCGTTACATGCTTAACGTTGCCGGCGTCCGCGAGAAGGAGCCTTTCTTCCAGCGAGCCTGGGGAAAAGTAAACATTTTGAGCCGTCAAAGAGACAGAAAAATTTTCCAAGATCTGCGCGGCACCAATTACGAGTTGCAAAATTCCCACAATAAAAAAGTGCTCAACTCTTTCAATAGCACGACCATCGAACACGACCATGCCGCCTTACTGGAAGACCTGGCCAATGAAACTCTTCTCTTTATAGAGGAAGAAGAAAAGCACGCCAGAGAGCGAGCCAAGGAAAAGATGTTAAAGGTCAATGCAATTCATGCATATATCGCAAAGATAGTAGAAACACTCAGTCCTTATGCTGGTCTTGTCAATACAGCAGTGGGCCATACGGAACTATATACGGTGCTGACCGGACCTGAAATGATCGTCGAGCAAATAAAGTTGCCGGGAGCGCACGATTCCTTCGAGTATCGCAAAGATTATCGTGCCCGCTTCTCAACCCGCACCTGGAGCTTGCTTTTCCGGGGAGTTGAAGGACGACTCGATATCTTTCTTTTGCCTGTCGACAAAGTCATGCGACTTACAAAAGTAGAATCCTTCTATAAGCCGGTCGCTCGGATCTTCGCTGAAGTTCAAGGCAACAAAGTCGTTTGGACCCTGGACGGCGAAGAAAAGGACGCCCGCGAAAGAATGTCTTTCATCCTCAATCTCTTCCATCAGCTCATCGAGCGCACGAAATCGCAAATGTTCAGGGAGCGCAGTCAGGCTGCAGGCTTAAGCGTTGAACTGCTGGACTTGGCAATTGCCAAAGTAAGTTTTGACGAAAAAGACGACACTATGAATTTTGACTACAGAGAAGGGCAACCGGCACTTTTTGGGGCAAACGAAAGCGCTAATTCGTCCAGCGCAGTCGAGCCGGCATATGTAGAAGAAGAGATTGTCGAACAGCAAGTCATCGAGCTTACAGATTTCAATAAAGTGGCACCTGAGTTCGTTTCGCAATACCTGCTCACCGAAAGCGATTTTGCAACCAGGACCCAAGACTGCCTGGATAAAGTTTTCGACTCATCCTGCAAATCCTCGAAAGCTATTGCCGAACCAGCAAAGAAAACCGCAAAAACGACCAAAGGCGTCCAAAAGTCAAGAACCAAGAGCGCCAAGACCAGGTCAAAGCGGAAAAAATGATTTATGTAGGAAAAGCTCAAACTTTTCCCACAAAAGGCAGAAATAAGAAATTCTCTACCTGAAAGCCTTCCTACGCAGCACTGACAGGGGAACAGCCGTCTAATCCCGGCTGTTCTCTGTTTTAGCAGAGACGGGAACTGCCAGCCGGGGGTGGTCGTCTTTTAGGGCTGCCCCCTCTCAATACAGTGCCGTGATGCAAATATCCGCAAACCGAAAAGAAAAATTTCGCGCCAATGTCGGGTGCTTGTTTCTCACTCTTGCTGCCGCCTTTTCGGTGAAAGCAATTTCCTGCTATCCGTTTATCTCTTTGCCTTCTTTGAGCGCTCAAAAGGGCAACGTTCAGATTTTCGATCGCTACGATCATCTTGTCTCAACGGTTCACGAAGAAAAGAATGTCGAGCCTGTGCCGCTCGATCGCATATCAGTAAATATGCGAGATGCGGTAATCGCCGCTGAAGACAGAAGTTTTTACCGGCACTTCGGAATCGATCCGGAGGGCATATGCCGGGCAATGGTGAAAAACATCCAGGCTGGACACGTTGTTGAGGGAGGCTCAACGATCACTCAACAACTGGTCAAAACGCTTTACCTAGATCCAGAAGATCGCAGTCTCTTTCGCAAAGTGCAAGAAGCTTGCCTGTCAATTCTGGTGAACGCCAGTCATTCGAAAAACAAAGTACTGGAAACGTATTTGAATCAGATTTATTTCGGCAAAGGTGCCTACGGAATAGAAAGGGCCTCTCAAGCATATTTCAATAAACACGCATCGCAACTCACACTTGCCGAATCAGCATATCTGGCCGGTTTGATCAAAGCCCCGTCAGAATTGAGTTTGAAGTCCAACAGAAAGGAAGCAATTGCCAGCCAGCATCATGTACTGGATGGACTGGTGGAATGCAAACTGGTTTCCAAATCGAGAGCCGAACAGGCTGAAAAGGAAAAATTGTCTTTTGCAGATGGCGGATACCCTCTCAAATATCCATTCTATGTAAATCATGTTTTGTCCTTGGCCAGGCAAGAGATTGGTGACCAACTCTGGTCCAGACCCCTGTCTATCTATACAAATCTTGATCCGTCCGCTCAACTGGCGGCTGAGCGGACGCTGCAACGCGGAGTCATGCATGCGCCTCGCGGCATCAATCAAGGAGCACTTGTTTCCATCGCGGTGGAAGACGGCGGCGTTTTGGCAATGGTAGGCGGCGTCGGAGGTTATGGAAAAGTATCGTGGAACAGGGCTCTCAATCCACACACTGCAGGCTCCGCTTTCAAGCCATTTGTTTATCTGGCAGGGCTGGTTAACGGTGCAGTGCAGCCAGACAGCATGGTTGACGATATGCCCCTTTCCTTACAAATGCCCGATGGCAGCGTTTATTCTCCGAGAAATTTTGATGATGGCTATCTTGGCACGATTACCATTCGAGACGCTGTGGCCAGATCGCGCAATGTCTGTGCTGTGGCTGTCGGACAAAAAGTCGGGTTGAACAATGTTGTTTTGACGGCACAGGCAGCCGGTATCACTTCGCAAATGGATCCTTATCCTTCCCTTGCGCTGGGCACCTGCGCCGTATCGCCCCTGGATATGGCTAATGCCTATGCCACCATTGCCCGCTCGGGTGTATATATAAAGCCGCAATTCATCCGCCGCATTATCAGCTTGGATCATTCAATCGACAAGGTCTATCTATCGACCGGCGAGCAGAAGCTGCCGGCAGAAAACTGCCGCCAAATGGTCGATACACTCATGGATGTGGT
>JBGAVL010000198.1:0-11718 GCA_044228145.1 Obscuribacteraceae bacterium (SeqCode)
GACCCAAACAGTTTTCGGGGGTGTTGGTGGGGCGACGCAGGGCGGCGCCCTCAATCCAGAGGTTTAGTAGTTGTCGTCGTAAGGAACGACGAAACCTTTGCCCTGGAAGATCATGCTGTGGCTGCCAGAGTGGGGGCTCGGATAACCTACGAAACCGTGGTGCATTCCATACAAGAAACCATGTCTTGCACCGTAGAGTCCGCCGGCCAGGAGTCCAACAGGTCCGCCGACCAAGCCACCAGCTACCAATTCATAGGCGCCGTCTTCTTTGCCGAGGTTGCGGGAAACCATCTTTGTGCCGCCAATCGCGCCCTTAACTGCATCTTGGAAAGTAGCGGTCGGAACATCCCAAATGGTAGTTACGGCCATGCTGATCAAGCGGCAGGGGAAGTAAGCGATTTCGTAATACACACGCGCCGATTCAGGGCGCTCCGGATAGGCAAAGCTAGGAGCTGCTACCGAGGTGAGCAGACCAGCCGCCAAAAGTAACGAGGAAAGGACCTTCTTACGCATTATTTTCACCATCTTTCCTATTTAAGTGGTTCAAGGGGGGCTTATTTCTCTTCCATGGTGAGATAGGACCATCTGCTGTAGGGCTTTTCCCAGCCTTTCTTCCAGCCATGACCAAATCCGTGGAAGCTGCCGATGGTGCCACCGACTATTGCTCCACCTGTTCCGAATACCGGAGCGGCTGCGGCCAATTGACCGGCGCCTTTTTCATCTCCGAATTTGCCTGCCCAGTGGGTTGTTCCTTTGAGGGCGCCATGATATCCGCCATCAATAGGACCACTGATCAAGCCTGTAACCAAAGCGCCCTCGACAGCACCGGCTGTTCTGAAAGGAGCTTGCAAGCACCACATGATGGGCTTGGCTTCGTAGTCAAGCGCGAGAGCAGGAGCTACTGCACTCACGGCGACCAACGCCGAAAAAACGATACGACCGATTGATTTCATTGTTTTTACCACCATATTTCCAGACTGCCTGTCAAAACTGTTTGGCTCGATGCCAGGCAGAGCTAGTAACTACTTCTCTTCTGTTACCAAATACGATTCAGTACTGAAAGGCTTTTCCCAGCCCTTCGAGAAGGCATGCTTGGCACCATGCAAAGCGCCGTAAGGGATGCCCCATACGAAGCCTACCGGGAATCCGAGCAAAGCGCCTGCGATATTTTGTCCGGCGCCTTTGGAATCACCAAAGTGCTCAGCCAAAGTGCGCTGGCATTTCATAGGAACACGGTACAGAGAATCAACGACGATGCCTTCCGGCACGTCGATGAGCAGACCGGTTGTCACCCCACCCAATCCAACCATATTGTGAACAGGACCATCACCATCTGCAAACGACGGGGTAGCCGTTCCCAGAGCGAGCGCTCCTGAAATTAACATCGCTAGTGTTCTTTTGGTCATGTTTTTCCACCTGGCAGGAGGATGGCTCCAGTGAACCACCCTCATTAAGTACCTAATGACTTGATAGGGGTCTCATCGACTTTCCTACTGTGCGGAGCGCACTGTGTGCGTTCCTTGGCTTCCTATTCGTCTTTGAAAGTGAAGGCATCTTTACTGAACGGTTTGTCAAAACCGGTCTTCATTCCGTGCCATCCACCGTCTGCAATACCGTATGTGCCGCCGCCGATTGCTCCGAAAGGACCACCGACGATTGCGCCAAACATTTGATGGTATTTTCCATCTTCATTGCCGAGCTTACCGGCAACCCATTTTGTCGATTTGATAGCGCCTCTGTTGCCATCTTTGACAACTCCGAGCGGCACTCCGACGACTGTGCCCACTCCGGATCCGACCATTCTCACCGGAAGAAAAACGATCTTCTGGAAAGTGGTTTCGTCGCCGGCAAACGATGGAGTAACCAAGGAGCCGACAAATACCGAAGCTAGCAAGAATGAGGAGGCTAACTTTTTAATCATGCTTTTCTCCATCTCTTAGCAAGCGTTCTCTAATTCCCCGACCAGGACACAAGCAATTCTACCTAATTTGTGCAACTCGTCCAGGTTTTCGCCAATAATGTAAAAACGCTAGAAATGCCGAAAAGCCTTTACTGGCTTAGTTTTCGGCGAATGACGTTCTTGTAAAATGTTTGTGTGATAACTGATCGGTTTTCAAGTTCTATATCTCTTTTAAATACGGACGCATATTGCATCTCGCCAGTTTCCGCTTTCAAAGGGGCAGCCCAGGCGCTGTAAAGCGGCTAGGTATTCGACAATGGGCAACACCGCTGTTTATCGGACTTTCGAAAGGGCATCGCTCTCACTGTGCCACCTTATGTAGTGCCAGAGCGGCAAGCCCATTGGTTCGAACACGAAACAAAACAAATTGATATGCATCAAAGTTTCATGCGCGAGGACGGATCTCTGATTGCTCTCAAAACCTGCACCGCACCCGTTAGAAGCGTGGGCACACCGATCAGAAATAAGGTGGTGGACACTCCTCCGGGTAAATTATCCGCCGACACTCCGGTTAGAATCACTGGAATTGTCGAAGCTGCCGACATTGCCGTGTTTTGGGCGCCGAAGACTTTGCCGCGCAAGTCCTCCGGCACCGCGGCTTGAAGACTGGCCTGTGTAGGCACAGCCACAAAAGCGCAACTGACTCCCAGAAGTGCCGAAAAGAGCAAGGGCACCAACATCAGCCAACCGTTGAAATAGACACCGGACATTCCCATCAAAGGAAAGATGTGATCCTGGATCAAACCCAGACTGCCCAAAAAGCACATGCACAGACCCAATCCTGCAAACCCGCCATAGACCATTAATCGGGGCGACGCATTCGGCCCCTGATGACCGACCCAGAAGTTTCCGATCATCATGCCCAGTCCGGCTGCGGCAATTACATAACCGAACTGAAATGGCTGCAGATGCATGACTTGCTCTACGAGTGCCACCGCAATGATATTAAGCGTGATGATGGTGCTGAACAATATCGTGATCTTGAGAATGGCCCGAAAGACCGGTGGACTGTCTACGATATAGGCGATACCGATACGCAATTCTTCCCACCAGGGCTCGCGATCGTGCTTTTGCGGTTTGTTGTCGCTGATGCCCACAAGCAGGAGCGAAGCAGTTAGAAACAGTGCCGCTACTGCATACGGTGCGCCACCAATGCCGGTGTGAGCAATGATCGGCTCACCAATCGCAAAGCCAAAGCCAAGGGCGATCATCATGGTCGTAAAAAAGAGCGCATTAGCGGAATACAGATCGGATTTTTTCACCAGCCGTGGTATCGAGGCTGTTTCGGCCGGCCCGAAAAACTGGGCACCTATCGATATCAAAAAGGCCAGAGTAAAGGCTACCTTTGGATATTGCTTTACCCAGCTCAGGGCTACCAGAGCCACAAAGAAAGCGCGAAGAAGATTTGAAACTATAAGGACCGATCGATGTGACCAGCGGTCAACGCATACTCCGGCAAATGGACTGAGCACCACCGCCGGTATTGTGAAGGCGACGTAAAGCCAACTGGTCAACTCAGCTGCACCGATGGCTGGATGCGAAGGGTCCGCTTGTCTGGCGGTTTGCTGAGCAGTCAGGACGGCAACAAAGAGAACAAATACGGCTCGGTCGGCAAACTGAGAAAAGACTTGCGCCATCCACAAGCACATAAACTGCTTGTTCTTGAACAAAGAAGCATAACCAGATTCAACCTGTTCGGATTCTGATATGGATGATTCTTTTGTGGGAGAACTCAAAAGCGGCTACCGGCGCGTCAATAAACCTTACTCTAGCATTTTGTCGAATATTGTTCTTGCAGCATACAACCCATCACAGGCTGGCGTTTAGGCTCGCCGAGCCGTCAGGCAAGCGCTCCTGCAGTCCGCCACCTGACAAGTCAAATCGCCTACCTATTTAAATAGTACGAAATACTATTCTGCCCTACCGTCTTCTTCACTGCTCAAATCGTAGGAATTTCCCAGATTGCCACGGGCGACACCGCGCTTGCTAGAGCGAATAAAGTTGACGATTTCTTTGATCTCGTCAAACTGCTCGATCTCTTGCTCGATTCTTTCACAGGCATTGGCCATATTCAGATCACAGCGATAAAGCAAACGATAGGCTTCCTTGATGGCGCTTCTGACCGGAGCGGCAATCTTGCCTCTGCGCAAACCGACGATGTTGATGCCTCGTACATACAGAGGTCTTCCATCGGTAATCGCAAATGGTGGCAGGTCGACTCGCGTGCCGGAGTTGCCTGAAATCATGTTGAACCTACCAATGCGAACAAACTGGTGAAAGACAACCAGACCGCCAAAGACAGTAAAGTCGCCGACTTCAACGTGCCCTCCCAGTGTGGTGCCATTGGCCATGATGACGTTGTTGCCGACCTTGCAATCATGAGCGACGTGAGCATAATTCATGATGAAACAATTGTTGCCGATCAATGTCATTATATCCTTCGAGCCACGGTGAATAGTCACATATTCTCGTACAGTGCACCCGTTGCCTATGATTACGCCGGTGGGCGCGTCTTTATAACTGAGGTCTTGTGGTGGCAATCCGATCGATGCTCCGGCATAAATCTTGCATTCGTCACCGATTGTCGTGTGCCCGTCAATGATGGCGTGAGGGCCTATTATTGTTCCACGCCCGATATTGACGTTGGCGCCAATTACCGCATATGGGCCTATCTCGACACCTTCGCCTAACTTCGCGCCATCACCGATGATGGCAGTCGGGTGAACTCCCATGACCGCTGTTCCTCCCATGGCGATTATTGCTCCTTTTCGATCATGGCGAAGCTGATTTCACCTTCGCAGGCTACTTTGTCGCCGACCTTGGCGATGCCTCTTATCTTACCTATAGGTCCTTTGAGCTTAATCAACTCAACTTCCATATCAAGCCGATCGCCGGGAACAACCATTTGACGGAATTTTATACCTTCAATCCCGGTAAACACGCCCAATTTGTGTTTGAATTCTTCTTTTGTGAGCATTGCCAAACAAGCCATCTGAGCCAGTGCTTCCACCATCAATACTCCCGGCATGATTGGTTTGAACGGGAAGTGCCCTTCAAAGAACTGTTCGTTTGCCGTCAGGTTTTTGTAACCCTTAGCACTTTGCCCCGGAGTGATTTCGATGACTCGATCGACCAGTAAAAACGGATAACGATGCGGCAATAGCCTCTTAATCTCGACTATGTCCAACTCTTGAATAGTCTGGGTGGTCATGGCACAACCTCAATAAATCAAATTCGCGATTCACACACATTGAAAACTCGCCCCGGCTCAGGCAGCTTCTGTGTCTTGACAGAAATATCCCCAACCGTGCGCAGCAGGCAACGAGTATACATCCTGACTAACTCTTCTCGCTTCCGGCCTAAAAAGTAACTAACTATGGATGGATGCGCCCTTTGCCTTTGCTAAGTGGCTCCCATTCCCTATAAAGTGATGGTTGCAAGCCTTCTATTTATAGAGGAATAGGAGTGGACTCCTACACAGATAAGATTCAAAGCCTGACACCAATGACCCGGCGCCAATTCCTGCTTGGTCTGGCATCGGTGGCAGTTCTAGGGTTTAGCAAAGATTCACAGGCGGCAGTGGGACTGTTTGAGCCCTTCACATTCGGCTACGTGAGCGATTGTCACCTGGCTTTAGGCCTGCCCGATAGCTACAAAATGTTGCAAGAGAGTCAACTCTTCCTTCAAGACGTGGTCAAGAGCTTAAACGAAAAGAAGGTCGATTTTACAATCTTCGGCGGTGACAACGTCGAAGGACCTGGGCGCGATGACAGCAACTGGCAGCTATTTATCGATGTAGTCCAGAGTCTCAACAACCCTTGGAATTTTGTTCTGGGTGAGTCCGATGTTTCCGGTATGGCGCCAGTCGACAAAATGCGCACTTACGGTCCTGATTGGAAGGGCAAAGGCATCGAATCAAAAAAATCGTATTGGTCGCAAGATCCGCTTTCCGGAGTACATATAATTGGTCTAGATACCAGCCGCCCCAATTCCAATACCGGCGATTTCGGCAGGGGACAGGGTGAGTGGCTGAAAGAAGATTTGCAGATGCACCAGAGGCGGTTCACAATCGCTTTTTCACATCACCCTCTTTTGCCGCCACCACCATATGATTCCGGACCGCCCTGGGATGATTACACAGTTCCCAATGGCGCCAATGCGCGCGAAATTTTGGCCTCGTCCAAATATGTGAGATTGGTTGTTAACGGTCACGTGCACGTAAGCAAAGTGCAACAGGAAGGCAACATCTGGTACGTTTCTTCACCGAGCCTTGCCGTCTATCCGTGCGCTTATCGTCTCTTTCACGTCACGCCGGAAGCAGTCACTATCGAAACCTACCATGTGTCATTTCCAGCGCTGATCAAGAAAGCGAAAAATGCATTTATCTCTTGCACTCTGGCCTACAAATATTCCAACAAACCGGCTACTTTCGCTTTGCTGGCAGAAGGTTCGCGTCTGGACTCGGAAGTATCCTTGCCGCTTATCCCCGGCAAGCAGATTCAAACAATAGAAAAGAAAAAGCAGGCCAAGCCCAAAAAGGAAAAGCCGAAAAAAGTTAAGCAGGAATCAAAAAAAGAAACAAAACCGGCCGCAAAGCCAGAGACTGAAAGTGACGTCAAGCCGGAAACCGCACCGGAGACAGTCCCTCTCAGCGAGCCGGGAAAAATTCCAGAAGTGAAAGTTGAACCACAAACGGAGCCAAAAACAGTTCCAAAACCGGATGCTAAGTCCGAGAAAAAACCAACACCCAGAGTAGAACCTAAAGCGGAAGAGAAAACTGCAGCGCCATCGTCGGGAGAAAGCAATGACAAGTGAAACGGATACCGATACAAAAAAACACCATCTGGGTGTTTGTCCCTATGGTTCGGGCGCTCTCAGCTACAACAATTATTTGAAGATCAAAGAGATAAAAGAACTTCAAATCTGCCAGTCCGATCCGCCTCATCATGACGAGCATCTGTTCATCATCATCCACCAGACCTACGAACTGTGGTTCAAGCTGATTTTGCATGAAGTAGACGAAACCATGAAGCAGCTCGCCGCCGGCAATGCTCCACGCGCAACCTGGTTCATGCGCCGCGTTTCGACGATATTCAGAGAAGTGCTCGTCAATCAGATTCACATTCTGGAGACGATGATGCCGGTCGATTTCCTGGGATTTCGAAGCAAACTAAACCCTGCATCAGGTTTTCAATCTTCACAGTTCAGGGAAATCGAATTCGCCGCGGGCATGAAAGAACCGCGCCTGCTGCAGTTTTTCACAAACGAACCGGAAGCGCTCATTCTGCTGCAAAAGCGCCTGGAGGCACCTACTCTTTCAGATGCGTTTTATCAGCTCTTAATCGACAGAGGATTCGATGTCGCCTATCAGATTGAAGAAAATGAATCTGAAGAATGTGAGAAGGCGCATGCCCAGCGGCTTAGAGAACTGAGAAAAATCTATCAAGAACCGGAAAAGCATTACGACCTGTACGAACTTGCTGAGACGCTTGTCGATCTCGATGAGAATATTGCCCTCTGGCGTACACATCACGTGACGGTTGTGGAGCGCATCATCGGCTTCAAAAGAGGCACAGGTGGCAGCGAAGGGGTCGGCTACCTGCGCTCCACTCTAACCAAAAGATGTTTTCCGGATCTGTGGAACGTCCGCACCATGATCGAACTTCCCTAGGGCAGTGTTACTGGTCTGGCGACGCAAAGCTTCGCCGCTACGGTTGCGCATTCGGGAACACCGCGTAAAACGAACAACCACCGGTCGCCGCTTCATCACAGCCTACCGAGCCTTCATGGGCTTCTGCGATCATCTTGCAGATAGCCAGCCCGAGTCCATATCCTTTGCCTTTAGTTTTTGAATCGGCAGTCTGAAAAAATCTCTCGAATACTTTTTTGCGCATTTCTGGGCTCAAGCCGGGACCCTCGTCGATGACATCGAAGCGCACGCCCAGTTGAGTGAGAGACGTGTCGACGGAAACAGTCGTATCGGCCGGTGAATGGTTGATCGCATTTGCAAGGAAATTCACCAGTACTTGAATGACTCGACCTTTGTCAGCGTATAGCTGAATGCCTGCACAGTCGTTTGCCAGAAAAACTTTGCGATCCTGCGCCAACGCCGACACAGAGGCGATTGCCTCCTGGGCTGCATCTTTCGCTGCAAACGTTGATTTGACCAGTTCGATTTTTCCTTGCTCCAAATTTTCAATTGTTAGAAGCGCCTCGACGAGCGAAAGTACTCTGTCGACGTTCGCTGTAGCAAATTTGAAATGCCTCGTCCTTAAGTCGTCAAACTGGCTGGATTCTTCCAGTGGCACAAGCTCTAGAATCTCCCTGGTGTCCTGAAGGGGTTTGCGCAAATCGGCGGCCAGCAGTTCCATCATCACTTTACGTTGCTGCCAGGTGGCGTCCAAAATCTCAGCAACATCGTGGAGAACAAAATCGAGATACCAGATTTCATCACGACCTCTGACAGTCTCTCTGAGGGGCTTTCTCAGCGGAAGAATCTCGGCATTGGCAGTAAGTACTTTCAAACGCCTGGAAATGTCGTAGTCGAATGCGCATACCAGTATCAGAGCAATGATCAAACTTCCTGATATTCCGACCTCAAGGCAAGTATCAACCTGCCTTTTCGCTTCATCTTCCTGGCGCCTGGTCAGAGCCATTTTTTCAATCTGTCGATCGGTTATCTTCTGAATCTTTTCCATTTTTTTTATGCTGTAAATGAGGATTGCTCTGCCCGGAACAGCAAAAGCCGGAGTAGGCAACGAGCGAAAATCCGTCACCACCGGCTGTTCTTTTGCCAATCGCTGAGTTTCCCTGCGATCGAGTTCGGATAATTCTTTGACATCGGACACAGTTTGCGGATCGTCGCCGGTCAATTCGATTAACTTCTCCGCATTCTTTTCACCCAGCTGGCTCACGGGACCTTGAAGATCTCTGTTTTCATCGCGGCCGTACATCTGATAATTGCCGACAACAGCCATATGAGCCGCTGTCGACATCATCAAACGGTTGATAGCAACCGCTATCTCGGATTGTTTTAATTCAACGTCCAGGAAGTGGGAAGCCTTTTGGTTGAGGTGACTGACGGTGACAATCATGACCGTAGAAAATATCAATGGCAAAAGAACCAGCGCCAATCCTTTCTTGAAAATTCCCGGTCGAAAACGGTGCGCCGCCTCACTCCCGAAACCCGCTGCGCTGCGAAACTCAATACGTATCAGTCTCGACAGTTCATTGATATTTTCGTCGGACTGATTGTCAGTATTACCTTTTGAAATTTCTACATCGCCATATGCCAGGTCTGGCGAATTTGCACATAGCCTTTCAATCGCAAGCAGACATTTGGCTTTGAGCACAAGGTATTCAATTCTGGAGCCGGCTTTGGCAAACTTCTCTGCACTGGACTGAGAAATCTTTTCACCTACTTCGGATTGAAGAATGGCCAGAGATAAAGTAACTGCGCTCAGTGGCGAGCACATATCGTGCGCCACCATCTCCAAAAGGCTATTGCGAAATTGCGCCGACTGTTCCAGCTTGTCTGCCGCCTGATGAAGCACCGAGTCCAGGTAGGAGATCTCGTCTGTGCCTTGAATTAATTCATTGAGTTTTTCACGCCGAGGCAATCTGCTGGCGTTTTCGACAACAATTTTAAGTCTGTCGGTGATTTCCCTTGTGAAATTAACAACAATGAATATAGCAAGCGCAAACAGGATAAACAGGGCGGCATTGAGGATCAAACTGAACTGAGCGCGATCTCTCTTTCCTTGCTCTATCGCCTCCACCAGTCGACTTTGCTCTTCCAGTTCCATTTTTTGAAAAACCCGATGCAGTCTAAATACATACAAAAAATATTTGCGCATGCTCTTTAGATTGCTTACAACATCGCGAATTTCCATGGTCGAGCCGGCCGGGCGCAATTGCGTCCAGAGGTCGAATGTTTTATAAGTTTGCTCTACCAGTGGTTTTACATACTTGTTTTTCACCGGATCATTTATCGTGTTGGAAAGAATTTCCAGCCGCCGATTTTCGTCAAGCGCGGCTTGCCGATGAACTAACCAGCCATCTGTCGCTTTCTCATTATTCATCAGCAAATGGATGAGCAAATAGCCAGATGCCAGTGCGGCGGTGGATGCGGCCCGATTAATGCGGGTGGAGAATTCGAGATTTTTCCGTTCTGTTTCGAGCCGAGATTCAGTCTCATCACTTTTGTGTGAGATGTACTGAAATATCAGTATTACCGGCAAAAGTAAGCACATCACCATGAGCAAGCTTTTGGTGATGATGCGACTTTTGATCTTGAAGACAGGCTTTTTTGTCTCTTCAATCATTGTGCGGCATCAAATACGGTATCGCATGTTTCTTTTGACATCAGGCCAGTGCGCTCGCCGCATCAGTTTCATAAATATAGCCCGAGCCCTGAACTGTCTTTATCAGGCAGTTTTCACCCTGTGGCGTGATCTTCTTGCGCAGGTGAAACATGATCGTGCGCACGGACTCTTCGGCACTTTCACTGTCGGATGGCCAGACTGCATTCAATAGTGCTCTTGAGCTGAAAAATTTATTGGGATGCCGAATGAAATATTCGAGCAGCGCAAACTCTTTGGGAGTGAGACTGATTCGCTTATCGCCAATCATCACATAGTGACTGTCCAGCTCAACTGTGAGATAGCCGGCACTAATCGTGTTGGTCAAAAGCCCTTTAGGACGGCGCATGAGACTGCGAATGCGAGCAGAGAGCTCACGCACCTGAAATGGTTTCTGTAAATAGTCATCGGCGCCAGCGTCTAAGCCGGTCTCGATGTTTTCCACTTTTGTCTCCGCAGTCAAAAACAGAATCGGCATTTCGCTTCCGTCCGCACGTAAGCGTTTGCAGACTTCCAGACCGTCGATGCCGGGCAGGTGCCAGTCCAGGATCAATATGTCATAGGAGAATCCGCGCAGAAGTTGCAAGCCGTCTTCACCGCTCTCAGCGTGATCTACGGTATGTTTTTCCGTGGAAAGCCAATCAATGACGCCTTGCGCCAGCTTTTTATCGTCTTCGATAATGAGAATTTTGGCCATCGAGATTTTTTGCCAGCACCCGCAAGCTTATTAATATTACCAGTGCGCCCTTAAGGTAACGAGTTTGCCGAAATTTCACTTACCGACAAGAGAAAGCTTAAGTGCCTTCAGCTCTGTGTTGCGGCGACTTGATTCTTGCTTCTTGCTCGGCTGCTTCCGGCTCTCGTCCTGTTTCCCTCAAGAGTTTTGCGTAATCTTTGACCAGCTGCATGAGCACAGTACTGTTGCGCCGCGGTTGTTCGTCGTAAATCTCAAGAGCCTCTTTGTAATTGGCTTCCGCCTCCGGGTATTGTTTTTTCAGGTATAAAACTTTGCCCAGATGGTGCAGGCTGGTGGCCAGAGGTCCGGCGTAGCCCAAACCCCTGGCCTGGCCGAGGGCTGTTTTGAAATATGACTCCGCCTGGTCCAAATTTCCCGATTCCAGAGCCTTCTGCCCGGACTCATGAGTTTGTGCCCACTGCTCGCGGGCGGACAAGTTGTTTTGCGCAAAGGAAGGTACTGTAAGTGTCCACACAAACAGGCAAATAGTAGTAAGAATCAAGGTCTTCTTGCCGCGCACAGCTCCTCTTTGGAAATCTCAGGTCAATTGCGCCTAACATCATTGTGATCCACAAGGGGCCAGGAGTCCAGTCTTCAATGAAAGGAGCACAGGGGTTAATCCCGTAAATGGGCCATTTCTGCCAAAATAAGGTCGAACCACT
>JBGAVL010000199.1:0-275 GCA_044228145.1 Obscuribacteraceae bacterium (SeqCode)
TGTTTGCTGTCGTCCCAAACGAGCAGATTCGCGCCTTGTAAGCGAACCGTTGCCGATTCCATGATTGATGCGTGAATGTTGCCTTGCCTGCCTTCCGTTGACACCGTTGCCCCAGTGCTTGGCTTCAGCAGGTTGAAGTGTCAGGACTATTGAGCCAGTAACAAGAGCGAGCGAAAGGCTCATCAAAGTCACCTTGTTCATAAATTCTCTCCATAAAGTCGCGTCTATTGTTAAAGACGATATCAAGCGCAAAAGAGTTCAATTTTTTCGCTGAG
>JBGAVL010000199.1:285-6293 GCA_044228145.1 Obscuribacteraceae bacterium (SeqCode)
TCCTAAACTGCAAAACTTTTTTTGCGCTGTGCACCCGTGGGCATCTCGGGACAGGCATCATGCCAACCCGCCCTACAGTTCGATCAATATATAAGAATCAGCTTGGAAGGTGCCGATGTCTCAAAAACCATCAAACAATCTTGGCAGATTCGATCAATTCGTACTGTTTGAGAATAGGCGGCCAAAATCCTCGCGCCTTCAAAACGATCTCGACGACTTCTCGAACCGCACCGTTTCCACCCGATTGAGCCGTCACGTAATGCGCATGCTGTTTCACTTCCGGACGTGCATTTGCAACTGCACAGGCAAGGCCGACCCGATTGAATAAAGGTACATCGGTGAAATCATCACCGATGAATGCCACTGCTTCGTCAGGCAATTGCGAGTCCCGGAGGATTTCTTCATAAGATGGAATCTTCTTCAAATGCCCTTGGTAGACATAAGTCATTTTCAACATGCGCGCGCGCTCGGTTGTTGCAAACGAATCGCGCCCACTGATCACGCCAGTCTTGATACCGGCAGAGTGACAAAAGTGCAGACCCAATCCGTCGTGTGAGTTGAAACCTTTGAATTCGACTGCTTCACCGTTCTGTCCCGGCAAATAGTAGAGCGTGCCGTCAGTCATTACTCCATCGACATCCATCAAGATCAGTGCGATTTTCTCCGCCCTCTGAATAACGTCAGCGCTGATCATCTCGTAATTCACATCGGTGTTATTGCCGGTCATTTCCTTGCCCCAGAAGAATGTTCGAACAGCTGCCCACAGGCTCGGCTGCCGATACATAAGTATGGCACGAATCACATCCGGATTGCCTTCGCCCAAGCGGGACAGGCATAGGCGCCGCTTTACGTTCGCAAGGAGGTAAAATTGGTCTTCCTATCGGTGCTTTGACTTGGCAATAAAAAACCATACTACTCAGCAAGTTTTTTCCATCGTTGATTCTTTGAAAGTCAACGTCGACAATCCGCTCGATGCCGTAGTTTCATTTGAGGTCAAAGGCGCTGTAGAAACCATGGAATGCGACGTGCTTGTTGTAGGCGGCGGACTGGGTGGAGTCTCGGCTACCCTCTCCGCCTTGAGAGCAGCAGATGAAATAGGTTATTCGGGCAGTAAAAAACCGCTGGTCGTGCTGACTGAAGAGACAGACTGGTTGGGCGGTCAGATCACTTCGCAGGGTGTCTCAGCCCTGGATGAAAACCACCTGGTGGAAATCAGTGGAGCATCGAGGAGCTATCAGCAATTCAGGAAAAACATTCGCGCCCGCTACAAGAAAGATTTCAAACTCGTAACCCACGCTGAAGACGAACCATGGCTGAATCCGGGCGATTGCTGGGTGAGCTGGCTGGCCTTCGAACCCAAATTTGCACTCGACGAAATTGCCAATTTGCTTACGCCGTATGAAAAACGTCAACAACTCTCAACACATTTGCGGCTCAAGCCCATTTATGCAAAGACTGAAGAAGTTCAAAATACATCAGGTACTCCGCTAACAAAAATCACTGCTGTCGGGTTTATCGACTTTGAAAACAACAAATGTGTTGAGATCAAAGCGCTGGTCGTTATCGATGCAACCGAACTGGGCGACTTGCTTGCGATAGCAGATATCGCGTACAGAAGCGGCGCAGAGTCGAGAAGCGAAACCGGTGAGCCGCACGCACCTATCAATGCGCGCCCCGAAAATGTTCAAGACTTCACTTATCCCTTCGTGATTGAGCTGAAGCCTGGCGAAAATCACGTCATCGAAAAACCTGCGCATTACGACGACTTCAACTCGCAGAGAAAATTCTCTCTGGAAGGCTATCCGATGTTCACCTGCAAGCTCAAAGGAGAAGGTGATGAAATGAGCATCGAGAAACTTCCATTTTGGGAATACAGACGGCTTATCTCGGCAAAACTTTTCGAATCAAAAGAGTATCCTAACGATCTCTCGATGATCAATTGGAATTCCAACGATCTGCGCATGCAGAACATCATCGACGTCGACGCCAGGACTCAAGCAGAGAGAATGGCTCTGGCAAAAGCACTCAGCCTGGGCTTTCTTTACTGGCTGCAAACCGAAGCGCCGCGCGATGAAGGCGGAGCCGGCTATCCGGAGTTTCAACTTCGCAAAGATGTTTTGGGAACCGAGGATGGACTGTCGAAGTATCCATACATTCGTGAATCAAGACGCATCATCGGTCTTCACACCATTGTCGAAGAAGAGATTGTAGTTGCCGCCAATCCCCTTGCGCGGGCTCATTTGTTTTCCGACTCGGTCGGAATAGGCCATTACCCGGTAGATATTCACGGAGAGCAGGACGTCGCCGGCGCAGCGCAAAAGACAAAACACTTTCAGATACCCCTCGGGGCGCTCATTCCCGTAGACGCGGTCAACCTGTTGCCGGCCTGCAAAAACATCGCCACCACGCATGTGACAAACGGCTCTTATCGATTGCATCCGATCGAATGGTCGATCGGCGAAGCTCAAGGCACCCTTGCCATACTTTCCTTGAAAAACAAAATTGAACCGCGACAGATCCCATCCTCCGATCTGCTCGTGAGAAAACTACAAGAACAGCTGATTGATAGAGGCGTTCCCCTTTTCTGGTTCGACGATGTCCCGACCGAACATCCTCAATTTGCCGCCATTCAAAAGCGTGCTATGTTCAATCCATCTGGCATTGATATGAACTCAATGTCTTTTCGGCCGGATTGAATTTGCTTTTTATGATTATTTGTTTTTGTTCTGGCCGGAATCTCTAAGTACAGCATCAAGCTCAAGCTGAATCAAAGAGCTGGAACGGCTATCGGCACCTGAAGCACGATCGCTCATTTCTTTAGCCTTCTTGTAATAACTTTCCGCAAGAGGAAAATCAAGCATGGTTCTGCTAATTCGGCCCATCCAGAAGTAAAAATCGGCAGCCTGCAGACTCATTTCCGCAGACGGCAGACGTTCATTAATGGCCAGCGCGCGAGCCAGTTTAATTTTTGCCTCATTGAGTAATAAAGGATGGCCCTGGTCATCAGTGGGGACATTCATAGATTTAGAAACCGCTTCTTCATACTCTTGTTTGATCGCCTTGGCCTTTTCGCCAAGCAAAAACGCTATTAAAGTATCGATTTCACGCGCACTCGGTTTTGGATTCAGCTCTTCGGCATTTTTCAAAGCTTCGCTGAAATCGGCACTTATTGCCGCTTGGCGTTCGAGCCTATTTGGGACTGAGCCCTTCTCAGCTTCCAAGAGTCCTCTCTTAGCAAGGCCTCGATACTCGAGGGCTCTTACTAGTGTTTGCTTCGCTCTTACTTGTTCTTCTACGGATAATTGAGATTCAAGCGCATTCTTACATTTGGAAACGGCTGACTCCGCTTTCTGTTTTGCGACCTGGTAATGCTTACTCTTCAGAGCTTGCTCAGCCATAAACACGTCGGCAAAAGCTACCTGGTGGCTGTTCGGACTGAAGGCTCTGGAGAAAATTCCACGGGCACGCTCCAACAATGTTGCAGCATCCTGCGGTGGTGAGACGGAAGCTAGGCCGGCCGCCGAGCGCGCAATGTCAACATCATCCTTGGGCAGCACCGCTTCTCGAATTTTTAGTGAAGTGGCAAACGCGTTGTAGGCTTCCTTTATATTCCGGTTGCTTGCATAGGCTCTTCCAAGCATGTAGTGGGCCTTACCGATCAAAACCTGATTCTTGGTTTGTTCGGCTATGGCAGATACTTCCTTCAACACCTGGATACTCTCTTTGTGGTTTCCTTTCTCGCTGTAAGCAAAACCAAGCTCAAGAGCTCGATTGCAAAACTCTTCTTTCTCTGCAACAGGCAGTGACGCAACCCCAGCGATTTCCTTTTTCAGATTGGCCAAATCTTCGAACTCTTCCTTTTGACATTGAGCAACCTCTTGCTCAATTCTTGCTTTGCGAGCTTTGAAATTAGTGTCGCTGGCAAGCTCCGGTTTCAATGTAAGCTGAGCACCGAAAAGATCCAACAACTGATTGCAACTAGCCACTTTCAGTTGTTTATTTCCCAACTTTTTCGCCATCTCCAGCTCGGAAGTGAATATTGATTCTGCTTTAGAAAATTTGCCTGCGTTGAAGTCCACCAGCCCCTGCTCATTTAGTTCTTTCCATCGCTCGATGCTGGCTTCCTTGCTGGCTACTTGAGTCGTGGGGTGCGCCAAGCTTGAGTTTGATCAACTCAATTTTTTGCTTGAGTCGCTCGATCGGTCCTTTAGTCTCACGCTCGAGCTCTAGAAGAGCAGACTTGACCTCATCCATAGACTGGAAGCGGGCATTTGGATTTTTCGCCATGCACCGCAGAAGTATCGCATCTACTTTTTCGACATAGCGAGCATCACACATTGAAGACACGACTGAAGCCGGCAAATCATTTACATGCTTGAGCATTGTGTCGATGTGCGAGTTGCCAGTGAAAGGCGGATTGCCTGTGAAAGCCTCATACATGACGCATCCAAGTGAATAGATGTCGGAGCGGTAATCCAATTTCAATCCGCGACATTGTTCTGGGCTCATGTAGAGCGGACTGCCAAACACTTCACCGGTGCGAGTCAATTGCAGTTCTTGATCGCTGTCTTCGCTCATTAACTTCGCAATACCGAAGTCCAGCACTTTGACTTGATTGCCAACTACCATAATGTTGCTAGGCTTCAAGTCACGGTGAACCACTCCGCGGGTGTGCGCGTGAGAGAGGGCATCGCACACCTGCACAAAAATGTCGATAATATCGGCAAAGCGAACAGACTCGGGATCCTTGACCAGGCGCCGGGCCAGAGATTCTCCCTGGACAATATCCATAACTATGTACGGCTGCGCATTCTCATCGGCATCGAAGTGGTGAATTTTAACGATATTGGGGTGATCGAGATTGCCGAGGGCTTGGGCCTCACGCTGAAATCTCAAAAGGGAGCCTCTGCCACGAACCAGAAGGTCTCTGTGCAAAATCTTCAGTGCGACGTCGCGTTTGATAACCTTATCGACTGCAGCATAAACTGCGCTCATACCACCTTCGCCAAGATAAGTTTTGATCTCGTAGCGTGAGGCGATAATGTCTCCGACGTTTATCTTGCACTGCTCCGAAATTGCCTCAACAAGATCTTCCTGGCAGGTATTGCAGCCCATCGTGCCGTCTGGGTCAGCGTGACGTTCCAAATGCGAAAGCTCGCCAGATTGCGTCTTGTGCCTGGTTTCAGATTGAGTGTCCGAATGAGTGGATGTGCTGGTTCCTGTATGCGTATCCGTGTTTGTATCCAGCATCCGGTCCGAGTGGAATGCTTCATCCAGCTCCACATCCATATCAGTCTGAGTAGAGACTCGAAACTCTTGCTGCGTCGTAGCCTCCCCTTCGGCTTTGGCGCGAAACTCCGGCTGCGTGGACTCGTCCAGTCCTGTCGTCAACCGAACTTCCGCTTCGGTCTTAGCAAGATCTACCTTATGACCTGGTTTTTGCATAATGAGAGGCACGCGCTAGTATTTACTGTCCATATTCCCACATTAAATCGGTCAGTAATGGGTTAATTCGTATCGTCGTTACTCTCATATTAAATCGGGAAAAGAAGGTACTGATTTGTACGTGAAACCGATACCGCCTCATTTTGCATGGGCATAGTCGGTTATAGGTATTCAGATACCTGACGCCGTGCCAAAACTATCGCTATCTTGATGGAAAACCCCCTCAGGGTCTAAAATCGTATTACGTGGAGAACTCGCAGATCAAATATCCACACTGGCGATTTGAAACGCTAGGTCTCCTCAGTTACTAGAATTGGCATGCCGACCAAATAGCCCGACTGACCCCAGTCAGTCACCAAAGGTGCATATAGTGCTTTTTGGGAATTCGTTCCCAATGCGGCGGGATTAGTAGCTGAGCGACAAACGCAAAGCCCAAGCGGAGTAGCAGATATGTTGAATGCAAATTCGTTGAAATTGGTGAAAAAGACGCTCGCAGCGAGCTGCTCGCTGGCCTTTCTCAACTCCTTCTTACCGTCGCAGGAAGTGAATGCAGCGTCAAATGC
>JBGAVL010000199.1:6303-6620 GCA_044228145.1 Obscuribacteraceae bacterium (SeqCode)
CTGCAGCTTTGTTACTGAGTTCCTTGCCCTGCATGCCGAGCGCGCTAGCAGCGAACGGTGCAACCATCTTGGTCTGCACTCAACCAGGCGGAGACGCCCAAGCGGCAAAAGACACACTGACGGCTGCCGGTTGTACCATCCTCGCTGAAGTACCTTGCCAGGCAGGTGCCTTTAGCATTTTGCAAGTGCGACCAAATGACGGAGATGTTGCCGCAGCAGTGGCGAAATTCAACGGCACTATTGATGCCAACATCCTTTCTGCCGAATCCACTTTCCAATCCAGGGCGCAATGGTACAACTGGCCGCCACGCCCCACA
>JBGAVL010000199.1:6630-11696 GCA_044228145.1 Obscuribacteraceae bacterium (SeqCode)
TGGAATGATGCCCGCTGCACTCTTCGCTTGCTGGGAATCAATCAACGTGCCTATCCTCGTGTCACTGTCATCGACACCGGCACCAATCTAGTTACGGCTGGCGACGAGATGATGAACGTCCAGCAATTCAACTTTGTCGGAGGTCTGCTTGGATGTGCAGAAACTCCCTTCGACTCTGGAGTTCATGGCACTGGGGTCTCCTCGATCGTAGGCTGCAAGACCCACAATGCAAATTACATATCAGGGGCAGCTTCTCACAACTTGCCTGTCAAAGTCACGGCGTGTCGCATCAGCAATGATGGTGTTGCTATAGACACTATGGATGTTCTGAGAGCCATGACTTGGTGCGTAGATCATCAAAGTGAACGGGGTGGGCCCGGGGCAATCAACTTGAGCCTTAATACGTTTGAGCTTCCCACCTATAATGGCTCCTCCGTAGTTCAGGAAATTGGCAAGGCAGCCCGCAAACAAGGTGACTTGTTCGTGAATGCATCGGGAAACCTTGGACTAGTAGATCCCAGTCCAGAGCTGTACTTGAGACGAGTCATGGCTTATGACGAGACAAACGCAGTAGCTTCCTTCTCCAACACGGGCCCGTTTAAGGCCGGCGCTCCGGGAGTTAACGTAGCTCTGGTCACCGGATATCCGGCCGGCACTTACTTTGGCACAGGAACCTCCTTTGCAGCACCCAATTGGGCTGCTGGAATTTCTTTTCTGCAGAGCTTTCGACCCTGGTCGAACGCAGTGAGAATGGACAAAATCCTCTACCAGACAGCAGATAATACTGCCCAAGGAAACAAAATCCCCAACTTCAATAGAGCTGTAATTGCGACAATATTGTGGGGCTGGTGGTAAGCTCAAATCGACTGAATGCCAAAACAGCCAACACAATCGCCAGCGCGCATTGGATTCATGTAAACTTAGCATGCGTTGAGTCTATGAACGGGTGAAGGGTGTTGCGTAGGTCTTTGGTAAGTTTGCTTGCGGCGTCGTCTTGCGCATTTTTTTTGCTTGGACAACCAACTGCAGCAGGAACTGCAGATTGGGTGGTGACGGTCGAAACCAGAGTAATTGATAAATGCCTGGCTTACCCGAATTCAAAGCTGGCACCATTGATTCGTGCCTCCGTCAGCTTTGAGCAAGCACTCTTAGAGCCAGTTGCTGAAGAGAAGGAGTTAGCAAGAAAGGGAGCGGAGCCCGAAATCTTGGTTCCGCCTACTCTTTATGAAAACCAGTATTTCAGCCACTTTCGCACCGTAGGCTTACGCCGATTCAAGCAGTTGGTAATAAAACCCGGCACTACCGGGACCATCAAAATAAATTCAAGCAATTCTGCTTCTCGTCAAGAAGAAGCAAATGCTGCTGCCAGTGCGACCGTCAGACTGTATCTTGATTTGTATCTGAACAAAATGCCGCTTCGATCGGTCATAGTTTCACGAGACATGTTTGACGCGTTCATTCAAGAACTGCAGCGCTATGGCTTTAAACCATTCACCATTGTTCCAGGTCAAATGACCAATGCATTGGTTATGCTCAGCATTCGCTCCGAGCCTGCCAGCAAGCAGCAATACATGAGCTACGGAAACTAGGAGCACAAGCGGTGAAACTTTCAATCATAAATATAAGGCGCAATCAAGGCAATATGCTGGCGATGGTATCACTTGTGGCACTAGTAATCGTGGCAGTACTGGGGATAGGCATTGTTGTATCGATGATGATGATGTCCCAAAAGCGCACACAGAGCAAACTTGAAACCCTGTCTCTGTCAATGGCAACTCAAATCAACAAAGACGATTGGGTTGGTCAAATGAACAATATGACTGAATTTTCCAGAGAACTTGTTTTTACATCTCGCTCCGCCCTCAACGAAACAGTAGCCCATCATGCGCGTTTGAAGCCATTGGCTATGCAGCTGATGGATGAGGCAAGACAATCTGCAGCGATTGTTGAATCAGAAAGAAGAGATCTCACCGTATTGATCCTAAAAGATCTACAGAAGTTGACTGATGCCGCTGAAGAGACTGAAAGTAAGCAGCCGGGAATGCAACTGCCTGGCGTAAAGGCAGATCCAATTCAGATAAAAACGGCTGATGCCGGATACATTGATGGGGTCTTGAGCAATCTCACCTCGCCTGACGGTTTGCCTGATTTGAGAGAATACGATCTTCAAGAGAAGTACATTACTCCTAAGAGCTTTGTGTATCTGCCAAACATCAATGCAAAGCTGCCTGCCCCGGATGACGATATCAACTTCCAAATATGCTCGCTGGCTGCTTCTACTAAAAAGACACTGGCACCGGCAAGATTGACGTCAAATAGTGTGTTCCGCAAACTGATGACGGTCGGTCCGGAAGTAGGAAATGATTTTTCAAAATGCAAACAGCTGCCTTCTGCTATTCAAATTGTCTCCTCAACGAAGCTAAGTAGCGGCGACCGCCTGCAGGGACCAATGAGCGTTTCAATCAGCGCCGCATCACCAGGAGCCACTTTGACGCTTCCGTAATAAGACAGAAACCCACTCAAGACAAGTGGGTCTCTGATTAGAATCAAGTTGTGCATCACGTGCTCGGTATTCGGATAACCTACGGTCCGGTAATCCCGCCGACGCCGCCCGTGCCGCCGATCCCGCCGGTACCGCCGGGGAGGCTGCCACCCGTGCTCGTGCTGCCACCCGTGCTGCCCGTACTGCCACCTGTCGATCCACCGGTACTGCCACCAGTCGATCCACCGGTACTGCCACCGGTACTGCCACCGGTGCTGCCACCGGTGCTGCCACCTCCGCTGCCGCCTCCGCTACTGCCTGAGCCACTCGAAGCGAGCAGATTCAAGCCTTCAGGATGCTCAGAGCTACGGCAGCTGTTGTAGGCCATGGCGCTGGGCTTACCAACGATCGGTACGCTTCCGATGCCCGGCACGCCGGACAAATTCAGAAAAGGCATGATCTGGTAGTTGCAGCGAGCTTGATACTCGTAAATCTTGGCCGAGTCATAGGCCGACGGTAGACCAGTATTGGGTCCGTAAGTGACGCGAGTATTGTTGGAGTAGTCGAGTTCTATGAGATAAACATCGACGCCGCAACCTTTATAACCGCCCACCGGCTTCAAGTTGGCAAATCTGCCAAAGCCCGAATTCAGAAGGTTGTTGGACATTGTCTCGACCGCATTGAGCGCATCTCCGAAGCTCGAAGCATTTTGCGCAGCCTGGGCGCAATTGGTTCCGATGAAGGAAACCGTGGCGCAAGCCGTAGCGTAGCCGATCAAATTGATCAGCGGAAACAATATCATCATGAAAAAGATGAATAAGACAGGCGCAAATTCGGCAACACTACCGATCTGGCTCCGTCGAACTAATTTGGATTTACGCATAATAAGAACGCCTCCAGGCACGTTGCAGGAGTTCAGCACATGACTCTAATTTCTTGACCCTCAAGCCATTCTCTGTAGGACGGCTGCTGGATTGCTTATTGAGTGGTCATTTCACCGGTATATCCGGCGATAGGCCGCATGATGTCAAGTTAAATATTCCCATCCCCCGAGAGGGGGTAACGTGGATAACGGTCAAAGTCCGAAAAAGATCATATTTAATATAGAAGTCCCGATACTGCTGGATGGCACATTGATTACCAGACAGAAACCAACGTACGAAGACCCGCACGGGCTGACTAGAAGGAGAAGAGATATTCCAGGTCTTCTTTGGTCAGCTCTTTGGCGACGCTCTCATCACCGCCCATAACCAGTTCGGCAAGTTCTTTCTTTTTCTTCTGCAGGGCCAAAATCTTCTCTTCGACTGTTCCGCGAGTAATCAACTTATAGTTGAATACGTGTCGCGTCTGGCCGATCCGGTGAGCACGGTCTGTTGCCTGGTTTTCAACCGCGGGGTTCCACCAGGGATCGTAATGGATGACGTAATCGGCGCCCGTCAGGTTAAGTCCGGTGCCGCCTGCCTTGAGACTGATAAGAAATATCGGCAGATTGGGGTCGGCGTTGAAATTATTGACTTTGTCGAGTCTATCTTTTGCCGGAGTCTGTCCATCAATATAAGCGTAGTCGATATTGGCTTTCTCGAGCTCCGCTCTAATTAGAGTGAGCATTTCGACGAATTGACTGAATACCAGTATTTTGTGGCCTTCATCGATAATTTCGGAGATCATGGCGACGAAGGCAGAAAGCTTGGCTGAGGCAGCCACAGGTCCGTCGCCGCGATTCTTGAGCAGGCGCGGGTCGCAGCAGACCTGACGCAACCTGAGCAAGGCGGCAAGAACCGAAATTTGCGAACGTCCTATGCCACGCGAGGCAATTTCGTTGAAAACTTTCTGACGGCACTCATCTAAGACATCGAGATAAAGTGAGCGTTGATCGTCTTCAAGTTCGCAAAGATGAATGATATCGGTGCGGTCGGGGAGTTCTTTCTCGACCTGGCTTTTCAGCCTTCTAAGAATAAACGGATGGACAATCTTTCTTAGTTTTTGGCCGGCGCCATCAAGGCCTGCTTCGATCGGTCGCTCGAAAGTCTCATTGAAGTCTTTGTACGAGCTCAAGAAATCCGGCATCAAGAAATCGAAAAGCGACCACAATTCTTTCAGTCTGTTTTCTACCGGCGTACCGGAAAGAGCGAGACGGTGGAAGGATTTCAGGCTCTTTGCCGCAACCGCGCCGACTGAGTCCGGATTTTTGATGTTTTGCGCTTCGTCGAGAATGAGAAATTCAAATTGCAAATCTTTGAGCACTTCGTAGTCACGACGAATGATACCGTATGTGGTGAAGATTACATCAGGCTTCTTGGCGCTGTCCTTTTGCAGTGCCTTCAGAAGCTCGCCGCGATCGCGACCAAGGAAGAGCGCCTTCTTGAGCTTTGGTGTAAAGCGCTCCGCTTCACTGAGCCAGTTGTATACGACCGACGTAGGCGCCACCACCAATGATGGCATCTTCTTGCCGTTTTTATGGTGATCGAGAAGCAAGGCCAGAGCTTGAACTGTTTTTCCCAGTCCCATGTCGTCGGCGAGAATTCCTGCCAATCCATATTCGCGCAAGAAGGAGAGACAGTTGCAGCCTTCCTTCTGGTATATA
>JBGAVL010000019.1:0-33981 GCA_044228145.1 Obscuribacteraceae bacterium (SeqCode)
GTCACCTTCAGGCGTACCGATGCGCAGTGCCGCTGCATCTGCAATTGCATCATTGACTTTTATCCATTCCACTTCAAAATTACCGATCTGGTACGGATAACGCCATTCGACTGTGTCCACTTCCGGAAAACGCTGCCCGGTCTTTTCTTTGTCTTCTTTCTCAATCAGTGACTGCGTGAGCATGGCCGCTACGAATTGCGGCGCCATGATGCGTGGCACTTTCAAGTGATTGAGCAGATAAGAAACGCCGCCTGAGTGCTCTTCGTGTCCATTTGTGAGCAGTAATGCCAGTATCTTTTCGGCATTGGCTTCTAGAAAGTTTGTGTTGGGCAAAAGCAAATCCACACCGGGCAAACCCTCAGGGGGGTATGCGACACCGGCATCGACAATCAGTATTTCGCCGCCGTAGGTGACCACCCATAGCACTTGCCCCAATTCGCTTTGCCCGCCAAGAGGAATGACGGATAGGCTGTCGTATTTAAGGTCGGCGCCGCCGGTTACTATGTATGCCACTTTGCATCCGTGTTTCTGTGGAGGAAGTCTCTTGCCGTTAAGCCGGACAGGCTCAGCCGATTGAAGCAGCTGGCCCGAGACGTCGCCTGGTAAGGCGGTAAATATTCGGTTTTTTTCAGTCCCCTAAATTGTACGCGCTTATAGACTTGTATGCACCTGCAAGTAAACTGCCAACACTTTAGTGAAGTGTTGCCTTTTATATCGTTTGACTGTTCAAGAGCGTAAAATCAGAGATTGGAGTTGAGTGGTGTGGTCGGGTGGCTCCTGGGCTGGACAACCGTTCTAAACCTGACAAAAGGCATAAGACAAGATGATAGATCCAAAGTGTATTCTCAATCGATTGCTTTACCCGGTTTTCGAACAACCGGACTGTGCCGAGCTGCCGGCCATTGTCGAGACTGATATCGAAACCGCCGGCATCAGCGGCTCAACACACACAACCTACAATTTTCAACAGATGCAGTCTTTGATCGATGCGGCCCACGAGGTATTCCTTGACAGGGGTGTGTCGGCCGGCGACCGCGTAATGATGACGGCGCCCAATTCCGCTCGCTTGTTTGCCAGCATATTGGCGCTCTGGAGAATCGGCGCCGTGGCGATTCCCGTTGACGCTCGCGTCACGCCTCAGGAAGTTCAAAATGTCGCCAAAAGGCTGAAAATCAAAATGTTGTGCGGTTCGCTCAGGCATGCACCTGATTTTATGGTCGTCAACAAAGATTTGGAAAACGAAAAAATCGCTCTTCTGGATATTGGGGCAATTCCTGAGGCAGCGAAAAATACTTCAGCTCTTCCGGGACCGGGCGCCAGGCAAGCTGATCTCAAAGAACCTGCTTTCATTATTTTGACTTCCGGGACAACCGGTGCCCCCAAAGGTGCGCTGCACGACCTTTATTCATTGATGATCAATCTTGAAGAATTGGGCGAGATGGCATCGATTGAGAGAGAAAAACGCGGGCTGCTGCCGTTGCCTCTCAGCCATATCTTTGGATTGGAAGTCACCTTGATCTGTTTTCTCTTTCGCGCGTCCGTTGTCTTTTGCGATTTGACTCCGAATGGATTTTTTGCCTGTATCAACAAATACGATCCCCACGTGCTGGTGGGCGTGCCCACAGTCTATGCCGCCATGCTCAATATTCCGGACGGACAGATGAGAATGAGTTCGGCGCACATATTGCTTTCTGGTGGAGCACCGCTGCCGGTATCACTGGCGGAGGATTTCCTGAAGAAATACGGCAAGAAATTAAACAACGGCTATGGTTCGACTGAATCGAAAATCATCGCGCTTAATTTGACGGGGCCGCACGATGCAGTCGGCAAGCCGATTCCATCGGTAAAGGTGGAAATCATCGGTGAAAACGATCAGGTGCTGGGCGAAGGCGAGACCGGCGAGATTGCCATTTCCGGATCGAACTTGATGCTCGGCTATGTCGACAATCCGGAAGCGACCGCCAAGGCGGTGCGCAATGGTCGCTATTACACAGGCGATCTCGGACATTTGCAAAAGGAGCAGATTTTCATATCCGGACGGGCTAAAGAAATGATCGTCGTTGCCGGCAACAAAGTTTTTCCTTCCGAAGTGGAAGATGTTCTGCTCAATCACCCCAATGCCTGCGAAGTGGCTGTCATTGGTGTTCCTCACAAAAGCCTCGGGCAGACGGTAAAAGCAGTTATCGTCATCAAAGATAATGACTTGAGCGAGCTGCTTAAAGAAGGCGGCGATAAGAAAAAACTAGCGAGGCAAGAATTGATCGCGCAGTTCAAGGACTATTCGAAAGACAATCTCAAACGCGAATTGAGGCCGATGGAGTGGGAGTTTAGAGCAGCTGGAGACTCCCTGCCCAAGACACTTTCAGGCAAAGTCGACAAAAAACGATTGACAGCGGTCGGCGCATCGAATTAGAGGGAATGGAAAATCAAGACATTGTTTTTCTTTTACGAGAAGGTTCTTTGAGCGACATTTCGATCGCCTCTTCAAACTCTTTTGCAGTTTGATAGCGCTCGTCCGGTTCTTTGGCCAGCGCCTTCAAGACTACCAGCTCAATTGGCGAACCAGGGGGGATATCAGCGCGTTCAGACGATAAGGGCGGCGGTGGTTCAAACAACTGTTTCGTCAAGATAGACTCGGCAGTTTCTCCCTCAAATGGAAGTTTTCCAGTCAAAAGTTCGAAAAGAATTACTCCCACTGCGTAAAGATCCGCACGTGCATCAATTTTACGGTCTTTCAATTGTTCCGGCGCGATGTACGCCGGAGTGCCAATCAATTTGCCGGTTTGCGTGAGGCGGTGCGCGCCGGCTACTAAATATGCGATGCCGAAATCGAGAATTTTGATCTCCTGAGTGGCGCCTTTTACGGCTTCGACAAGAATATTGTCCGGTTTTAAATCACGGTGGATAATGCCTGCGGCATGCGCTTCTCCAAGTCCACGGCAGATTTGAATAACGATCGCCGCTGCGGTTTTCAATGGTACAGGTCCATGGCGATCGAGGGCTCGGCGCAATGATTCTCCGGCAACATATTCCATGACCAGATACGGCTCGTGATTGTTCAGCAATCCGCCGTCGTAGACGCGAATTATATTTGGGTGGTGCAATTGGGCGGTCAATTGGCATTCGCGTTTGAAGCGTTCGTTGGCTCGTTCATCGTTGGAGAGCCAGGCTTGCATGACCTTGATCACGACCGGACGTTCGATCAAGTTATCGAATGCCTGATACACGACTGCCATTCCACCCTGGCCGATTACCGATTGAATCGTATACTTTCCGCCTAATGTTTTTCCGAGCAAGCGTGAAGCTTCGGGCTGATTAACCCGGGGACGCATTTTCGGCTCGGCGCTCTGAGGCAATCTGGAGCCATCGATCATGCAGAAATTGGCTTCTTCCGGATACTGGCGGCCGCAATTTTCGCAGCGTTTGGTCTCTGGAATGATGTCTACATTTGTGCTGGCACTGCGAGCATCGCCTTCATAATGGAAGGCGCAACCGTCAAACGGGCAGTGCGTGGCTCCTTGCGGCAAAAGACGATTGCATAAAACACAGCGACGGGTCACGATAGCCCCCCGGGGGCCGAAAAACGGTAAAAACACCACCCCTACAGACCAGACCGGACACCGGTGCCTGTATATCTCATTTGTATCTTACCCAGCCATAAAGCACCTCCTCCAACGGGGTGAGCCAACTTTGCGATACTGGTATTGAAGACGCAAGTGAGCTTGTCCAAATGGCGAAATCAATCGGACGGCAGAAAGACAATTCCACACGGGCTCAGGCTTTGGGTCTTATTTTCCTGTTGATTTTATTGTCTAAAGCGGGCCAATCGGCAGGAGCCCAGGAATTAAGCGGTACCGGGCAATCCGAGCCGGCCGTGCAGGCTGAGCAAAGCTCAGAAAGTGGTTCTGATAATACTGGAAGGTCGCAAGGTTCGGGCACTGCATCGGACGGGCCCGACAATTCGCCGCCACCGGCAATGCAGCCTGACGAAATGGCGCCCGGGGAGACTCAATCGACGGAAACGCAGCCTGCAGACGCCTCTACCTCCATTAGTCCGCCTGCCGATGCAGGGGCGGGACAGCCGCCTGAAACTGAAACACCACAGGTTGAATCCTCCGCATCGGGCCAGCCGCTAAGTCCGGCCCAATCTAAAGCCAACAAACAACTGCTCGAAAGCCTGCGCGACGTTTTCCCGATCAATGGTAACCCTCTCAAAGACCTGTTTACGCCGCAGCCTCAATACGTGACGCCGCAAACCTTGATGAATCCGCAGCCTGCGGCCCCCCGGTCCGGCGAAGCCAATCCGCTCAAGGGGTTGTTCACGCCCCAGCCGCAATACATCACGCCACAGACGTTGATCAACCCGGAGCCCAATCCGCCTTTCGGCGAAATGAATCATTTTAAGGGCGTTTTTACCGCCCAGCCTCAGTACATAACGCCTCAGACTATTATGAACCCACATGCATTGCCTCGTTATTACGTGAAAGAGCGCTTGCCGGAGCATTTCTTTGAAAAAGACGCCAGCGGGAAGAAGGCAGAAATCGATCAGGCCGAAACGCAATCAGGACCGTCGAAGCCGAGTGATAATGCCGGACACTCCAACAATCATCCGCTCAGACAGGCAATGTTTTTAATTAACAGCGCTCGCGAGGCGGATGCGGTGGCGCTCATAGATCGCTTACTGGTCCAGTATCCCGGCAATTTTCAGGCTCGTTACGTGAAGGCAGTGGCACTTGTGAGGCTGAGGCGCTTTGGCGATGCATGTGAAGAGTACAAGGCGATATTGCAGTTTTCTTCCGATGTCGCACTCAAAAAGCTTGCCCAGGAAGGCATGGCGAAACTGACCGAGTAAATCCAATGTACGGGAATGCCTGCAACCTTTTCAGGCTCCTATTCAAAGTGTCATCACGTCTTTAGACCGATGGGCGCGGTGAAATGGGTGCGGATCCTTAAGAACTTGTCTGTTGTCAATGGAAAAGGCTATGCTGGATATTGATGCAAAGTTTCAGGTGACCCAGTGAACCAAATTACCAAAGGCAAATCTGACACCAATCTGCTGTCAAAAGAAAGACTTCTCAACTTCAGCATTGCGGCCGCTTCGCTCTGGATAATGCGGCATCTTCTCTTTGGAATGGTCTTCTACTTCATGATTTGCCAGATACCGGGCATCATGGTTAAGGCCGATCTGCTTCGCTGCGTATGCATATCACTCTTGCTTTCCATGGCCTTTTTTCTGGTCACCATGTCACTGGCTTTATTGGGCAGCCTCTCTTATGTCACATACAAACTTTTTGAAAACTCGCAAGAATTTCTCGAGAGTGGAAATTCTCCCAATCTCGATTGGATGACCGACAAAAAATATTTTGTTCCCTTTGTGATTTCCGGCATTTTCTTCAATGCGGTTTTGCTCAAGGCGTTTTCCAGTTTTTATCCGAATTTGATCATGATCGAAGGATGGGCGCCGGCAATACTGGCTGCCACCATTATCGTGATCGCGAACCGATCGCTGCATGCTTTACAGAAAAATGTAGTTAAGTTGTCTTTGACAGAAGAAATTAAAGCGGTTCGCGGTCGAGCCTGAGTCTGCTTTCTTTTCTCTTTTCTCTCTTCTTTCAAGCTGCTGGAACTTATAGAACGGCTGTTTCTCTATAGGCGCCGTGCACTTCGCGCATGGCGTCGCAGATTTCACCCATGGTCGCATAGGTTTTCACCGAATCCAAAATGTGAGGAAAGCTGTTTTCGCCGGAGCGCAGGACTTCCTTCAATTTTTCCAAGGATGCTGTGACTTTCGCCTGGTCGCGTCTTTCTTTAAGTTTTTTCAGTCGCTCAACCTGGCGAGCCTGAAATTGCGGACCAATTTTGAGAATCTCGATCTGCTGTCCTTGAGCTTCTTCAGTGAAGCCATTCAGCCCGACGAATATGCGATCTTTGGTGTCGAGTTTTTGCTGGAACTTGTATGCAGAGTCCCCGATCTCTTTCATGAAATATCCTTTTTCGATACCGGATATGACACCACCCTGCGCTTCGATTTCTTGGAAATATTCCTCTGCTTGTCGCTCCAGTTCATCTGTCAGCCATTCAACATAATATGAGCCGGCCAGCGGATCGGCAACGTTGGTTACGCCGGTTTCGAAAGCGATAATCTGTTGCGTGCGCAAAGCGATGTGAGCAGCTTTTTCGGTTGGCAGTCCGAGCACTTCATCCATCGAATTGGTGTGCAAAGATTGTGTGCCGCCCAGGACGCCTGCCAGTGCTTCGATGGCTGTGCGGACGATGTTGTTTTCCGGTTGCGGAGCCGTCAGGCTGCAGCCAGCGGTTTGAGTATGAAAACGCAATTTGAGCGAACGCTCGTCTTTGGCGCCATATTTGTCACGCATGCGGCGTGCCCAGATTCTTCTGGCGGCGCGATATTTGGCAATTTCCTCGAAGAAATCGATATGAGCGTTGAAGAAGAATGAAAGGCGCGGAACGAAATCGTCTACTTTCAGACCGGCTTCGATGCCGGCGTCCACGTAGGCAAACCCGTCAGCTAGTGTGAATGCCAATTCCTGTGCGGCGGTGGCTCCGGCTTCGCGAATGTGATAGCCGGACACCGAGATGTGATTCCATTTCGGCACTTCATTGGTGCAGAAAACCATCATGTCCTTAATCAGTTGAACAGCCGGACGAGGCGGCAGGAGGTATGTCTTCTGGGCAATGTACTCTTTGAAGATGTCGTTTTGCAGGGTTCCGTTTAGTGTCTTTAGATCGAAGCCGCGCTTTTGAGCGTTGGCCAGGAACATGGCAAAAATGATTACTGCAGGACCGTTGATGGTCATGGAGGTGGAAACTTTGTCCAGTGGCAGATCTTGATACAAAATTTCCATGTCTTCCAGGCTGTCGATCGCCACTCCGCAAACACCGACTTCGCCGTGCGATTTCGGATTGTCTGAGTCGTAACCCATCAGCGTGGGCAGATCGAACGCGGTGGAAAGACCGGTTTGACCTTGCGAGAGCAAATATTTGAAACGGGCGTTTGTTTCTTCCGGACCGCCGAAGCCGGCAAACTGGCGCATCGTCCAGACTTTGCCGCGGTACATATTGTGGTGAATGCCGCGAGTGTATGGAAAATCGCCGGGCTCGGCCAGCTTCTCGTCGTACTGCCAGTCTTTCAGGTCATCTTTCGTATAGACGGTTTTGAGCGGAATTCCGGAGATAGTCTCGAAAGTCTTTTCAGCTTTTGCTTTCGTCAATTCTTTGACCATTTGTTTTGTCCGCTCCTTACAGCTGTTGAGTTTTTCAGCAGTATTTGTATAACCAAGGATGAGTTATGATCACCACTTGTCAGTCTACAACACAGATCTGGCGCTGTAATCTTTTCATAATCGAGGTGCTCTTGTCATGACATCGGCTGCGTCGGCTAAATCGGCTCAGGAATCCAAAGTTTCCGGCGGCGAACTCATCAAAGCCATTCTGCAAAGCAAAGGGCCTATCCAGGTTCAAGCGCCCAGGGGCTCTTCATTGAATGCCAAAGGCTGGGTTCAGGAAGCAGCCCTGAGAATGCTTTTGAACAACCTCGACAAGGAAGTGGCTGAGCGTCCTCACGATCTGGTCGTGTATGGCGGCTCCGGAAAAGCTGCTCGCAATTGGGATTGTTTCAAAGCAATTGTGAAGGAATTGATCGATCTCGAAGGTGACGAAACTTTGCTTGTCCAGTCGGGCAAGCCGGTCGGCAAATTCCGCACTCACGAAGATGCTCCCCGTGTGCTTATCGCCAATTCCAATCTGGTCGGCAATTGGGCAAATTGGAATTATTTCCGCGATCTCGAACAGAAGGGACTGATCATGTTCGGTCAAATGACGGCCGGCTCCTGGATCTACATCGGCACGCAAGGAATCTTGCAGGGCACTTACGAAACATTTGCAGCGCTGGCACGCAAACATTTTGACGGCACACTGAAAGGAAAGGTCGTTCTGACTGCCGGTCTGGGCGGCATGGGCGGTGCTCAACCACTGGCCGTTACGATGAACGATGGAATTGCCATTTGCGTCGAAGTAGATGAAACCCGCATCGACAGGCGCATAGAAACAAAGTATCTGGACGTGAAAGCATCCAATCTGGAGCACGCACTCAAGCTCGCCAAAGAAGCCAAAGAGAAAGGAAACGCGCTATCGATTGGACTTTTGGGTAATGCAGCAGAGGTCTTGCCTGAGCTTTTGAAACTTGGTTTTTTGCCCGATGCGCTCACGGATCAAACCTCGGCCCATGACCCTTTGACTGGCTATGTGCCCAAGGGGTATACGCTGGAAAAGGCAGCTGAGCTGCGTATCAGCGATCCGGAAAAATATGTCGAATTGTCCACGCAATCGATTGTCGAGCATGTCGAGGCGATGCTCGAGTTTCAAAAGCGTGGCGCCATCACTTTTGATTACGGCAACAATATCAGGCAAGTCGCCTTCGATAAGGGCGTCGCCAGAGCTTTTGATTTTCCTGGATTCGTGCCTGCCTACATCAGACCGCTTTTTTGCGAAGGAAAGGGTCCTTTCAGATGGGCGGCTCTGTCAGGCGATCCTAAAGACATCGAGAGAATCGACAAAGCCATTTTGGAAAATTTCGCAGACAATAAGGCGCTCTGCAAGTGGATAAAGATGGCAGGCGAGAAGGTTGCCTTCCAGGGCTTGCCGGCTCGGATTTGCTGGTTGGGCTATGGAGATCGCGCCAAACTGGGACAAATTATCAATGAGCTTGTCGCATCTGGCGAAGTAAAAGCGCCGATTGTGATTGGACGCGACCATCTGGATGCCGGCTCTGTTGCCTCTCCCAATCGCGAGACCGAGTCCATGAAAGACGGCTCCGATGCAATTGCCGATTGGGTTTATCTCAATGCGATGTTAAACGCAGTGGGCGGCGCCAGCTGGGTTTCGCTGCATCACGGCGGCGGAGTGGGCATCGGCTATTCGCTGCATGCCGGCCAGGTCATCGTTGCCGATGGCACAATTGATGCCGATAGACGCTTGAAGCGAGTACTGACGACCGATCCCGGCATGGGCGTAATCCGGCATGCCGATGCTGGCTACGAAGAAGCAATTGAATTTGCCAAAAAAGCAGGCGTGCATATTCCGATGAAGAAGGACTAGCTGACGTTTTGAGGTTGCGCTGTCAATTTTCGAAGGTTTTGTGGGAAAAAAGCAACATTTCCAACCACAGCGAAATTCTTGTGAATTTCGCTGTGGTGTAAGAACGAATTCATAGCGTTTGCGGCGTTTTCTCTGGATTCCAAGGGTATGGGATTTTTTACGATTAAGCTCTGTGGGGTTTTTCGGCTACATCGAAGCAGCGAAAAACGCAAGTTTTTCGCTGCTGGTATAAAGTCTCCCAATTGAGATAGCTGATCGCTTGTCTAAATTGGCGGCGGCGGGAGTCTATGCGATATGCAATTTATCACTGCAAAATTGGGAGCTCAGGTAGATATCAAGCGTTTTACACCCAGTTAAATTACTTTTTGCCTGCCACTTCACTTCCTTTTGCCTGAGCAGGATATGATCGGTAGCGTCAAGAAGTATTTTCTTCAAATCCTCTCTGGTTCTGGCTTCTAGCTAGTCGGTAATTGTCTATGGGGCGTCTGGTACAAAAATTTGGTGGCACGTCGGTTGCAGACGTGGGAAAGATCCGCAAAGCAGCTGAGATTGCGGTAAAGAACGCGTCCGAAGGCAATGAAGTGGCGATTGTGGTTTCGGCAATGGGCCACACGACGGACCAGCTGGTGAGCCTGGCTGAAGAGATTTCCGACACCCCTGACGCCCGCGAGATGGACATGCTTTTGTCCACCGGTGAGCAGGTTTCTATTGCTTTGATGTCCATGGCCATTCAGTCTTTAGGCTGGCAGGCACGCTCGTTTACCGGACAGCAAGCGGGAATCATTACCGGCGCGAGCCACGGCACGGCAAAAATTCGCGAGATTCGCCCCGCCAAAATCGAGTCCAGCCTCAAGCGCGGCGAAATTGCCGTGGTGGCTGGTTTTCAGGGGATCACCGACAGCAACGACATTACCACTCTGGGACGTGGCGGCTCTGATACGACCGCCGTTGCGCTTGCAGGCGCCCTCTCTGCCGAGCGATGCGACATTTACACCGACGTCGCTGGTGTTTATACTTGTGACCCGCGCATCGTGCCCGAAGCACGCAAGCTTTCGGCAATCAGTTATGAAGAGATGCTGGAATTGGCTGCTACCGGCGCTCAGGTGATGAATGCCCGCTCAATTGAAATGGCGATGGATTCACATGTACCGATTCGCGTTCGCTCCACATTTATGCCCGAAGACTCAGGCACGCTGATTACAAACCGCCTGGTGGCGCCGGAGTACACAGTTTGTGGTCTGTCGCTCGACCTGAATCAAGCCTCGATCAATCTCAAATGTCCCGCTCAAGACGTGGACGCGAAGCGGGTCGAAGGTGTTTCTTCTTTATTTACACGCCTGCAAGAATTGAATATCGCCACCGACATGGTGATGCTTCTGGCACGTGAAGACGAGCCCTGCCAGGAATTTGCCTTTACCGTCGAAAAGCGCTCTGTCCCGCGTGTTCTGTCAATCATCGAATCACTCGGTAAATCGCTGGGTGCTCCGCACATTCACTGCGACACAGATATCGCTCGAATTTCAGTTGTAGGCAGACGCCTGACCAGCCGTCCGGAAGTTGTCGCCACTGTTTTCGACCAGTTAAGCACTGCTTCAATCCCCGTTCTGATGGTCACCTCGGCCGATCTGCGCGTGAGCATCGTCGTGCCTGCTGCTTATGCGAAGGAAGCTGTAAGACTGGTTCATGAACGATTCAATTTGGCCGAGGCCGGCATTGACTTTGCACCCTGAGATCTCGAAAGCTCTTATAGACGGACCTTTTTGGCTTTTGAATACAAAACTTCGCTCAAATAGATTTGCTCCCGGCAGGCGTTTAAAATAAAGAGTTTCTCAAACGCAGTACTAGAGGTAGGGATATGCCATCATTCGACAACTTTTTTAGCAAGGTCAAAGACGTAGCCAAAGATGCAGCTGACAAAACCGGCAAGCAAGCAAAAATTGCCAAACTGAAAATCAATATCAAAACCCTTGATATGGAAAAGAACAGGCACTTTCAGACCATTGGTTTGCGCACTTTCATTCTCTGGACAGAATCAAGATCGCTGGACGGATTAGTCGATCGCGTTCATGACGAACTGACTCAGATTGATAGAGCTGAAGCCAGAATCAAAGAATTGGAAGAAGAGATTTCAGAAATTCATGCAGGTTCGGTCGACGTCGCCGACGTGACTGAAGAAGAGGAAGAAAAGGAAAAGGAAGAGAAATAGCAACATGCCGCCGCGGTTGCACTTGGACTGCGGATGCTCACCAATGAGGCAACATGCAAGAAGAAAAGCAAGTCCGGCAGGCGCAGCATCGCTCAAAAATCGAGAAACTAAATAGGACAATTGCTTTATCACTTGTATTTGCATCGCATCAATTCTTGCTGTCGGGAATTTTTGCTGCGGCTTCAGCCGATACGATTTCACCTAACATCACATCTGGTGGCAAGGTGTATTCGGAAGAAAGACCCAACAAAGAATTTTTCGGCAGCGGCATGAGCGGCAGATTGAGCGAGGCTTCTCACCTCAGGTTCACCGGCGAACAGGCACTCGATGATGGCGATCTGCCTCTGGCGCTGAAGAAGTTGAGCAAAGCAGTGCAGCTCGATCCAGGCGACCCGACCGGTCACGTCATGTATGCAAGAGCCATGACTACCAAGATCAACCGCACCTTGAAAAAGGGTGAGAAAGTAGATGCTGACTTGCTCGATGATTGCATTGCCGAATGGAAACTGATCTGGCGGCACGATGTAGATTCATCCGAGCAGGCTGAAGCAAAAGCGCAGGCACGACGCCTGGTTCAAATTGCCAAACTGATGAATCCTCAAGAGAAGAGCAAATTCGCCTTTATGGGACTGGGCCGCCATAAGTTGACTGGCAAAGATAGACCAAAACTAGCTGCCAGGGATATTCCCAAATCAGACGCCGCAGAGTCTTCCAAGGCGGACGCCTCAGACTCTTTCAGGGCAGACGACGATGCTGAATCTACAGATGCCGCAGACTGAGACTTAGCCTAAGATTTAGCTGCTGCTTTTTCTTTGCTGTCGGATTTTTGAGTGGCGGTTCCGTAAACCGGCGTCAGCCAGTGCATGTATTTCTTTTGCTCGCCTCGGCACATTGAGACGTAGAATTCTCTGATTTTGCCCGTCATCGGCCCACACTGTCCTGCCGAGATTTCCCGCTTGTCAATTTCGATGATGGGAGCAATCTGAGCGCCGGTGCCGCAGAAGAACAGCTCGTCGGCGGTGTAAAGTTCGCTTCTGTCGACTGTTCGCGTGATCGTATCAAAACCGAATTCTTCTCTGGCGAATTCCATAATGCTACTGCGGGTGATGCCTTCCAAAATGTTTTCTGATATCGGCGTCGTGATCAATTTGCCGTTCTTGACCATGAAAATGTTCATGGCACTTCCTTCGGAGACATGGCCATTTTCCGACAAAACAATGCACTCATCAAAGCCGGCCAGGATAGCGTCGGTTTTTGCAAGCGCCGTGTTTGCGTAAGCTCCGACGATTTTTCCTCTGGCTGGAATGGCGTTGTCCTCAACGCGCCGCCAGGCTGAAACTTGAACCTTCAACCCGGGAGCACCGTGAAAATAATCGCCGAAAGGCACGGTGAACATGCACATATCGCTCGGGTTGTCTTCCAGGCTCGGACCGACTCTCTGTCCGGTTTTGAAGGCAGCCGGGCGAAGATAGGTATCGGTCTTTGGCTCGTTCTTTTTCACGAGCTCTACGGAAATTTTGCACAATTCGTCAACTGAATATTTGATGTCGTCCAGGTGCATGATTTTCATCGAGTCTTTCATGCGCAAGAAGTGTTCTCTCAAACGAAACAAATACATTTCGCCGTGCGCTTCGTTCCAATAGCCTCGAATGCCTTCAAAAACAGCTGTGCCATACATGAATGAGTGATTCATGATGCTGATTTTGGCATTTTCTAGCGGAACAAAGTTACCTTCGAAGAAAGCATATTTGTGCGTTTTGGTCACTTACCTACCCTCTTTGTGTTTTGCTTATCTACCTGTTTATTGCATGTTGCCTTTGCAGAATTGAATTCGATCGGTTACCAACCTTCGGTTACTGGAATCAGGCTTCAGCTCCAGATACTTTTCGAAAGAGACAACGGCTGATCTGTAATCTTTGTCGCTTTCCATCATGCAGCCCAGCTCGTAATAAGCATCGGCATAATTGGAGTCGCACTGAATGGCGGCTCTGAATTCACCTTTTGCTTCGTCAAATTTCCCCAGGCGTTTATACGATTTGGCCAACATCGTCCTCAGCTCAGCAGAACTGGGATATTTCGTGACCAGCTTCAAGAAGGCATCCTGAGCTACCTGGTAATTGCCTTTCTCGAATTCGGCTGTCGCCTGCGCCATCGGTTTGGCGTACTTCTCAGCGTCTGTGGACGCTTCGGCAAAAGACAGCGGGCAGAAGACCAGCAACGCTTGAATAAATGCGCATACGCTCGCCTTCTGCCAGTTCTGTTTTTTCATTACTTGGTCGTTTCTTTCTTGAGTACCGTACCTGAAGTGGTCATGGTCGTCTTCTGTTGAGAAGTACCGATACCACCGCCTGCGTCCGGCAGAGGTGTGATAACAATTGCCTGTACGTCAGTAGTTACTTTCTTGACGGCATCGCCGACTTTGACACCGCCGCCTTTGGTGATGTCGCCGGTCGAATTGTCTTGATTGACTTCCTTGATTTTGATGAGGGCAATAGTGCTGCTCATTTCTTTCAGGACTTTTCCAGTGACCGGATCTTTGATTGTCTTGTAGGGGCGATCGACCGACAGATGGTCACCGGCGGCAATGCCGTTTTGCTTGCCGACATTGACGATTACTTCGCGTCCGGTCACGTCTGCGACACGACCTTCAACGTTCTGTAAAGCCAAAGATTGGTTGTCCGGAACCTTCGCAGCCATGGCGATCAATTGTGTACCCATTTGCTCGACAGCCTGATTGGTGGCTTCACCGGCAAGTGAACTGGAGAAGTCGGAGCTGTCCACATCGTAAGAGCCGAATGAGCTGGATGCTTTGGTTGATTCTCCTAGTCCGTGCACGGCAGCCAGGATTTCACCTGTATTGGTGTCGGTGACTGTGGCGTCAATTGCCGTCTTTGCCTTTTGTTTGCGCGAACTGCCGTGCAGGCCGCCGAACATGCTGCCCAATCCGCCTACATACGGAATGGAGACAGGAACATAGACAGAAGGCGCTGAGTAGGAGGTGCGCTTGTCTTCAAAACCGAAGGCGGTGATAGTGCCGTAAACAACGGCGTCCACACCGAGCATTTTTCCAATCTTGTTGGCGGTGGAGGCATCAGCTCTGTCGCTGACAGAGAAATTCTGTTCTTTCAAAATTGCATCCAGGTGCTGGCGGTCAATTATTGAATAAGTACCGTCGTTGACCAGTTTTGTTATTAAGAGGCTGGCGACGCCTTTACCAAGGTCGTATCCGCCCAGAGAACTGCTGACTGCACCGTATTCAAACGGTAGTATGGCGATTCTGCGCTTTTGTCCAGCCATTGCCGCCTGCGGAATCATCGCCGCTGCCAGTAGCATCAGGATTGCGCCCAGGGCAATCGTCCTTCTTGCTTTCATTTAGAACTCTCCTTAAATCCAAATCCCGTGAAATCGTCTCTATAAAGACCCCGTTATTCAAATGCTCGCTCAAAAGCTTCTTTACTACTTAGCATTTCGAGTCCGGTTTCCGCTTGAAAAGCCGCAGCATCTGATCAAATAAGAAGTACGACGCTGTCCGGCAAATTAGGAACTCCCTGTCGGTCTTTTCGACTAATCATGAGTCCATTTTTTGTTCCGCCCTGCGCTGCAGGTTGCAGTCGGGTGGCCAGCTCCAAGGCATAAAGACTTATCAGGAGCGAGGTTAGTCTACTTGATAGGGTCGCTGATTAAAAGGCAGTTCTGATAAGAACGGCTTCCAGTCAGTATATTGATCCAGGGTCCGTTTGGATGCATCAGTCCGAAGATGCGCTGAACACCCGCCGCCGTGCCGCCTCGAGTCGCCGGAGTCTCCGCGCTCTTACTGTTAATTTATCTATCATCTGTTACTTATCTGTGAGCCCTGTATTGCGCCATCAAGGCGACCGCGTTGCGATAGCGCTTCGATTGCTTGTTCACTTGCTTCAAAGCGACGACGGCTTGAGTATACGCACCTTGCCTTGCTTTCGCCTTGGCTGTGTTGATGAAGCTGAGCGCTTCTTTCTCCATCGCATACTCGTCCATCAAGTCTCTTACTGCCCGAAAACGCGGCGAGTCCGGTCCGATCGGTCGCAAGATTGCAGTGGCGTCATCATACTTGTCATCTTCGGCCTTAATTTCGGCTTCAATAATTTTCTTTCTCGTCTCCATCTCGATTTCTACTGCTTGCTGGATGGGAGGCAGCGATCTGTCGCTGACAGCCTGAATAACGTCTCTGGCTGCATTGTCCACCAGGCGCTTGTTCAACTGCTGACCCGGAACTACGTAATCCTGGTTGTACTTTTGCACAGAGGCAGTCGTAATCACCTGCCCATCGCGAGTTTTGACGGTTACGGTTCCGTTATATCTGATTTGACCGGTGTTCTGGTCGGTCTTCTCCACGATGGAGCAAACTACAAACCAGTCCGGATTGACGGTGCTTATGACGATGTCCTGCGCATTGCCAAGCCCCATGCTCAGGCGATCGCAAACTTCTTGCTCGATGCCGCTCTGCCCGCCTGGCGTCACCGACATCCGTACCGGAGGCACTCCAGCTTGGGCTGGAATCGAGAGCGAAAGCCAGGCCGCTGCAACCGAAGCCAATAAAAGGACTTTGCCTTTAACCCTGCTTGCAAACATCGTCAATACCTCAATATCGAATGCGCCTGTGGACTCGTCGAAAGCGCCGAGAAACGAAGAGTTATTTTAAACCGATTTGTAGGGGCGACGCCATGCGTCGCCCGCCCGTTTTCGTATTGCGACGCCATCAATTACTGATGGGCGGGAAAAACCACCAATCGGGCGGGCGATAGCATAGAAAAATTCTCAGACCGGCAGAAACTCAATCCAGACAATATCGCCGTCATCGCTGCCTGATGCCGCCGCCAACCTCACACCTCTGGTTTCATAGATTTCTGAATTCGATGGATCGTGCCCGGTCATGCGCAGGTTAGGAAAGACATCTTGCGCGGCTTTTAAACTACCGGGAATTATTCCCTGATTTGCCAGTCTGCCTGAAATCCACAATTTCGAAATGGTGCCATGTTGTTCGATTGCGGTTACGCGAATGAGGCCGTCTTTGAAGTCGAATGAAAATCCATTGGCCATCTCGGCTGTTTCGCAAGTGCCGCCCAGTCCATTGATGGCGTCTCTGATGGACGTTACGCCAGGTATCACTCCCAACCAGCCCAGTCCTGGCCGCCAATTGTTTACGAATGAAAAATCAGTGGCCATCATTTTTTCTTCTCCGCTTTTTTGATTTTATCTTCGAATTCTTGAACTTCAGCACGTGCTTCCGCTGTGTTTTTTACTAGAACCCCGCTCGAGGAGCGGATGTAGTTGGGCGTCCCGGATTTGTCTTTGCCATACCTGATATTCAGTTCTTCTTGATCGTGTTCTTTCACAGCGTCGTAAAGCCGCGGACTATCGGAAAGCAATTCCTGACGGCGTTTCTCATTTATTCTGTACTTCATGCCGCCTTCGGCAAACATTTCCAGCGGGTTGACGAAGTAGCGCGTGGCCGGTTTTACCTGAGCCAGATCGCGTACTTGATCGAGAGTATATTGCCTGGCGTCTTTGACTTTCGCAACGCCTCCACCCTGTTCGTTTTGCAAGCCGCCGTGCTGGCCGCATGCGCACCACTTGAATGAGTCTTTGCAGTGATCCTGATCGCGCCTGTAGAGGTCGTCTTTCTTTCCTGTGAAGATCCATTTTGTTTCATGCGTATTTGGATCTTCATACGGCAGCCACCCGAGCTTGCGGGCCCACTTTTCTTTTTCTTTCGGTGTGTCCCAATTGAGATTTTGTTGCGCGTTGTGCATCAGCTCGTGATGAGTAACTGCTTCAATGCTGTAGAGATGATGCATATTCATTCTGTCGGCATCTTTCTCGGTAATCGGTTTGCCTTCGTTGGCTCCCGGCTCAAAGTACACGGCTTGCCTGCTGTTCTTGTCTTGTTGAATATGATACGCGAGGGCAACATCATGTTTGTAATAGTGTTCTGTCAAAAAGTAGAACTTCACACCTTGCGTGCCGTCCTTGGTGAGTTGGCTCGGTTGCGCCTTATACAGAGCCGCTTCAATTCCGCTCAACTCCGCGAGGTTGGGGCTGCGAGCCTTGATCATGTTGCCGCGCTCCCAACTGCAATCGTCTTTTTGCACCCACTGTTTTAAGATGTCCTCGCCATCTGTGCTGAAGGAGACTTTGAACGTTTTTTCCAATTCTGCGATTTTTTCTCGTCTCAGCTTACCCAGCTCGGCTTCGGCTTTTTCCAGACCTTTGGTGTTGGCGTCTGTGGTGAGCAGTTCTTTATCCTGCCCGTGAATCTTTAATATATAGACGTACTTGCCGTCTCTTGTCTCAACGGTTACGCCTTGTTTTTTCTCGAATTTCTGGGTTTCGGTAAGCGGCTTGTTGTTCTCGGCACTGCCTTCTTTGCGCTCAATCGAGCGCGGCCGGCCGCAAAGCTCCCCCTCCTCTCGCAGCTGGTCTGGCGTTCCTTGCAAGATTTGGGCTTCGGGTTGTTTGCCGGAGGTTTCGGCATAAGAAGGTTTGGAAAGCTGAAGCATAGATGCGTCCACCATAAAGACGAAAATCTACACTTCTATCCAGCCTGGGTATCTTAGGCGCGGTTTGACGGGATGTCGATACGCGGAATTCCCATGGCAGATTAAACGGCCTGTGATTTTTTCAGTTTTACTAGATCTTCTTTGAACTCTTGAACATCTTTATAGCGCTGGTCCAGAGGCGTAGAGGTTGCTTTGGCAACGATGGCATCAAGTTCGGGGGAAACAAACTGACTGTGCTTGGCGGGATATGATGTACTGATCGGTTCCGGCTCTTTGCCGGTCAAAAGATAAAACATTGTTCCGCCAAGAGAATAGATATCACTTTGCGGCGTCGGCTTGCCGCGGAACTGCTCGGCTGGGATATATGCGTGCTTGCCGACTACGGTCGCGGTCGCTGAAGAGTCGACTTGATACGCGACATTGAAGTCGACGAGTTTTATAAAACCATCTTCCTGCAACATCAAATTGTCTGGAGTAATGTCGCGGTGCACCAGAGACGGTGTCAACTCGTGCATGTATTGAAGAATGTCGAGCGCTTGTATCGCCCAGTCAACGATCTGCTCTTCGGTTTGCGGACCCAATCGGTCGGTAAGAGACTTGAGTGACTCTCCGGAAACGAAGTCCAGGACTAGGTATCCACGGTAGTCTTCGATGAAGGCGTCTTTCAATTTGACGATGTGTTCGTGGTCGAGTTTGTCGAGAATTTCTGCTTCCGCTTTTAACTTTTCTGCTGTTCTTTCTGCAGTCAGTTGTCCCCGGTGCACAGGCAGAATGTATTCTTTGAGCACCACTTCCTGACCGATTACAAGTTTTTTCCTCTCTTCCGAGCTGCCCTGGTCGACCTTTACAATGTGGCGTGCTTCCTTGTTTCCCATCGAAACTTCCACTTTTCCATCTACGCCTGTGCTTCCATATGCAGAGTCCGGAATTTGATTTTTTTCCACAATTGCGAGATAAGCTGTTCCTTGCCCGCCACCGCCAACGGTGCCGACAATTCTGTACATGCCGTCAGCTACCAGCATGTCTCTTTCCAGCAATCCGCTTCTTGTGCGGTCTGTGGCTTTGGAGAAATATTTCAGCCACAGCTCCGTATAGGATTCGTCTGTGGCGAATTTCGGATCAACATTGAATTTTGCTTTTGGTGCATGTTCTTTAATAAGGCTGAAGAAGCTGCCGATATTATTCTTGGCAGCAATGTCGGAGAGTTTTAGTTTGAAGACGTTTCCCTCATGCGTTGATAGCAAGAAAACGGGCTGGCGACCATGAAAAATATCCCAGCGCCAGATCTGATCGACACTCTTAATTGCCGTCCATTTGAAAGCGAGGTTGATTGGTCCCGAGTATTCCAACATCAGGTGGCTGTCGGTCCAGTCAATCTCTCGAGACTTTGCAGAACGTGCTATGTAGGTGGCGAAGGCAGTGGTGAGAGCGCAACCGAATGCAGCAAAGGGAAGCAGGTTCAAAACCTGTTCCATGTCGCTTACGCCTTTGAAATTATGTCCCCGTAAGAAGTCAAAAATCGGCAGTTGTGTGAGATCCGGCCATTGAACGGGTGGGCCGCCGCTCTGGTGGTTCAGAACACCGAAAGCAATGATAGCGACGAGAACGACGCCGGCGACCATACCAAAAACCGCAATGTGCTGGGTGAGATCAAGAAATTGATTGATCCCCTCCCAGCTTCTGTTTGAAGCTTCCAGCGCTTCGTCGTAGGGGCTCTTGTAGTTTTTAACCGCAGCATGATAGGCTTCGTCGCCATATTGGGCCCGATACTGCTCTAATGACTCCTGCCGGAGGCGTTCTCTTTTATCGTACCAGTGCTCGTCTTTGAGGTCGTTGTCATCTTTCGGTGGTGGCACGAAATTCCAAGGCGGAGGCTTTGGCGATTTGTTTTTCGAATCATCGCTGGCAGCGGCTTGATTTGCATTTGGTTCTGCGTTTGTGGGGTGATCGCTCGTATCAGTGTCATCAGCCAAGGAGAACGGGGCAGCCTGCGGCGACACCTTCAATGACGGCGGAGCCAGGGCATCTCTTTCTTGATCTTTAAACTGGCTCATCAGCCCTCACTTGCAAAACTGCCGGCAATTTTTTCTGCGGTGCCTAAATTGAGACTCTCTTGCTGATGACTCTTTGTGTATTCTCGAGCCAGCGCCACCACGTCTTCTGCAGTCTCAAGCCTTCTGTCTGTCTCCATCGCCGTACACTTTTCAATGAGCTCGTTTAGCGCCGGATACTTTTCTTTCAATTCATCCGGCAGAGAAGACTGAGACAAGGGTTCCGGATCCGTGCCTGTGGCCAAATAATAGAGCGTGCATCCTAGAGCGTAGATGTCGCTCTGTGTCGTCGCTTTGCCCCTGAACTGTTCCGGCGGAATGTAGCATTGCTTGCCGACCAGAGTTCCTGTCGCCGTGCCCAACAGTTCGTTGGCAGCGCCGAAATCGATTAGCTTGATCGAGCCCAGACGATCCAAAACTATATTGTCGGGAGTAATGTCGCGATGGATAATAGGCGGGTCTTTCGAATGCAAATAACTGAGAATCAGAGCCATATCCAGCGCCCAACGCATAATCAAGCGTTCTCCTTGCTGCCCGTGCTCTTTTACGAAAGCGCGCAAATCCACGCCGTTGACGTGTTCCAACATCAAATAATGTCTGTCGTTTTCTACAAAGTGATCGAGCACGCGGGCGATGTACGGATGATTCAAACCCTGCAAGATTTTTGCTTCCCGCTGAAACATTTCTATCGCTTTTTCTTTCATCGAAAGATCGGAATTGAGTGGCACTACCGCTTCTTTGACAATCACGGTATCGCCTAGTTTGTCTTTGCACAGATATACAGCCGACAAGCCCCCAAATGAAACCTGACCGACCACGGACAATGTTTCATTCTTAAGCTTCGCCTTGGCCTCCAGAGGCACAAAAGCAGTGCTGCCAAAACGGCTGGCCAGATCTTGCTCCCAGACCGCTGTAAAACTGCCGTCCGCGCCCGGAGCCGCTTGCGAGTCAGGCATGACTGTTTCGATTGCCTTCTTGTCGAAACTGCAACGTGCTTCAGGGGCGTTGGAGCGAACGGCAACGACCAGATCCTTGAGGTCGTTATTGTTCATGCCGGCCAGTTTGAAGCGCGCTTCGCCCACCCTGAATCTGAGGATTAGCTCGTCATCCTTAAAATCAACCGTTTGCAGCTCCGACCAGGGTTGGCTGCGAGTGAATCCCAGGTTCAAAAAGTACCGCCAGGGCAGGCGCAGTTCTCTCTCGTTGACCACGAATTTGGCATCCAGGCAAACAAAAAGCCCGAAAAGGCCGACAGCGATTAGACCTATGTAGAACATGAGTAGGGCGAAGAGGTCTTCATAGCCGTTAAAACCGCCCCGGATGAGCGCCAGGACCAGCCAACTGGAGACATAGATGGACCATAGTCCCCACACCGGCGACAGGGCAAGCAAAACAGCAAGGCCATTCCTTGCCTGGTCTTCCTTGTAATGGATGTTCAGCTGTGGCTGGATTTGGTGTTCTGACAATGGGAAAGTCTATTGGTAAGCCTGTGAATGCGGACCATTTATATTCCCGAAAGTGGGCGCCGATCCTCGGAATCTCCCCCCTGTGCTGCATAAATGCCTGCTAATCTTTCGTTTTTCACCCCCGGGCGTTGAGACTGATAAGCGGGCATAATGGAATCTAAGTTGGAACTTATGGCGGAGGAGTGCCGGATTTGCGACAGCTGAAATCCCTTTGCCGGATTGTGCTCCTGCTCATTTGCTTGGTGTCGAGTGCAGGCGATCAAGGTGCTTTTGCACGGCAGATCAGCCGGCAAATTTTTACTTATACCGACCGCGTTGACATGTCCTCTCGTCTGGGAGCAAGTGGCAGCGCAGCTTATATTTTGACTGGCAGAACATCCAATCGCGGGCTCTATATCACTTCTGTCAGTCCCGGTTCGGTTGCGGCAAAGCTCGGCTTGTCCGCAGGAGACGTCCTATTGCAAATAAACAGCAGGGTTGTGCAAACCGCGGCAGACGCTGACAGAATTCTCGGCGCTGCTCCTTCCGGGCAATTGAAATCCGTATTCGTCAAGCAAACAGCTCAGGCGCTTAATTGCTACAACCAAACAATCGCTTACTCCAATGATGCACCCACTGATGCCACCGCAGTTATGCAGAGTGTAACTTCGCGCAGAGACTCTACGCTCGACAGAATCCAGAACTCAGTGCCAGTACAGACACTGGAAACGTATTTGTGTGAAATCGTCAATGCAGATCGCGCTGCCAATGGTGTCGGACCAGTTACCTTGAGCACGTCACTATCGGCGGTGGCACGCGCGCACGCCGAAGATATGATCAAACGCAACTTCTTTGCGCACGTCAATCCGTCCGGACAGGATCCCAGAGACCGAGCTGCTGCTGCCGGTTTGAACATTTTTGTGAATGAGAATATAGCGACAAAGAGTGGTCCAATGAGCCCGCAAGCCAAAGTAGCGGGATGTGAAAGGACGATGATGGCAGAACCTAAGGACGACCCGACCAATCATAGAGGAAACATTCTCAATCCTAAATTTGTGACCGTGGGCATCGGATGTGCTTACGGCCCGGGTGGAGCTGTTGTTTTCGCCCAAGAATTCAGCGAGTCAGTGGTTCCGTAGTTTTTGTTTGTCTAAAGAGAAAACGGAATTACAGTGAATGCTGAGGAAGCTTCCGATTGCGCGTCCATACCAGCCAAGATGAGCGTTTTCTTAAGCCGCCCAGTCAGCAATCTCGGATCGATTTCCCGAATTTTTGCCAGTTTTTTGATGTTTGCACACGGCCCGTGCGGCGTTCAAAGTCCGCCACCTGGCGTTTGATCTCTCAGGTCCCGGTTGTCAGTAATCGCGCTGTTTTCACCCTTATTTCTTATGATATCAAGCGCGGTCTGTCATGGAATTGTCACATAGGAGTGAGACGATCGATGTGGCGATCAATTAGAACTGCGATGTGTTCGTGCGTGGCGTAAATTTGGCGAATGTAGTCTAGGGCAGGAGTCGTGATGGCGTCAGATGTTAACCGGGCGGAAGTTGAAATCTTTCATCCCTTTCAATATTTGGATCCTACCTTTTATAAGTTGCGGGACTACTTCGATTGTTTTCTGCGCGGGGTAAGTTGCGGCCTGATTTTGAACGCACCACTAATTTTGTTAGGAGTGTTCTCGCCCAATTTATTGATCCAATTTCTTCCTTGCATAGTCGGTATCTCATGCCTGCTTGGAGTGGTTTTTGCTGCTGTGGCGCACAGCTTTCAAGTCGGTTTTTCTGAGGACGTGGCGATGCGCGGTGTCAGTGCGTATCTGACTTATGAAGATGTGAGTCAACCGCTTGCGCAAGCGTATGAGCTTTGCCTCGCGTCTACGATGCAATTACGATCGGCATTGATCGTCAGGTCGGGCGAAGAAAAATGGATTTGCGCAAGAGTGAAAGCGGTTCCTGATCGCACCGTCGTCATCCGTCTGGAAAGTCTGGGAAAAGTGAATACTAGAATTTCAATCGAATGTGTAAAACACTGGAGTCCAGTTCGATCGAAGTTAATGCGGCAACTATTCGGCAGGAAATTCGAGCAGTTAATGCTGCGCATCGACGATGGGCTTAATGCAGCGCTTATCGAAGAAGTGGCAGCGTTTGTAAGAAACATGCCGAGCTGGGACTACAAGTACGAAGGCTTCAAGCCGCAGCAGGTCAGTAGACGATAAGCCTACCTATGCTTTCCGATTTAGAAGTGCGCCTTCTGCCTTTACGGAAGTTTCTCCTGCACCAATTGGCGCACCTTGTTCAATGCGTCCGAAATGTTTTCGGGATTTTTCCCGCCGGCTTGAGCAAGTTGAGGTCTACCTCCACCGCTTCCGCCACAGATTTGAGCTGCCGCTTTTACAAGTTCGCCAGCATTCAATCCTTTCTTCACGAGTTCGTCGGGAACTCCAACAACAAGGGAGACTTGGTCTGGACCGCTCGACGACGCGAGGGCCACCAGAAGTGAATTGGAACCGTTCTTCAGCGCTTCTGCAATAGATTTCAAACCGTCGACATTCATGTTGTCGACCTTTTCGACTACAACGCGAACTGATCCGACTTGTTGAACCTTCTGCTTTAACTCATCGACTCTTGAAAGTGCCAGTTTCGATTCCAAATTCTGCAATTGCTTTTCTCTGTCTTTGAGCGATTCTTGTAGCTTCTCGATTTGAGTCGCCAATTCATTCGGACGCACTCTCAAAAGTTTCGAGGCGTCGGAAAGATAAGTCAGTTGATCGTTCAAATATGTCCAGGCTTTCGGTCCGGAGTAAGCGGATACACGGCGTGTACCTTGTGAAACGCTTTCTTCGGAGATGATTTTGATCGGTCCGATTTCACCGGTTTGCGAAACGTGAGTACCACCGCAGAACTCCAGCGAGAAATCGCCCATGCTCAAGACGCGGACGGTGTCACCGTATTTTTCGCCGAACATGGCGATTGCACCGGTTTTCTTCGCATCATCCAACGACATTTCTTGCGTGATCACCTGAGCGTTTTGTTTCACCCAGTCGTTCATTTGCTTTTCAATCTGCCGCAACTCTTCCGGTTTCGGTTGTTTCTCGAGCGTGAAGTCAAAGCGCATATAGGCTGGTCCGACTTGCGAACCTGCTTGCGTTACATGTTTGCCGAACAGGTCTCGCACAGCAGCGTGGAACAAGTGAGCAGTGCTGTGGTGAAGAACTGTCTGGTTGCGCTTTTCTGCATCAACTTTTGCATGCAAAGTTTGACCTGCTTCCAAAACTCCGGAGAGAGCTTTGACTTTGTGCAAGTGCAAACCTTCATGCTTTTTCGTGTCGACAACTTCCAGTCTGGCGCCGTCGGTTTCCAGCAATCCGGTGTCGCCGACCTGTCCGCCGGATTCTGCGTAGAACGGTGTCTTGTCGAGGATTACATCGACCTCTTCACCTTCCTCGACGTGGTCGACGAAGCGGCCGTCTTTCACAAGCGCGACAACTTTGGCTTCATCTGAAATTCCTTTGTAGCCACTGAATGTGGTGGTGCCGTGTTTTTTGACGACTTCGCTCAATGCTTCATCGCCGGCAATATTTACGTTGAAATTGCCGACTGCAGAAACCGCGCGGTGATCTTTCTTGGCAGCAAGGAAACCTTCCATGTCGACGGTCTTGCCGTGCTCTTGCGCGATTTCAGTTGTCAGCTCTACGGGGAATCCATATGTGGCATATAAGTCGAAAACTTCCTTGCCTGGCAGGACGGTTTCTTTCTTCTGCAAAAGTTCGTCGAGCAGAGCTGTACCGCGTTCGATACTCTTTGCAAAAGCTTCTTCCTCGGCCTTCAGGTGTTTGATGATAACCTGTTCGTTTTCCTTCAGTTCCTTATAGTGACCACCATAGGTTTCCACAACCTTCGGCACCAGCTTGTAAATGAACGGCTCTTTCATGCCGAGCAATCTGCCAAAGCGTGCGGCGCGCCGAGTGATGAAACGAAGAACATAACCGCGGCTGACGTTGCTGGTTCTGACTCCATCGGCGACGAGGAAAGTCACGCAGCGGACATGGTCGCAAATGATTTTGATGTAGCTGTCGATTTTGTGCTCAGGCGAACCAGGCTTTTCGTCGATAGGTTTTCCGCCCGTATATTTGACGCCGGCAATTTTGCAGACTTCTTCCAAAATGGGCATGAAAAGGTCTGTCTCAAAAGTATTGTTCTTCTTTTGAAGGACCAGCGAGACTCTTTCGAGACCAGAGCCAGTGTCGACGTTTTTGGCAGCCAGCGGTGTGAATGCACCATTTTCGTCTTTGAAAAGCTCCATGAACACAAGATTCCAGATTTCCAAATACCGGTCGCATTCGCAAACACCGATGCCGCACTTGGAAGGATCGCTGCTGCATCCGAAATCGGGTCCGCGATCGTAGAAGATCTCAGAACACGGACCGCACGGACCTGTAGGACCGGGCGGTCCCCAGAAATTTTCCTTGCGCGACATTCTGAAAATGCGCTCCGCCGGAATCCCGACATCTTTGTTCCAAATTGCATAGGCTTCTTCGTCTGCCGGGTTAAGCTCATCGCCTTTGAAAATGGTGACGGAAATTTTTTCCGGTTCCAATCCTAAATCTTTGGTGACCAGCTCGTAGCTCCACGGAATAATTTCTTTTTTGAAGTAGTCGCCGAAGCTGAAATTGCCGAGCATTTCAAAAAAGGTATGGTGCCGCGCAGTTCTGCCGACGTTTTCAATGTCCGAATCCTTTCCGCCTGCTCGTGCGCATTTTTGCACGGTGACGGCGCGTGGCGGAGTCGGCGCAGGACTCTGCCCCAGGAATATAGGCACAAATTGGACCATGCCCGCCGATGTAAGGAGCAAAGTAGGATTGTCCGGAATCAAGCTGGATGACGGCAAACTGAGGTGCCCGCGCTTGTCACGGAAGTATGAGATGAATTTGTCTCTTATTTCTGCGCCAGAAAATGTCATTAATGCCTCCCAGCACCAGTCTCGGTCTATGTTCGGGATCAACAAGTATATCCTAAGAGGCAAGGCCGGCGCCCCTTGTAAGTGAGATCAAAGTGAGAGCAAATGGTTGCGAAGCGCGCCTTTTATGGCATGCTCAGCGCAGTTCTAAATCTAGACAAGCGAAACAAAGCTCTACTCGACAACTATACATAGCTTCATGACCCCGGATTCAAAAAGCTTGCGTTTCTTATTCTCATGCCTTTGACGCTGCGCCTGGTATATGGCATTAGAAGGTGGAATCTGCTAGATTCTTCAGTTCCCGGCGCCGCATTTGGAACCCCTGAAGCACCTTAATCAGGGATGTCTGCGCTGTGTGCGTAAACCCTTGCCGGCAACCAGTTCTGGATAAATCGTGAAACTGCGCAAAGTATTGATCGTTCCCAAGAAGTCGACCTACCAAATTCAGGCGGTCGAGCATAAGGAAGCAAACTTCCTGAAGCTTCTCGAGGAAGGGCATTCCTCCGTCACCAAGGTCAAACTGGCTCACGAAGAGCATATGGAGACGCTTCAGCACTTGCTCGCGTCCTTGGACCAGCGCGGAATCGAGCATCGTGAGGTGGTAAGGGCAGAGTTGGAAGGACGAATTAAAGGCGTCGACATGGTCATCTCCGTCGGCGGTGACGGCACTTTTCTTGATGCTTCCCACCATGTGGACAGCCTGCCTTTGCTCGGAATTAATTCTTCGAGATCGTCCAGCTTCGGGCATTTTTGCCTGGCTTCGTTGAAAAACATTGATAAGGTTTTGGACGATATCGAAAGCGACAGCATTAAAACGATCAAGTTGCTTCGGCTGGAGCTTCTTCTCAATGGAAAAGTTTTACCTGACCTTGTCCTCAATGAAGTCCTGATTGCTCACTCCAACCCTGCCGCTACAAGCCGATTTATAGTGCATTTGCGCGGAATGTCCGAAGAGCAGAAATCCTCAGGTATATGGGTCAGTACTCCATGTGGATCTACTGGCTCAATGCGCTCTGCCGGTGGTACTGTATTGCCTATAAATGACCAGCGATATCAGTTTATCGTCAGAGAGGCCTGCATGCGCCCCAATGAAAAATGGCAATTGACCAGAGGCATTCTCGAGCGCAGTGAAGAAATGCGTTTCGTGTCCCAAACGCGTACCGGAACTTTGTTCATCGATGGACAGCATATCGAGCATCATTTCGGTTTGGGCGACGAGCTTATCATTCGCGTCAGTGAGCACGATCTCAACGCATATGCGAATGCTGACGTTAACGAAATATTCGTATGAATTCGGAACTATTTTGGAATCAATGACGAGCAATGATAGAGTCGCTGTAGCATTTGGAAAGTTGGCGGCGAGAACTATTCGAATTTTAGGGGCCGGTCTGGGCTCGAACCTGCCTGGTCGTGTCGCCAGAAAGCTGGCGCCGGAAGTGCTTTCACATCTAGCCGGGCAGTCCAAGCGAGGCGTGCTTGCAGTTACCGGTACAAACGGCAAGAGCACCACATCCGGCCTGTTATCTTCGGTTTTAAAAACCGCCGGTTTTACGCTCATTCATAACCGTCAGGGCGCCAACCTGGTGACGGGAATCACCGCTACTCTTGTCGACGCGGCTTCCTGGGACGGTCATATCAACACAGATTATTGCCTTTTCGAAATTGACGAGGCCGCACTGCCTCTGGTGGCAAAGGAAACGACACTGTCTGTAGTGGTGGTCACAAATCTCTTTCGCGATCAGCTGGACAGATTCGGCGAACTCGATACTACTGCAAAGCTGATCGAGAAGGGCATTAAGACTTGCAAATCTCCTGCCATCTTGAATGCAGACGATCCCAATGTCTGCCAGCTGGTGCCCGATCATACGCGATTGTTTTTTGGTTTGGACGCAGCGTACTGCGACATTGACAGTCAGAAAATGCTGGATTCGGAAAGTCCGGATTGCTCGCAATCCATGGAATTGTCCTATTGTTTGCAATGCGGTGCCGAGATTGTCTACGACTGCTTCTTCTACGGTCAACTGGGACACTGGCGCTGCTCATCTTGTAACTATAAACGTCCCGATCCGACCATTGTCGCTACTCATATTCAACTGCAAGCTGCCAGCTCTCGCTTTCGACTCACCGACAAGAGGCAGAATCTTTCTGTCGAGGTGAAGCTGCCTATACCCGGTCTGTTCAACGTTTACAACGCCCTGGCCGCGGCCGCCTGTGCAGTCAAACTCGGTGTCACGCTCGAGTCGGTGAAGCAAGGTCTGCAAAATTACACTACACTTTTTGGCCGTTCGGAAAAGATTACTTTACTCGGCAAGTCGGTTTTGATTCAGTTGATTAAAAATCCGGCTGGTGCCAGCCAGACGGTCAAGGCGGTTGTAGAAGACAAAACGGCAAGAGTGCTCATTGCTATAAATGATAATTTGGCTGATGGACGTGATATTTCCTGGCTCTGGGACGCCGATTTTGAACCGCTCAAATCAGTACAGGGGCAAATGATCGTCAGCGGCTTGCGTGCGGACGATATGGCAGTGCGAATGAAATACGCAGGTGTGGAGCCGGAGCGCATTATTTGTGTTCCAAGACTTGACCGCGCCCTAAAACTGGCTCTCAACGATATTGATTCGGATGAAACTCTCTGGGTTTTGCCTACTTACACCTGTCTTCTCGAATTGCAAAAAATCGTCAAAACAATGGGCCAGTCGCTCTCTGGGACCTAGAATTCCAGACATTGGATAGCAAGCGCTTCCCCGGGCTATTGCTTGGGGAACGGTCTGTACAGGTCGGAAACGTCTTCATCCATCATTGTTCCTGCCTTTTTCAAAAGCACTTCCATTTCGTTTCTCACCCTCGTGTAGCCTTTTGGCAGTTTGAAAATGTCGGGATCGACCATGGTTTTGCTGATGAAAGTAGTGTTCAGAAAAACCTTTGGTCCACTGGGAGTAATTCCAATGACGCGCAAGGGCATACCTTTGCCGGGCGGCACATAACAGCAGATGCAAGCGACTTCCATCAATCTTTTCGGCAGTCCCATGTTTTCGCTGCAGGCAAAGTCGTAGAAGAGTTTAGACTCTTCTGGATTCTTGGGATTGAAACTGTGCCACTTCCAATTTTTTGCTTTAATTCCTGAAATTGTCTCGATATATGGCTTCCTCGGCTCAAGCCTTCTGATCCAATTGGCAGGAGATGTTTTCTTCGGTACTCGTTTTTGAAAATCCTCAAGTGACTCGTCGAAATAAAATTTGGTCTGGTCATTCCAGAAAGTAAATCGCCATTTTGGAGGGACGATGCTGACTTTAACGTTTCCCATCTCCATTTTGATACCATCAGCGGAGAGAATGCATTTCACAATGCCGTAAGTTTGACTGTTTTGGCGCAAAACCCAGCCCGGTTTTCTCGCAGCAAAAGCAGGCAAATTAGATGTTTGCCAGAGGATGCTCGCAAGAAGCACCGCTGTCGCTAGCTGCCGATAATGTTTCATGAGCCCCTCACTGCTGCTTTATACCCATCGGAAATTTGAGAGTTTCCTCTTCCTAATTTCTACAGCTCTAGAGAAGGTTATTAGCAGGGTAAATAGTCAAATGAGGGTGATTTTCCAAACATGCTGACGAATCTATGACGGAAGACAATTCCGAACAAGCGATAAAGGCGGAAAGGATCGAGTCTTCTGTTGAAAAGACGAAGCTTGATCTCTCGCACGCCACGTTCGAGGAAATATCAGCCAACGAACGCCGCAAAGCGAGCCTTTCCGGGGAGGAAGATCTGCATGTCCGTCCGCTCATTTTCGATAATTGCTGGGTGATCACCGAACGAATCGGTGAAGGTGGTATGAGCGTGGTCTACAAGGCGCGTCACGTCGACTTGAACCGCACTGTTGCCATTAAAGTTCTTCTGCCTCATCTGACCACCAACATGAAAAACCTGCAGCGCTTCAAGCAAGAAGCGGTGACAGCCAGTGCCCTCAGTCATCCGAATCTGATCAGGGTAGAGAATTTTGGTGTCACACCCGAAGGTCGCACATTCATAATCATGGACTTCGTCCAGGGAGTCTCTCTGGCTGATGTGATTGCCAAGGAAGGCAAGATCGATCCGGTGCGAGCGGTTTTTATCTTCGTGCAAGCAGCTAATGCCTTGCAGCATGCACACGAACGCAATGTTATTCATCGCGATCTGAAACCGAGCAATATCATGCTCGTTAACAACGGCGAAGACGGCGAATCGGCGAAAATTGTGGATTTTGGCATTGCAAAATTGCTGCTTGATGATGAAGATCAGGTTCAGCATCTCACTCAGACCGGTGAGGTCTTCGGCAGCCCACTGTATATGAGCCCTGAGCAATGTCGTGGTGAAAGACTCGACAATCGCTCCGACATTTATTCAATGGGCGTGCTCATGTACGAGGCATTGACCGGCAAAGCACCGATTCGAGGCGCAAATGTTTTCGAAACCATGCAAAAACAGCTCAGTGATATCCCTGACCCGATTGTTGACGAGAAGGCGCCGGACAGTCTTCTCAAAAGACTAAACACCGTAGTCATGAAAGCGCTTGAGAAAGATCCCAGTGCGCGCTACAAAGAAATGAGCGAATTGGAAACCGACCTCAACAATGCCTTGATAAGCGCGGAAAAGGAGTGGAAGCACCGGGCGAAGTCGTTAAAGAAACAGTACAGAAATGTCAGTGCCAGGGAAAGACGGATCCGCACTGTGGCTGCCACCATCGCCATTGGATTGCTTGTTTGTATTGTTGGAATATTGGGCATCCGTGAACTCATGTACGATCCTCTGCAAAGCATGAATCTTGAGAGCCAGTCACTTTTCGCTAAGAATTTCAAACCGGCGACTGTGAGAACAGAAGCACCTGACACAAAACTAACTATGCAGATGGACGTGCTTGTTATGCGCGATCATGCAGTGTGGAAAGAGATTAAGGCTCGCCTGGCAAAAGGAGACAGAAGGGAGGAAGATTTCGACAAGATCGTTAACGATTTGATTCCTGCCGGCATCCATGCCATGAAGAAGTTCAGGAACGACAGAAATTTTCTGTCGGCTATTCGGCAGGGAGACTGGGTTCTGTCCATGTATGAGGCTCTTGCTCAAACGGACTCTTCGGAATATGTCAGCGTCTTCAAGCTGCAGGCAGAGAGTTATCTGGCGCTAGATGACTTTGCCCGGGCCTACAAAAATTATGGCAAGGCGTATGAGACTGCCAGTAAGAGCCTCAGTGGTACTGCCATGGTAGAAACACAGATTGAATTGCTCTACGCGATGATGCAGATAAACGTTCATGAACGTAACTTTATAGCTGCTCTTGCTCAGGCGGAGGAATTGAAAAAGAAATACAAAGCGGTGGCTGAATATCAGAATGTAGAACCGATAGCCGAGCGTGATTGGTTGGCTCTATTAACCGAAGAAGCTGAAATCGAGCGCATTAGTAATAATTCGGATGCAATTTCAGGCTTCAAGAGAGTCGTTTCGTCTTGGCAGAGCTTTCTTGCCACAAACCGCGCGGAGAATCAGTATCAGGTCGAAGAGTATCTGGCCAAATCTCGATATGGGCTGGCACTGGCACAAGCCCAGACCAGAGATTTTGAAGGAGCGACGAAAAATATTGAAGCGGCTTATGAATTCTACCGAAAACGTGGACGGGATCCGGATTTGACCGATCGCGTCAAGAAAAATTACCTGGCCCTTCTCAGAAAAACCAATCTTGGTGCCTATCTAATGCAAAGCCTTCGCAGTTAATCTATTGCATCTCTTCGCCGATGTTTTTTAAGAGAAGATTGATTAGTTGATCAAGTGGAATACTATGTATTAATGGAGCTATGGCGGCGTGGGCGTGCAGTAGCGACCGATAATGGCGGGCTACAGGCTTATTCCGGCTGGCGCAGAGAAACCCTTCCCCTTTTCGTTTTGACGTGAGCGACGATCGAGAACCGATCTTTGAAGATGAGGAGCTAACGCTTCATGACGAAGCGTCGGTAGCCAGCGAGCGCGCCCTTAAGGAGTCCGCAAAGCAGAAGGAAGCCCCCAAGAAGGATAACGGGCAGGCTTCAGAGCGCTTTTCCCAGCCCAAGGAGAAGGTGGCTCTCAAGGAAGAGAACGTTAACAAAAACGTCCTCGAATCGGCTGAGAGCGCCAGCCCGCGCACAACATCGCCGCCCAAACCGGATGCTAAAAAACCGGGCACAACCGCTCCACCTTCCGGCAAAGAAGAGGGCGGCAAGGACGAGACTTCCCTTTTCGGCAACGTCGACCCGATGGTCGGCAAGCAAATCGCCGAACGCTGGGAAATCATGGAATTGCTCGGTGAAGGCAGTATGAGCATGGTTTACAAGGCCACCGAGCTGGAGACCGGCAAAGTCGTCGTCCTTAAGTGTCTGCACTCACATTTGCTGGCAAAACTTCCCAACGTCAAACGATTCGAGCAGAAAGCCAAAGCCAACGCCAATCTCCGTCATCCTCATATTTCTAACTTTCATGATTTCCATCTGAGCTCGGACGGTCAGGTCTATTTGATTTGTGATTACATAAACGGGCAGAGTCTCGAGGATTTGTTGTCCAAAAGCGGTCACCTGGCGGTGGATCGAGCCATTGCGCTCTTTCTGCAGTCCCTTGAAGCTCTGGAATATGCACATCAGGAAAAGGTTCTGCACAGGGATTTAAAACCCAGCAATATTGTCGTCCAGAAAGAAGCCGGTGGCAAAGAACTCGCTCGGGTCGTGGATTTCGGGATTGCAAAACTGCTGACCGACGAAACCGACGACGTCAAATCCAATCAATACATCACCCATACAAGAGAAGTTTTCGGCAGCCCGCTCTATATGAGCCCAGAGCAGTGCATGGGCAGAAAGTTGGACCCGCGCTCGGATATCTATTCTCTCGGTTGCGTGATGTACGAGACAATCAGCGGCAAGCCGCCTTTTGTAGGCAAGAACGTTCTGGAGACAGCCTACAAGCATATGAACGAGGCGCCTCGCCCGCTTGCCAGCGATTCTGCCGAAGACCGTACATTGTCCCGCTTTGAGCTTGTTGTTCTCAAAATGCTCGCCAAGGACGCGGACAACAGATACCAAAACGTCACCGACATAAAGCACGATCTGGAGCTGATTCACACGGCCACCGATGAAGAGTGGCAGGAGCAGGCGGTAGCGCTGAAGAAGGTCACCAAGTCAAAGCGTCTGGAGTCAAAGCGTTTGCCCGTGTCTTTCGAGATGATGGTGATCCTGACCACTTCTGTGTTGCTTATCGTCGTCGTTGCAGTCTGGTCATTATCTTTCCTCAGCCCTGAAAACCAGGACTATCCTGCCTTCAACGATGATCAACTCTGGGTGATCAGCGATAAGAAACACAATCCCTCGAGCGTACAGGATTTCGGCAACCGTGAAGAAGCGGCACGCATGAACCTGGCAACGGTTGAGCGCGAGCGCGGTCCGGATTGCCGTGAGTATGCAGATGCCCTCTTCAATCTCGTCGAACTTTACGACAAGGCAGAACACTGGGCTGACGCTGCCCTCAACACAACGCGTTTGATTGAAACGACCAAGAAAGTCGGCGGCCCGATGTCGCAAGGCACTTGCTACAAGCGTCTTGCCTACTATTACTTTATGCAAGATGAATTCGATGAAGCGATTGCCAACGCCAACACCTCACTTGATTTGCTGGAAAAAGAATTCGGA